>SVDX01000019.1 GCA_015057605.1 Lachnospira sp. | reverse complement strand
TATCCCATGCGAAAGCAGTAAGACCCCTTGAAGACGACGAGGTAGATAGGTTAAAGGTGGAAGTGTGGTAACACATGTAGCTGATTAATACTAATAGGTCGAGGGCTTGACCAAAGCAAGGAAGGAAGAATTCTTTGCAAGGTAGTTAGGTTAGGAAAGAGGAAGTTATCTAAGAGGTAACGGATGTTAAAGAAGATAGTTAATGTGTAGTTTTGAAGGTATGATTACTTTCATAAGAAAATAATCCTCGTTAGCTCAGTCGGTAGAGCGCATGACTGTTAATCATGATGTCGTTGGTTCAAGTCCAACACGGGGAGTTTAGCGAAAGCTAATAAATAAGGCTCCATGGTCAAGCGGTTAAGACATCGCCCTTTCACGGCGGTAACACGGGTTCGATTCCCGTTGGAGTCATTTTGAAGTATACAACATATTATGCCGACGTGGCTCAATTGGCAGAGCAGCTGACTTGTAATCAGCAGGTTACCGGTTCAAGTCCGGTCGTCGGCTTTTGTAACCAAATAACTCTGGTTACTACGGACCTTTAGCTCAGTTGGTTAGAGCAACCGGCTCATAACCGGTCGGTCCTGGGTTCGAGTCCCTGAGGGTCCATTTGGTATACTTCAATTAATAAATTTATTTGGCCCGGTGGCTCAGTTGGTTAGAGCGCCGCCCTGTCACGGCGGAGGTCGTGGGTTCGAGCCCCATTCGGGTCGTTAAAGATGGGAAGATACTATGTGTTTTCCCATTAAAATAATATTTGGGATCATAGCTCAGCTGGGAGAGCACCTGCCTTACAAGCAGGGGGTCATAGGTTCGAGCCCTATTGGTCCCACTTATGCCGGCGTGGCGGAATAGGCAGACGCACAGGACTTAAAATCCTGCGAGGTAACACTCATACCGGTTCAAGTCCGGTCGCCGGCATTAAAAGTAATAGCCCTTGCTATTACTTTTTGTCAATAATTATGTATGTTTAGCTCAGCTGGATAGAGCGTCTGGCTACGGACCAGAAGGTCGGGGGTTCGAATCCTCTAACATACATTAAAAGCGTATTTAGTTTAACTAAATACGCTTTTTTGTTTAATAGGGATCCCTCTAAAGAAACCTTTCCTGTAAAAGAAGAACACTTATGGAAGATCACTTTATTCTTCTATGATAAATTATCATGTTTTGTAAAAAAGGGGGATAAAAAGAGAAATAACACTAGAGACTAGTGCTATTTCGATGAGGGGAGTATAAATAATTAATAAGGGGTTATAATGTAAGAAAAATCATAGATGTCTCTTACTAAAGTTATTATAGTACATTTTGTCGATTTTTACAAGTGGTTTTTTTATTAAAAATAAAAATAGATAGTATATAAAAATGAATTATTGGTACAATAATCGTGTACGAATTTTTAAAAATAGGAGGGGAATTTATATGACAAACTCTAAAAATGATTTAAAAAATATGAGTAAAAATTCTACAACTAATGATGCTAAGAACGCATCGAATTCAACTAATGCATCAAATTCATCAAATGCATCAAAGAATGCAAGCAAAAATGCATCAAATGCAGCTAAAGATTGCAGATAGTAAAAAAAATAGGGGCTTTAAAGGTTTTCTTTAAAGCCTCTTTTTTAATAACATTTATTGGAAAAATATATATTATAATATAAATAAACTATATTGGAGTATTTATGTTTGAAACAATATCAGTTAAAGAATTGGATGAATTTGTTGAAAAGAGCTATTGTGAAATAGTTGATCTTAGAACTAAGGAGAAATACTTAAAAGGTCATATAAAGGGAGCTATAAACTGTACGTTTGATAGGATAGAAGGACTTGATTGCATTATTAATAAAGAGAAAATGATTATTTTTTATTGTGACAGAGGTGGTAATAGTCTATTGGCTGCAAAAAGATTTGACGAAATGGGATATCAGGCAGTTTCTTTAGTAGGTGGAATTGGCCTATATAGAGGAAATAACTGGATTGGTAGAAAATAAAAGATTGACATTAAAACTTTAAGGCTTTACTATTATAATATAACGCTTTAAGGAGAAAGTAATGAACAGATTTGAATTGGTTGTGCCATGCCATTTTGGCTTGGAATCAGTACTAAAAAAAGAGATTATTGATTTAGGATATGATATAAGTAAGGTTGAAGACGGCAAGGTTACATTTATTGGAGATGCTGAGGCTGTATGTCGTGCAAATATATTTTTAAGAACTGCTGAGCGTGTGCTTATTCAGGTAGGCAGATTTAAAGCGTTTACATTTACTGAATTGTTCGATAAAACTAAGGAATTGCCATGGGAGGAATTTTTGCCAGCTAACGGTAATTTCCCTATAACTAAGGCTAATTCAGTAAATAGTAAATTGTTTAGTAGCTCTGATATACAATCTATTGTAAAGAAGGCTATAGTAGAAAGATTGAAAACAAAGTACAAACTTAATTGGTTTGAAGAGAATGGTAATAAATATCCTATCCGTGTGAATATTATAAAGGATGAGGTTATAATTGGAATAGATACATCGGGTGACTCATTACATAAAAGAGGATACAGAAGTATAGCAGGGGCAGCACCTATTTCAGAGACTTTGGCGGCGGCACTTATTATGCTGACACCATGGAAAGCAGATAGAATATTAGTGGATCCATTTTGTGGTAGCGGAACATTTCCTATTGAAGCGGCTTTGATTGCAGCTAATATTGCACCAGGAATTAACAGAGAATTTATTTCTGAAAATTGGAATAATATTATTCCAAAGAAGGAATGGTATGATGTAATGGATGAGGCACATGATGTCATAGATAAGAGTGTTAAGACAGAAATTCAGGGCTATGATATTGATGCTAAAATGATTCGAATCGCACGTGATAACGCGTTAAAAGCGGGTGTTGATGGAATGATACATTTCCAGCAAAGACCTGTGGCTGAATTGAGTCATGCTAAAAAATATGGATTTATTATAACTAATCCACCATATGGTGAAAGACTTGAGGAAAAAGCTGATTTGCCGGCTATTTATGGTGCTTTAGGTAAACAGTTTAAGGCATTAGATTCATGGTCTGCATATATTATTACTTCATATGAGGATACTGAAAAATATATGGAGAGAAAGGCAGATAAAAATAGAAAGATTTATAATGGTATGTTAAAGACGTATTATTACCAGTTTTTAGGTCCTAAGCCTCCTAAAAAGCAAATGTAGATTGGATGAGAATTATGAGTAGAAAATGGTTCTATATTGTGACCGTAGGGTTATTGGCTGTACTACTTTCAATAAAGATATTTGATATATCATACAAGGGTAAAGTAGTAGCAAATGAGCAGTATAAGATTGAACAGAATGAATGGAATAAGGTTGTTTCTGATAGTATTAATGCTAAAGAAATACAACTTTTTGTAGATGGAAAGGATGTTACTAAGGCGAGTAAGAAATTCTATTTTAATGAGAATAGAACTCTTATGATTCCGGCAGATAAAGTAACCTCCTTGTTTGAGTGCGCATATAACGAATACGGAAAGGATAAAATAGTTATTGAAAAGGGCTTATCAAAGGTAGTGATTGGACTGAATGATGAGACAAACTATGTTAATGATGAAAAATATGAGTTTGAAAATGAAATAGTCAAAGTTGACGACGTTACATATATTCCTCAGGAAGTATTTGAAAAAATATTTGGATATATATGTACATTTGATACTAATACAAACATTGCTACTATGGTTAATTCGAAGGTTGGAGAAAGTACAATACCTTATTACTATGACTATAGGGTTAGCAATAGAATGCCTGATGTTAAGGACCAGGGTAAATTTAGCGCATGCTGGGCATTTGCAGCGTTAACAGCATTAGAATCAAGTATTATGCCTGATATAAAATATGATTTTTCACAAGAACATATGGTTCTTAACAATCCACACCTAGTTTCTATGCTTAGTGGCGGAACCTATACAATGGCAATTTCGTATTTGGCGGCATGGAAGGGCCCTGTATTAGCGATTGATGATGCATATGGCGATTATTATACTCCTGGAAATTTAAAACCGGTGGTACATGTTCAAGAAATACAAATAATAGAAAGTAAAGATTTTGCAGAAATCAAGAAAACTGTTTTTCTATATGGTGGTGTTCAAAGTTCAATATATACATCCTTAAAGACTGCAAGCTCATATTCTCAATATTATAATAGAGAAAAAGCTGCATATTGCTATAAGGGCGAAGAAAGACCTAATCATGATATTGTAATTGTTGGTTGGGATGATAATTATCCTAAAGAGAATTTTACGAAGGTTCCTGAGGGAGATGGCGCATTTATTTGCCAAAATAGCTGGGGTACAGCATTTGGCGATGATGGTATATTTTATGTGTCATACTATGATTCTAATATAGGTGTAAATAATCTTGTATATACTGGCATTGAGCCAAATGATAATTATGATAATATATATCAGAGTGATATGTGCGGTTGGGTTGGTCAAGCCGGATTTTCATCAGAACAGGCATATTTTGCAAATGTATATAAGGCTAATTCTGATGAGACACTTGAGGCAGTAAGTTTTTATGCAACAGGCAAGGATACTGAATATGAAGTGTATTTTGTTGAGAATTTCAATGACGAGGCGTCATCGCTCAATAATAGAAGACTATTAACAAATGGCAAATTTGAAAATGCTGGTTATTACACTGTAAAAATTGATGAAGAAATATTACTAACAGAAGGTAAAAAATATGCTGTTATAGTAAGAATTAAGACTCCAAACACGAAGAATCCTATAGCGGTAGAGTATAGAGCTGGCTATTCTACGTCCATTACCAATATAAATGATGGTGAAAGCTATATAAGCTCGTATGGAAGAGTGTGGGAAAATGTTGAAGCTACTAAAAAATGGAATGTATGTCTTAAGATGTTTACAAATAAAGTAGAGGAGAAACAATAATGGATAGAATTATATTTGCAACAACAAATCAGGGAAAAATGAAAGAAATCAAGTCTATTTTAGCGGATTTAGATGTGGAAATACTATCGCTTAAGGACGCAGGCATTGACGTTGATATTGTTGAAGATGGAAATACATTTGAAGAAAATGCAATTATTAAGGCCAAAACTATTATGGAACTTACAAAAGAAGTGGTTTTAGCAGATGATTCGGGCCTTGAAGTGGATTATCTTAATAAAGAACCGGGCATATATTCTGCACGATATTTGGGCGAGGATACGCCTTATAGCGAGAAGAACCGTATTATTTTAGAAAGATTACAGGGCGTTGAAAAAAGTAAAAGAACAGCTCGCTTTGTGTGCGCTATAGCAGCTGCATTTCCAAGTGGAGAAATTGTGACTACAAGAGCAACAATTGAAGGAATTATAGCTGATGAACCGCGTGGAGATAATGGTTTTGGTTATGATCCAATAGTTTTAGTAGAAGAATTAGGTAAAACAACAGCAGAACTTTCAATGGAAGAAAAGAATAAAATAAGCCATAGAGGCAAGGCTTTGGAAGAAATGAAAAAAAATCTAAAAAAGTTCAAAAAAAATGTTGACAAACAAATTTAGATATAATATAATAACACTTGCGTTGCGATAAGCGACGCAAGAAAAACCTAATACCGGGGTGTGGCTCAGCTTGGCTAGAGCGCTTGATTTGGGATCAAGAGGTCGCAGGTTCGAATCCTGTCACCCCGACTTCTGCGGGTGTAGTTCAATGGTAGAACACTAGCCTTCCAAGCTAGATACGTGGGTTCGATTCCCATCACCCGCTTTTTGATGCAAAAGCATCAAGGTTTGTGTCCATAGCTCAGCTGGATAGAGCAACGGCCTTCTAAGCCGTGGGTCGGGGGTTCGAATCCCTTTGGGCACACTTAGGGTATTGCGCCATAGGGGCGCAATTATCTTTTATGGTGGGTATAGCGCAGTTGGTTAGCGCGCCAGATTGTGGCTCTGGAGGTCATGAGTTCGAATCTCATTATCCACCCTGCTTGAAAAAGCAACATTGGGCTATCGCCAAGCGGTAAGGCACAGGACTTTGACTCCTGCATTCGATGGTTCGAATCCATCTAGCCCAGTTCGCATTTATGCGATGATATAATAAAATGATATTTTATTTGGGATTGTAGCTCAGTCGGTAGAGCACTAGACTTTTAATCTAGGTGTCCCGGGTTCGAACCCCGGCAGTCTCATTTTTTATGCGGATGTGGCGAAATTGGCAGACGCGCTAGACTTAGGATCTAGTGGGAGACCGTGGGGGTTCAAGTCCCTTCATCCGCACTGTAGGAATCTCGATGAGATTCCTTTTTTTGTTCAATAGGAAATTCCTCTTTAGTGTTATTTCCTATTGAACAAAAACGCTCCGCTAAGGATCGCACTCGCACGACTGGAAGATGTCGCTGTCGCAACCGTGCTCGGCGCGAGAGTTTGCAAGCAAACTCTTTTTATTCAATAGGAGGATATTATGATACAGGATATTAATGGAAAGAAATATGATATAAGCTTTAAAGCTATTGAGGCTGATAAAAATGATTATATTCTTATTTATAAGGATAATTGTATTATGCTTAACAGATGTGATAATACTATACCAAGAGTGGAAGAATTTGTTTGTGATAAGCTACAGTATTTATTTTCTATTGATGAAGATAAATTTTTTATGGCTGAGGAGCATGCATTTGATGAAAATAAAGTTTATAGATATTATTCTAATACAGAGATAAGAAATATAAGACCAATGTGGATTGCGTTTGCAGCTATTACAGGCATGTCGCTACAGCATTTTTATAAGAATAATAAGTTTTGTGGCAGATGTGGTCATATTATGGCTAAAAGCGAAAGCGAACGAGCTATGAATTGTACACATTGTGATAATATTATTTATCCTAAAATTTCACCTGCCGTTATTGTTGCTGTTACAGATGGAAATAATTTGTTAATGACAAAGTATGCTGGTAGACAGTATGCTAAATATGCATTGGTTGCAGGTTTTGTTGAAACAGGAGAGACTTTAGAGGATACAGTAAGACGTGAGGTATTTGAGGAAGTAGGTCTTAAGGTTAAAAATATAAAATACTATAAATCACAGCCGTGGTCATTTTCAGAATCGCTACTTATGGGATTTTTTGCTGAACTTGATGGAAATAATGAAATTAAGTTGGATACATTTGAACTTAAGGAAGGCAAGTGGTTTGAACGAAATGAAATACCGCATAATGATTCGGATATAAGTCTTACAAATGAGATGATTGAATTGTTTAGAAATGGCGCGTATTGAATTTGTTTTAATAATGTTGTATAATGGTGAAAATATGCAATTTGATTGTTAGGAGTATTTTATGAGTGAAAAGACGAATATTATGTCAAAGCTGATTACAGTTATTATACTGTGTGTGCTTGTCGGGACATTTATTGCAATAGAATGCAGAATGGAAATAGAAGGAGTTGCGCTTTCGTTAGGTATGTTTATTGTGTCAGCGGTGGTGCATTTACTTGGAAGAAAATATGAAAAGCTGTATAGACTTACAATGTTTATCAACTCGGTAGCTATGGGCATACTTATGGGTTCGTATTATGTGTGGTTTGATAAGGTTTTAAAAGTTACAGATGCGCTTATTGTGTCAAGTATTGCCATTGTATTCTTCCTTATTATTTGGTTTGAATTCCATTTCTTAAAGGATATTAAGATGCCTACTATAACAAGTATTGTATTGGTTATGGTATCGCTTGTTGTTATTGTTTCAAAGTGGAACAAGGCAGATATGTTATGCTATCTTATGTTTATGATAATGTTTACGGAGATATTTATTGTTGTAATGCTTATTACAAACAATAATAAGAGGAATGTATATAGAGATATTTCTATTGCAAGCTTTGGTGCGCCAGTTGTTGTGGTATATATGATTAGTGCATTGGTTAGAGGAAATGATTTCGTTAATATTGAAAGCACTGCAGGAGGCAAAAATGAGTAATATTCAAGAAATGTATGGAAGTATGGTATTTAACGATACTGTTATGAGAGAAAGATTGCCTAAGGATACATATAAGGCATTAGTAAAAACTATTGAAACGGGTAAACACCTTGAGCTTGACGTAGCAAATGTTGTTGCTGCTGCTATGAAGGATTGGGCTGTAGAAAAGGGTGCTACTCATTTTACACACTGGTTCCAGCCTATGACAGGAGTTACTGCAGAAAAGCATGACAGCTTTATATCGCCTGAGGCTAATGGCAAGGTGATTATGGAGTTTTCGGGTAAGGAACTCGTAAAGGGTGAACCAGATGCATCGTCCTTCCCATCAGGTGGACTTAGAGCTACGTTTGAAGCAAGAGGTTATACAGCATGGGATCCTACTTCATACGCATTTATAAAAAATGGTTCATTATGCATTCCAACTGCATTTTGCTCATATAGTGGTGAAGCACTTGATAAAAAGACTCCATTATTAAGATCAATGCAGGCAATTGATAAGCAGGCATTAAGAATATTAAAGCTTTTTGGTGATGATAAGACTACAAGAGTTATTACAACAGTAGGTGCAGAACAGGAATATTTCCTTATTGATAAGGATTTATATGAAAAACGTCCAGACCTTTTAAATTGTGGCAGAACTCTTTTTGGAGCAAAGCCACCTAAAGGACAGGAGCTTGAAGATCACTATTTTGGCGCGATTAAGCAAAGAGTATCTGATTATATGAAAGAGTTAGATGAGGAGCTTTGGAAGCTTGGTGTGCCAGCTAAGACTAAGCATAATGAGGCAGCTCCTGCACAGCATGAGCTTGCACCGATATATTCGACTACTAATATAGCTACGGACCACAATCAGTTGGTTATGGAGCTTATGAAGAGCATTGCCGCAAAGCATAACTTGGCTTGTCTCTTACATGAAAAGCCATTTGCAGGCGTTAACGGAAGTGGTAAGCATAACAATTGGGCATTATCTACTAATTTAGGAAGAAATCTTTTAGAACCAGGTGATACACCTTCACAAAATGCGCAATTTTTATTATTTTTAACGGCAGTGATAAAAGCGGTTGATGATTATCAAGAGCTTTTAAGAGTTTCAGCTGCAAGTGCTGGTAATGACCACAGACTTGGTGCAAATGAAGCGCCGCCAGCAATCATTTCTATATTTTTAGGCGAAGAGCTTACAGAAATATTAGAAGCAATTGAATATGGAAAGTCATATGATGATAAACAAAAGTCGCTTATGGAGATAGGTGCTACAGTGCTACCACATTTCCCTAAGGATACAACAGATAGAAATAGAACATCGCCATTTGCATTTACAGGTAACAAATTTGAGTTCCGTATGTTAGGTTCAGCATTTTCAATATCAGGTCCTAATATAATACTCAATACTATTGTTGCTGAAGCTTTATCGCAATTTGCAGATGTGTTAGAAAAGAGTACTGATTTTAACAGCGACTTAAATGCATTGATTAAGGCGAATATTAGTGAGCATAAGCGAATAATATTTAATGGTAATAATTATTCCGAAGAATGGGTTTTAGAGGCCGAAAAAAGAGGCCTTGCCAACCTACAAAGCTCAGTTGATGCTTTGCCGGAGTTTATCAGTGATAAGAGCATTAAGGTCTTTGAAAAGCATAGTGTATTTACTAAAACTGAGATTGAATCAAGATGTGAAATCCTTTTAGAAAATTACTACAAGAATGTTAATATAGAAGCATTAACACTTATAGATATGATTAGCAAGGGTATTATTCCGTCGTTGATTAGCTGTCAGGCAGATTTTGCAAATCTTCTTGCTACTAAGAAGAATTTGGGAATAGGTCTTGATACAAGATTAGAAGAAACTTTTTTAGTTAAAATGGCTGATTTATCAGGACAGCTCTTTGATAAATATGAACAATTAAAGGATAGCATAAAGCTTGTACCAAAGCAGGAAGATGCATATACACTTGCAAAGTATTATCGTGAAAATGTTCTTACTGTTATGGCTGCTTTAAGAGAAGTGATTGATGAATTAGAAACTATGATGGGCAAGAAGTATCTTGCATATCCTACATACGCTGAAATGTTAAATAGCGTTCATTAATAATAGGAAGAATTGTATGTATAATAGAAATGATATAGTTAAAATAGGTATAAGCGTTACTGCGGTATTGGTGTTCATTATTGCGATTGTATGGGTTGTTAAAGATGAAAAATCTAATAAAATAAATGTTAATGCTATTTATAGCTCCGAAGCAACCAATGCAGTATCAGAAGAAGCAGACACTAAGGAGCCTTTGCCTAGTCAATCAGGAAATGAAAATGACCCCGTACAAGGTGAACAGAATAATTCTTCAAAAGAAGAAAATACAACTTCTGGCGGTGGTAGCATTCAAACACCAACATATGTACCATCAAACCCGGATGAAGAGGTTGAAGGTAATAACGCATGGCCTAATTACAGTTATTCTACTCCAAACGATACAGATGAATTTTTTAAAAATTCTGTGTTTGTGGGGGATTCAATTACAGTAGGCTGGAATAATTACGTTATTCATAAAGGAAAAGGTTTCTTTTCTACTCCATATTTCCTTTGCAAGGTAGGATATTCAACATTTGAGGCAATGGATACAAGTGGAACAGTAATTCATCCTTTGTATAACGGAAAAAGAGACTATATATTTAATTCTATAGGTGAAATGGAAGTAGAAAAGGTATTTGTCTCATTCGGCTTAAATGATTTTGGAAATCGCAGCACAGAGGCTATGGCAAATGATTATATGAACTTATTAGCTAAAATAAAAAGGCTTAGTCCAAATGTACAGATATATGTAATAAGCACAACATATATGTGTGAAGGCAGAGAAAAGGCTAATTTTAATAATAAGCTTATAAGAGAGTATAATGTCAAGGTTAAGCAAAAATGTGCTGAGAATGGATATGGTTTTATAAATGTATCAGATATCCTTTGTGATGAAAGAGGATATACACTTTTGGAATATAGCTCAGATAAATATCTTCATTTGCAAAATTCAACATATGTGTTGTGGGAAAGAGAACTAAGAAGCTATGCACAACATGTATTATCAGGTGGAAGCTTATCAGGTCCGCCTGAACAGGAGATAAAGGAGATTGTAGAAGAACCAGCGGATGAACCAATAGAGGAACCAACAGAAGGACCAATAGAGGAACCAACAGAAGGACCAACAGAGGGACCAACAGAGGGACCAGCAGAGGAGACAACAGAAGGACCAACAGAAGAATCAGTAGAGGAACCGACTGACGAACCAATAGAAGATGAAGAAGAATAAAAAATAAGTTTCGCGTTTTGCGAAACTTATTTTTTATATAAGAATATTTTATAGTTTAACGCTGTTTACGTTTAATCATTACATGCCAGCTTTCAAGTAAGATAATAATAGCTGCTACAAACAATACGGCTAATATAATTGTAATAGTATTGCCTGCTTGCTTTTTATTGTTCTTTTCATTTTCAGCTGCTGCTATACTGGCGGCTTCGCTAGAAGCTTTTATAGAAGCTTCAATGCTTGAACTTTCTTCTTCATAACGGCTAATAGATTCCGATTGACTAATTGATTCTGCAATAGATGCCTGTATAGATTCTTCTTCAGCCTTTTGTACGGCATAGGTTTTTAGGTTGCAAAGCATATCATTATTAGTGTCAATACCTACCTTTGTTCTGTAAAGACCAAAGTCTGCACAACTGTATTGGTAGTCATCTGATACATAGAACCAGCACCATTGTTGCGAAACGTGCTTTTTATAAGCGGCTTTTGCTATATCAAGAGCAGTCTGATTGTTCATACCTGTTATTGGCTGTCTTAAATCTAGTCGTATTTTATTTTCTTCGTAAAGGTGAATGTAGGTCTTTGGAGTGTCCCAAATGCCATATTTACTTACTTGGTCAGGGTATTTTGAACTGTCTGTGGCAGCTTCTAAAGCGAGAGAAACTGCTTTTGCGGTTATCATATGGAAACCATGACCATATTCGCCATTAAAATCATGTGTTACAACAACCTGTGGCTTGAAACGTCTTAACTGCTCAGTAACATTTTCTGTTAAAGCATCAAGACTGTATTGAGTTTCAGCCTGTGCAAGGCTACTTGAATATACATCATAAAAATTTAAACACACTGGATAGATATTAAGACCACTTTCCCAAAGTCCGTCCAATTTCTCATGTTCTCGCACTGGTGTAGTAGACCAAAACTCAGTCATATATACTACTTGAATAGTTGCATTTCTTCCTACAGCATAGGTTGGTATTATCCCGCCAAAGAAGAGTATTTCATCGTCAGCGTGAGAAGAAACAAGCATAATATCGGCTTTTTCGCAAGGAGGATTCCAAACCTGCACATCAGATGGAAGCTCACCTTCACTAAAAATACGAATTTCTGATATATCCATATTGTTAGCAGGAATATTAATTAGTAAACGCGAACTTGGTGTATCAATTTTTATATATTCGTGTATAAAACCGTATTTACCACATTCAATAGTGCCCTCGTTAGTTGTTAGGGTCCAAGGCTTAACCGGATCATTCCAAATAATGTAGAGTCCGCTAATCTTGCTTTCGTCACTAGCTGTAATCGAGATTTGCTGGTCCTTTGAAAATACTCTTGTTGTTGAATAATTACCATCGCTAAGCAAACCATTGTCAATAGTTGCATCTGGTAGTTTGACTATAGCGTTTAATTCAGCAGCTGATACTTCTAAGCTGCAAAAAGCAAGCATAAATGAAAATGCAATTGCAAAAAATAATTTTTTCATATTTTGTACCTCGTGTTATTTGCATAAATGAAACCTAAGAGTAGGCTCTTAGGTTTCGTTTGTTTTATAAACTTACAGATTCTGTAATATCTCCAAATATCTCTAAATCAAGTTTTTTAAGCTTGTTGATTTCTGAAATAAACTTTTGCATCCAATCATATGCTTCGTTGAAGTGCTTCAATGCTAAGGTTGAGTTACCATCCTGAGTTGCATTCCAACAATCAACAGATTTTTCATGAATCTTTTGATGATACTTAACAAGATTCTTAAATGTTTCTGAATTAATGAGTCTAGGCTCTGTTTGCTTGCCAACCCACTTACCGAATTTACATCCGTTAGGATTGTTGATTTGAGTAAGTTTAAGAGTTTCATAGCCTTGTAAGCTGTTGTATTGACGCCATGTAAAGATAAGGTGGTCAATTTCAAATACTCTGAGCCATTCTTGTCTTGAAAGAATACACTTTTGTCTTGCAAGATCACTTCTACAGTTATCAACTGAACGGCTGATTCTATGCATAAGAGCACCAGTCTTTAAGCAGTCATCAAGTAATTCGTGATATGAATCAGATAAATCAGTAACAGCAGTAGCAAAGAGGTTAGTGGCCTCACTCTGAGTTTCAATAGAATCGTAAATACTGTTAATCTCATCTGTAATAACATTCATTTCAGTATTGATCATATCAATATCCTTAACAGATTGAGAAACGATTTCGTTACTTGACTCTATGTAAGCTGAAGTCTGAGTAATTGTATTAACTAATTCATCAATACCGTCCTGTAATTCAGTAACATATCTTACAACGTCTTCTGCAGAAGCACTTGTGTTGTTAGATAATTCTTTAACCTGATTAGCAACAACCGCGAAACCGCGTCCTGCTTCACCAGCTCTGGCCGCTTCAATTGAAGCATTAAGAGCTAATAAACCACTCTGGTTAGCAATCTTCTTAACGATATGTATGATATCTGTAATTTGTGTTGTTTTTTCTTTGAATGAAATAATCATCTCTCCAATAGCATGCATTGAGTCTGTAGCTTTGTTAACTACTTCAATACTCTTGTTCATATTAGCTGAACTCTTAATAGCTGTTTCAAGGGCAATATTAGTATTGGCAATAATATTTTCAACGGCAGCAGAAATGTTATTGATAGAACTTCCAAGTTCCTGACTGGTTGTTTGCATATCGCCAATAGATGAAGTCTGCGATTGAACTTGTTCAATCATAGACTTAATACATTCACTGTTACCAATAACCTCCATCGAGTCATTAAGATGCATAGCATAATGATTATTAGATTTTTTTATTGCATAAAGCATACTATTAAACTTTTTAGCGATTTCTGGGTCGCCAAAAAGCGTTGGATCAAGTTGCGCGTCCTCACCATTCGCGATAACATTGTCCATACCTTCTAATAATAGCTGTAAATCTTTTTGAGGTTTTAGAGATTCTTTCTTAGATTTAAACATATAGGTCACTCCAATCCTTTCTTAGTTCTTTCATTATAACATTGTATTGAAAAAAAAGCAATCTTTGAAATGGACGAGTTGTAAAAATAAATAGAAAAATGTATAATAATGAATATAATTAAACATAGCAGCTAAAGAAGGAGTAAATATGGCAAAATCATCTAATCAAAAAATGAAAATATTGTATTTGTTAAAAATATTATTTCACGAAAGTGATGCAGAACACGCAATTTCTATGAAAAAAATATTAGAAAAGCTTGAAGCATATGGAATTAGTGCAGAGAGAAAAAGTATTTATGATGATTTTGAAAAGCTGTATGTATTTGGCATAGAAGTAAAAAGAGAAAAAGGCGGTTACTACATAGATAACCGCGAGTTTGAGATTGCTGAGTTAAAAATGCTTACGGATGCTGTTTTGGCTTCAAAATTTATAACAGAAAAGCAGACAAAAAACCTTATAAAAAAATTAGAGACCTTGGCAAGTGTACATGAAGCTAAGCAACTTGACAGACAGGTTTATATGATGAATGCAAATAAGGGCTTTAATAAAGCGGTATACTATAATGTTGACTACATTTATGAGGCTATCAATAGTAATAAGCAAATCGAATTCAAGTATTTTGATATAGACATTAACCGTAAGCAGATTTATCGCAACAACGATAAGCCTTATGTGGTTAGTCCTTATGCGCTTATATGGGACGATGAAAATTATTACCTTGTTGCATATAACGAAAAAAATGAGATGATAAGACATTATCGCGTTGATAAAATGGATGCAGTAAATTTAAAACGCAAGGAAAGAATAGGCAAAGAAGAATTTGATAAATTAGATATGTCCTCATATACAAAGAGCGTATTCGGTATGTTTGGAGGAAAAAGTGAGATGGCCTCAATTGTTTTCCCAAACAGATTAATAGGTGTTGTATATGATAGATTTGGCAGAGATGTAACAGTTATAAAGCAGGATGAAGAGCATTTTATGCTAAGAACTAAATTGGTATTTAGTGAGCAGTTCTATGGTTGGCTGTTTGGACTTGGAAGCGGCATTAAGATAGTTTCGCCTCCAAGCGCAGCAGACAAATATAAGGAAATGGCAAGAAATGTAATTGAAAATCATTAAAATACCTTACGACTCATTGTTGAATTATGATATTCCTTGTCAGTTGTAACTTCTTTTGCAAACCATGAAGGAGGAATGAAATTAAGAGCATCTTCTTCAGTTTCAAATTCAACTTCAGCAAGAACTAAACCGGCAAATTTACCTTCAAAAATATCAAGCTCAACAGTTAAATTATTTTCAATAGGAATTTCATAACGTTTTTTGGTGATGATATTACCATCAGCTTTTTTTAAAAGATGAAAAAAGGCTTCGCTGTTTAATGGAAGGTTATATTCCTCACGAATCATATGCCCTTTGCCTTTATAAGTTAGTATGTAATCCTCGTTATCTTTTCTTACACGAACAACAGGATTTGTACATAGGTAAGCCTGCGTAATATCATGGCATTTTAAATTTTCAAGAGAAAATGGAAGAGAATTTATTAAAAATTTTTTTTCGATTTCCATAGAAATTTTCCTTTCAAAAGTGTAATATATATAGTATGATAACATAAATAATATAAATATTCAATTAAGAGGCATATGACTTGCTAACGCAAAGTCAATTAGAAATTTGCTGACGCAAATTTATTTATCCGACATAAGAACTCCTTCGGACTTTCTTGTGCGGTAGTTCGCAATAAATTGCTCATTAAAGGAGGTATATATGGCTAAAGTTAGTGTATTTTTAGTAGATGGTTTTGAGACAGTAGAAGCTTTGGCGGTAGTTGATGTATTAAGACGTGCAAAGGTAAATGTTGAAACGATTTCGTTAATGGATAGCAAGGATGTAGTAAGTGCACAAAAGATTAAAGTGACAGCAGATATTATGTTGTGGGAGGCATCATTTTCTGATTCGGATTTATTATTTGTTCCGGGCGGCGGCGGATATAAGCTTATTAATGAAGATGAAAAAGCAAAGAACATAATACGTTCATTTGTGGAAAAAGATAAATACATAGCAGCTATATGCGCAGCGCCATCTATATTTGGCCAGATGGGATTGTTAAAAGGTAAGAAAGCAACATGCTTCCCAGGATTTGAAGATAAGCTTGAGGGCGCACAGTATTCATCGGAAAAAGTGGTTCGTGATGGCAAAATCATTACATCAAAAGGTATGGGAACATCAATTGATCTCGGACTTGAGCTTGTAGGTATTTTAGTAGGCGAGGAAGAAAAAATTTCAATCGGCAAAAGCATACAGTATTTACCATAATAAAAACAAAAACTCTGTAAACAATAATAGTACGGTGAGGGACAAAAAGGTTCCAACCGAAAAAACTATATTTTTTATGGAGGTGAATAGCATGACATCAAATAAACAAGCAAAGTCAGCTATGGATAAGTTTAAAATGGAAGTTGCATCTGAAATCGGTGTTCCATTAAAGGAAGGTTACAATGGTCATTTAACAAGCGCTCAAGCTGGTTCAATCGGTGGCGAAATGGTTAGAAAGATGATCAAGAGACAAGAAGAACAAATGTCAGGTAACAACTAATTATAGTTATAACAAATAATAAAGAGGCCGTCGTAGGATGGTCTCTTTTGTTATAAAAGGTAAAAATAAAAAACTAGTTGCTAAAAACCTATAAGTAATGTTATTCTATAATGTAGAGATAAATTTAGGAGGTACATATCGTGATTAAGAAACCGGTTCAGGGTATGAAAGACATTTTGCCTGAAGAGATGCAGGTAAGAGATTATGTGATTAGTGTTATAAAGGAAACCTATAACAAATTTGGTTTTACTTCTATAGAGACACCATGTATGGAGAATATAGAAAATCTCAGCAGTAAGCAGGGTGGAGAAAATGAAAAGCTTATTTTTAAGGTTTTAAAGAGAGGCGAAAAGCTTAATCTTGAGACTGCTAATACAGAAGCAGACCTTGTGGATATGGGCTTAAGATATGACCTTACAGTACCTTTGGTAAGATTTTATTCAAATAATTCAAATCAGCTTCCAACACCATTTAAGGCTTTACAGATGGGCAATGTATGGAGAGCGGATAGACCACAAAGAGGCAGATATCGCCAGTTTATGCAATGCGATATTGATATTTTAGGTGAGCCAAGCAACTTAGCTGAGATAGAGCTTATACTTGCGACAACTACAACACTGGGCAAGTTAGGGTTTGAAAACTTCCAGATAAGAATTAATGAAAGAAGAATTCTAAAGGCTATGGCGGCCTATAGTGGCTTTGAAGAAAAAGATTATGATACAGTATTTATAATACTTGATAAGATGGACAAGATAGGACTTGACGGAGTGTCAAATGAGCTTGTGGCAAGTGGTTTTGCTAAAGAAAATGTAGATAAGTACGTGGCATTATTTGATGGCGTATCAAAGGCAGACAATGGTGTGGCTTATATCGCAGATACACTTGGTGATTATCTTGAGGCAGAAGTAAAGGATAGTCTTTTAGAAATTATTGAAAGTGTTGAGAATACTAAGACAGCTAAGTTTGATTTAGTATTTGACCCAACACTTGTAAGAGGAATGTCTTATTACACAGGTACAATATTTGAAATCGCAATGCCAGAGTTTGGCGGTAGCTGCGGCGGTGGCGGCAGATACGACAAGATGGTAGGCAAATTTACAGGAAATGATGTACCGGCATGCGGTTTTTCGATTGGCTTTGAAAGAATAATCCTACTTCTTATGGAAAAGGGATTTAAGGTTCCAAATGCAGGAAAGAAGAAGGTATATCTTATCGAGAAAGGTATATCAGGTAGCAAGCTTTGCGATATAATAGATAAGGCTCAGAAAGAGCGTGCAAATGGCAATAATGTAATGGTTGCAAGAATGAACAAAAATAAAAAGTTCCAAAAGGAACAGCTTATGGCACAGGGATATGAAGAGTTCGAAGAATTTTTCAATAACTAAATAAAAAGTAGTTGGAATTAAAAGTAAACTGTGCTATAATAGTTTAGACTTTCGCTGGAAATACCCAATTTTAAGGGTTAATATACAGTAATATTAAGGAGGAAATATTTAAAATGAGTTTTAAAGTTGAGAATCTTGAAGCTAAGAATATGGTTAAGCTTATAATTGAAGCTTCAGCAGAAGAATTTGAAAAAGGTGTACAGGCAGCATATTTAAAGAACCGTAATAAAATGGCAGTGCCAGGTTTTAGAAAGGGTAAAGTACCACGTCAGGTTATTGAAAAGATGTATGGTACAGAAGTATTCTTTGAAGATGCAGTTAACGCAATTATTCCAGATGCATATGCTAAGGCAGCTGAAGAATCAGGACTTGATATAGTATCACAGCCTTCAATTGATGTAGTTCAATTAGAAAAGGGTAAGCCATTCATTTTCTCAGCAGAGGTTGCAATTAAGCCAGAAGTTACACTTGGTGATTACAAGGGTATCGAAGTTGAGAAGGCTGACTTAGAGGTTTCAGAAGAAGAAATCAACGCTGAAATCGATAAGGCAAGAAAGCAAAATTCACGTAAGATAGCTGTAGAAGATAGAGCAATCGTTGATGGTGATGAAGCAATCATTGATTTCGAAGGCTTTGTTGATGGAGTTGCATTTGAAGGTGGCAAGGGCGAGAATTATTCTTTAAAGATTGGTTCACACTCATTTATAGATACATTTGAAGAGCAGTTAATCGGAAAGAACATTGGCGATGAAGTAGAAGTAAATGTTACATTCCCAGAAGATTATCATGCAGCCGATTTAGCAGGCAAGCCAGCTTTATTCAAGGTAGCTGTTAAGGAAATTAAGGCAGAAGAGCTTCCAGAACTTGATGATGATTTTGCAAGCGAAGTATCAGAATTTGATACACTTGCTGAATATAAGGAAGATGTTAAGAAGACAGTAGCAGAGAGAAAAGAAAAGGCTGCTAAGACAGATAAAGAAAATGCTGTAGTAGAAAAGGTTGTAGCTAACGCTAAGATGGATATTCCAGAAGCTATGGTAGAGACACAGGTTAGACAGATGGCAGATGAATTTGCTCAAAGAATTCAGTCACAAGGTTTATCAATTGAACAGTATTTCCAATTCACAGGTCTTACACCAGATAAGCTTTTAGAAGAAATGAAGCCACAGGCTGTTAAGAGAATTGAATCAAGATTAGTTCTTGAAGCAGTTGTTAAGGCTGAGAACATCGAAGCATCTGATGAAGATGTAGAAAAAGAACTTGAAAACATGGCTTCAATGTACCAGATGGAAATCGAAAAGATTAAGGAATTCATGGGACCAAACGAAATTGAAGCAATGAAGAAGGATCTTGCAGTTCAAAAGGCAGTAGATTTCCTTGTAGAATCAGCTGTTGAAAAGTAATAGATTGGAGGGTATGCGATGAGTTTAGTACCTTATGTAGTAGAACAGACAAGTCGTGGTGAAAGAAGTTACGATATTTATTCAAGACTTTTAAAGGATAGAATAATTTTCTTAGGGGATGAAGTAAATGATGTTACTGCAAGCCTTGTAGTAGCGCAATTACTCTTCTTAGAAGCAGAAGATCCAAGCAAGGATATACATTTGTATATTAACAGCCCTGGCGGTTCAGTGTCAGCTGGTATGGCTATTTATGATACAATGCAATACATCAAATGCGACGTATCAACAATATGTATCGGTATGGCTGCGAGTATGGGTGCGTTCCTTTTAGCTGGTGGTGCAAAGGGTAAGAGAATGGCTCTTCCTAATGCAGAGATTATGATACATCAACCACTTGGCGGCGCAAAGGGTCAGGCAACAGAGATTAAGATTGCAGCAGAGCATATCTTAAAGACAAGAGACAAACTTAACACAATTCTTTCTGAAAATACAGGCAAGCCATTGGAAACAATTGCGGCAGATACAGAAAGAGATAATTATATGTCAGCTGCGGAAGCTGTAGAATACGGCTTAATTGATAGCGTTGTAACAAAAAGATAGTAAAATATAGCAAGGAGATCGCTTTTAAGGCAATCTCCTTGTAGTGTTGTAATTGGAAAGGTGGAAATATGGCAAACAAGACTATGAGCTCAAAAGTAAGATGTTCATTTTGCGGCAAGGAGGAACAACAAGTAAAAAGACTTATAGCTGGACCTAACGGTGTGTTTATCTGTGATGAATGTATCGAATTATGCTGTGAGATAATTGAAGAAGAATTTGATGAAGCGGTAAGTGGTAACGAACTGTCAATTAACCTTTTAAAGCCACGCCAAATCAAAGAATTTTTAGATGATTATGTAATAGGACAGGATGAAGCTAAAAAGGTTTTGTCAGTAGCTGTTTACAATCACTATAAGAGAGTTCTTTCTGGGAAGGATATGGATGTTGAACTGCAAAAGAGCAATATTTTGATGCTCGGTCCAACCGGTTCAGGAAAGACATATCTTGCACAAACATTAGCTAAAATTCTCAATGTACCATTTGCAATTGCAGATGCTACAACACTTACAGAGGCAGGTTATGTAGGTGAAGACGTTGAAAATATAATCTTAAAGCTTATTCAGGCAGCAGATTATGATGTTGAAAAGGCCGAACACGGTATTATATATATCGATGAAATAGATAAGATAACTAAAAAATCAGAAAATGTTTCAATAACAAGAGACGTTTCGGGTGAAGGTGTACAGCAGGCACTTCTTAAGATAATAGAAGGCACTATAGCTTCAGTTCCACCGCAGGGTGGCAGAAAACATCCTCATCAGGAGCTTATTCAAATTGACACTTCTAATATATTATTTATTTGTGGTGGTGCATTTGACGGACTTGAAAAGATTATTGAAGCGCGTATGGATAAAAAAGCTATAGGCTTTAATGCGGAAATTGCAACAAGAGAAGAGAAGAACGTAGGTGACTTGTTCAAGGAAGTAATACCAGAGGATTTCATAAAATTTGGTATTATTCCAGAATTTATCGGACGTGTACCTATCAATGTATCATTAGATATGCTTGATGAAGATGCACTTGTAAATATCCTTATGACACCTAAAAATGCTTTGGTTAAGCAATACAAGAAGTTATTTGAGCTTGACGAGGTAGAGCTTATAGTTGAAGAAGAAGCATGCCGCGTTATAGCAAAGAAGAGTCTTGAAAGAAAGACAGGTGCAAGAGGACTTCGTTCAATTATGGAAAAAATCATGATGGATGTTATGTATGAAATTCCATCAGATGATACAATTGCAACCTGCACAATAACAAAGGATTGTGCATTAGGACTTGAAGAACCACAATTAACCTATAGAAATCAGAAGGTTTCTAAAAAGGATAAATACGATGGAGAAACAGCATAATGGTAATTAAAAGCGTAAATCTTGAAACAGTATGTGGTATAACGAGTACTTTGCCACAAAATGACAAACCAGAGGTAGCATTTGCAGGTAAATCTAATGTAGGCAAATCATCATTGATAAATGCACTTATGAACAGAAAATCATATGCCCGTACATCGGCACAACCAGGTAAGACACAGACCATCAATTTTTACAACATAAATGATGTAATGTATATGGTTGACCTGCCAGGCTATGGATACGCAAAAGTGTCTCAGGAAACAAAAGAAAAGTGGGGAAAGATGATTGAAAGATATCTAAGAAAATCCTCGCAACTAAAGCAAGTATTTTTGCTTATAGATATAAGACATGAGCCGTCAGCAAACGATAAGAATATGTACGACTGGATTGTGTATAACGGCTATGAACCAATAATAATAGCTACCAAGCTTGATAAGATAAACAGAAGCCAACTACAAAAGCATATTAAAATGCTAAGAGAGGGCTTAGGGCTTAGTAAGAGCGGTATGATAATCCCATTTTCAGCTGAAACTAAGCAAGGCTTAGAGCAGGTTTGGGAAGTAATTGATAATTGTATAGAATAATGAATTTGAAGAAGCATTCAATTTTGAGTGCTTCTTTTTACATATAAATGTACTTGCACTTGATGAAAAATAGAGAAAAATGTTATAATGAATTATTATAGGGTGTAAAGAAAATGGTGTCTATTATACAACGATAGGGAGGTACTTTATGAAAAAAAGAATAATATTATTATTGTTACTATTAATGCTGGCTATGGTAGCTTGTAAGAAAAATGATAATTCTAAAGAGTTAACAACCAAGCCAGAACAAGTAACATATATAGGACAAAAGATAACTTACACAGGAAATCCGGTTGTGCAAAACTATGAGCTTTTAGAGTATAATAAATCTAGTGTTGGTTTTGAAAAATATTTTGTAGAAACTATAGCAGACTATGATTATAAAATTTTAATTAATGAATACGTGAAGCTGGAAGAGGCCAATACAGATATAGTTTCTACTTACAACGCATCAAGTTCAATAAAAACGGTACCTGTCGTAGGCAATATGTATGAATATACAAGTCTGATGATGGTTATATTTTACGATGGAGATAATATGCTTGATGCGAAGGTAATGCAGATAGTAGAAGAAAATAATACAAAAAAGCTTGTTAAATGGGATTATAACATTGAAGGAGAAAATGATTCTAAAGCGATGACAGGTGAGGAGAATTTATTTGTTCTACTTAAAGGTTATTCAAGCGTTTTTGATGGCAACTTTGAAGTGATGGGAATAAAAGTTGATACAACTGTGTTTGGAAAGAAAAAAGTAGAAGATACAATTATAGAGTCTAATTGGTCTGGTGTATCGAATAGATATGTTGGTCCATGTTCTACCATTGAAGAAATGCAGGAAGGATACAAGGCATATAAGACTTATAGAAATGATTTCTATTCTAAACTTCCTATCTATAGCACCGAGAAGCTGTTATTTAATATATATCCATATGGATATACTACACTATCGGATGTGTTTGATGTTAAGATTAATATACCGCTATTAACTAAGGAGTTAGAGGAAAATGTATATCAAGGCTTTGTCTTTTTAAATAAGAGTAATATTGTTAGCGAGATAGTTGTTAGCAACAAGGATTTAGAGAATGATGCTTATGACGGATATTATGAAGGAACATTAGAAGACCTTCCAACCTGCTACAGAAATAATGATATACAAAGTATAGATGAATTATTATATTCCAAAGTTGTATTAGCTTCATGGACAAGTAACCCAGGATTTTTAGTAAAGGGCGTAATATTCCACGATAAACAATATTTCCCATATGGAGAATATAATGGCGAAATGTTGGTGTATTATTACGAAAGCGACAGCTTTGAGAGATATGATGTATTTAAGAATAAGTAAGTGATGAGATAAAAACTGCCAAGCTACAGAGTAAAATCTAGGGCTTGGCAGTTTGCTATATTATTCCATCAACTTCTTTAATATAAATTCATATATTTCCTGACTTTTTTCTTTCCAGTTGGCGCACATTGCATCGGCAACGGCTTCGCTTGGAATTGCGAGGCTTAAATCTATGGCTGTAGTTGAGCCTTCTTTAACCATACAGTGTACAATGAAGTCCTGACTGTTTGATTTGTAGTATTCAGAAATTGTACCTGATTCATTACGCAACTCAAACTTATTTTGTAAAAGATATTCGTTAATATCTATCTTTATTGCAGATGGTAATTTGTTTTCAAAGAAGCTTAGGGTTTCATCTCCGAGAGGACTAATTTCATATTGTGATATATTTCTGTATACAGAAATATAAACGTATTCGTTAGTAACCATATCATTTAATACTTCCTGAAGAGTGAAGTAATTAGTGTAATCCTTGCCTAAAAAGAAGGATGATATTTGGTTAGTGTTAAGTGGGAAATTAACCTTTTTAAGCATAAACAAAACCATAAGTTTATATAGGGTTTTGGAATCCATTTGCATAATCGTCAGTTCCTTTCTAAGTGGTATTTTGCACCCTGATAGGTATTGCGGGCTTTTAACTGTTTGTTGATTTCGTTAAGTACTCTTTTCTTGTCTTTACTCCATAGTGGAGCTATAAGAAGGTCCTTAGGACCGTCGCCTGTAAGACGGTGTATCACCATATCAGGTGGTAATATTTCTAAAATGGTAATGATTATATCAATGTACTCTTCAAAACTAAGTGTACTAAATTTGTTATTTCGATAGTCATTTGCTAAATCTGTATTTTCTAAAATGTGTAGTAACTGTAATTTAATACCTTTTGCTTTGCTTTTTGCAATGTGCTTTGCAGTTGCAAGCATATCGTTAATATCTTCATTAGGAAGCCCAATTATCATATGAACAATAACTTCAATTCCAGCCATATTAAGCCTTTTAATAGCATCATCATAGATATTTAGGGAATATCCACGACGAATATATCGTGCTGATTCTTCATTGATAGTCTGTAAGCCTAATTCAATAAAAACAGGTTTGATTTTATTAAGCTTTACAAGTAGCTCAATAACCTCATCTGCAAGGCAATCAGGCCTTGTTGCAATTGATAGAGCAACAATATCTTTATGAGAAATTGCCTGCATAAATATATTCTCTAAATATTCTACCGGCGCATATGTGTTGGTGTACGCTTGAAAATAGGCAATATAAGCATCTTCCTTAGTTTTAGAAGCGACCAAACTTTTAGCGGCTTCAATTTGTTTACCAATACTAAGACGGGCAGATGTAGCAAAATCGCCTGAACCACCTGCACTGCAAAAAATGCAACCGCGGGTATCAAGTTTACCATCTCTGTTAGGGCAACTCATACCACCGTTTAAGGAAAGCTTATAAATCTTTCTTCCAAAGCGTTCTTTTAAATAAAAATCAAGTGAGTGATAAAATTTATCGTTCCATTTCATAATTAAATATTGTCTTTTACAGCTTTACTTACCGCCTCAACTACGCGTGGATCGAATGGTTGAGGAAGGATATTGTTTTCGTTAAGTTCTTCGTCAGATACAAGGTTTGCAATGGCTTGGGCAGCTGCAAGTTTCATCTGTTCTGTGATTTGTGTTGCACGACCTTCAAGGGCACCCTTGAAAATGCCAGGGAAGGCAATAACATTGTTAACCTGATTTGGGAAATCACTTCTGCCTGTACCAACAACCTTAGCTCCTGCAGCTTTTGCAAGGTCAGGCATAATCTCAGGAACAGGATTTGCCATTGCAAATATAATTGCGTCCTTGTTCATGCGCGAAATCATATTTTCTGTTACGATACCTGGTGCGGAAACACCAACAAAAATGTCAGCGCCTACTAAGGCATCCTCTAAGCTACCATGCATATTTTCAAGGTTAGTAACCTTAACCATCTTTTCCTGCATCCAGTTAAGACCAACAGTATCTGCGGCCAAAATACCTGCTTTGTCACACATTGTAATATTGTTAAAGCCGTATACGAGTAAGAGCTTAGTAATGGCAATGCCAGCGGAACCTGCGCCATTAACTACAACCTTACAGTTTTCCTTTGTTTTATTAGTGACCTTTAAGGCATTGATAACACCAGCTAAAACAACGATTGCTGTTCCGTGTTGGTCATCATGAAATACGGGTATATCTAAAAGCTTTTTAAGTCTTGATTCAATTTCAAAGCATCTTGGAGCTGAAATGTCTTCAAGATTGATTCCGCCAAATGCGGGAGCTATATTAACTACAGTTTTGATGATTTCTTCAGTGTCTTGTGTGTCAAGACAGATTGGTACCGCATTTACATTGCCAAATTCTTTGAAAAGAACAGCTTTTCCTTCCATAACAGGCATCGCTGCATATGGACCGATATTGCCAAGACCAAGTACGGCACTGCCATCTGAAACGACAGCAACAGTATTCGCTTTGATTGTATATGTGTAAGCAGCTTCCTTATCAAGTGCTATAACCTTACAAGGCTCTGCAACGCCTGGTGTATAAGCTAAAGCTAAATCTTCTCTGCTTGCAATTTTACATTTTGATGTAGTCTCTAACTTTCCGTTCCATTCTTCATGGAGTTTAAGAGACTGTTCTGCATTTGTCATAATTTATAAAAACCTCCAAAATTCGAGTAATCATTGATATGATAGCACATTGATTTTCAAAAGTGAATAGCAAAATAAAGAAAATCGTTGTAAACTAACGAAAAATGTACTATAATGTTTTGTTGTATTACAAAATCAAATCTAAGGAGAATCACAATGAATATGTTATCATTAGAAAATGAATTAAAGAGCAATTCATACCCAGGAAGAGGTATAGTAATTGGAAGAAGTGCAGACGCAAAGAAGGCTGTTACTGCGTATTTTATTATGGGAAGAAGCGAAAATAGCAGAAATCGTGTGTTTGTTGAGGATGGACAAGGCATCAGAACACAGGCATTTGATCCATCAAAATTAAGCGACCCAAGTCTTATTATTTATGCACCTGTAAGAGTTCTTGGCAACAAGACAATCGTTACTAATGGTGACCAGACAGATACTATATATGATTTAATGGACAAGGAAATGACATTTGAACAGGCTTTAAAGACAAGAGAATTTGAGCCAGATGGTCCTAACTACACACCAAGAATTTCAGGTATGATGCATATCGAAAAGGGACACTATGATTATTCAATGTCAATCTTAAAGAGCAACAATGGTGATCCATCATGCTGCAACAGATACACATTTACATATGACAACGCAAAGGCAGGAGAAGGTAGATTTATTCATACATATATGTGTGATGGCAACCCACTTCCAAGCTTTAGCGGAGAACCAAAGCTTGTAGCAATTGATAAGGATATTGATGCATTTACAGAGATGCTTTGGACAAGCCTTAACGAAGAAAATAAGGTATCTTTATTTGTAAGATACATTGATATTGAAACAGGCGAATACGAAACAAGAATTGTTAATAAAAACCAATAAATTGTTTCTTCACAATAAATTGTTCAGAAAAGAGGATATTATGAAAGAATTAGAATTAAAGTATGGATGTAATCCTAATCAGAAGCCATCTAAGATTTATGTTGAGAATGGCGAATTACCAATTGAAGTATTAAACGGCAAGCCAGGTTATATCAATTTCCTTGATGCATTTAACGGTTGGCAGTTAGTAAAGGAATTAAAGGCAGCTACAAATTTACCAGCAGCTACATCATTTAAGCACGTTTCACCAGCAGGTGCAGCAGTAGGCTTACCACTTAATGAAGTTGAAAGAAAGATTTATTGGGTAGATGATTTAGGCGATTTATCACCAATGGCAAGTGCTTACGCAAGAGCAAGAGGCGCTGATAGAATGTCTTCATTTGGTGATTTCATTTCTTTATCAGATACTTGTGATGTTGATACAGCAAGAATTATTGCAAGAGAAGTTTCTGATGGTGTTATTGCACCAGATTACGAGCCAGAAGCTTTAGAAATCTTAAAGAATAAGAAAAATGGTAATTACAATGTTATCAAGATTGACCCAAGCTATGTTCCGGCTCCAATTGAGCATAAGGAAGTATATGGCATTACATTTGAACAAGGAAGAAATGAACTTGTTATTGATGAAAATATGCTTAATAACCTTGTAACAAACAACAAGGAGATTCCAGAACTTGCAAAGATTGACTTAATCATTGCTTTAATCACATTAAAGTATACACAGTCTAACTCAGTTTGCTACGCAAAGGGTGGACAGGCAATCGGTATCGGTGCAGGACAGCAGTCAAGAATCCACTGTACACGTCTTGCTGGCTCAAAGGCTGATAACTGGTTCTTACGTCAGGCTCCACAGGTTATGAACCTTCAGTTCGTAGACGGCATCAAGAGAGCTGACAGAGATAATGCAATCGACCTTTACATCGGTGAGGATTATATGGATGTCTTAGCGGATGGCGAATGGGAAAGAATCTTCAAGGTTAAACCTGAAGTATTTACAAGAGAAGAAAAGAGAGCTTGGCTTGATAAGAACACAGATGTAGCTTTAGGCTCAGATGCTTTCTTCCCATTTGGTGATAACATTGAAAGGGCATACAAGAGTGGTGTTAAGTATATCGCACAACCAGGTGGCTCTGTAAGAGATGACCATGTAATCGATACATGTAACAAATATAATATGGCTATGTGCTTTACTGGAATTCGTTTATTCCATCACTAATCGTTTTGCTTAGTGAAAAATGTAGTGGTACATAAATTCAAAAGGGATACTCAGAATATTACGATGAAACATATATTCTGGGTATCCTTTTTTATTAAGTTCTGATGAAAAGCTATATGTGGCTCTTGGAAGATGAGAGTGAGTCGAGGGAATTGAATAGTTAGGGGGGAGTATGGTATAATGTATAGCAATGGAAGTATTTATTGCCTTATTTAGGAGGGAATTATGGAATTAGCAACAATTACAGCAGGACAGGTATTTGTTTTATTTATACTTATAGGTGCTGGCTTTGTGGGTGCAAAGTCAGGTGTTATAAAGCAGGAAGGTAAGAAAGCATTTTCAGATTTGCTTATATATTTGGTAGTGCCTGCTATGATTATTGATTCTTATATGTCTAAGTTTGATTCAAAGGTGTTTGGCAATCTTATGTGGGCATTTTTAATTAGTGCAATACTTTTGTTGTCAGGGCTTGGAATCTCATTTTTACTCACGGCAAAGCAAAAGGGAAAAGATGTGGCTATTTTAAGATTTTCCTGTATATTTCCAAATGCGGCTTATATGGGATTTCCACTTATAAGGGCACTTTTTGGAGCGGAAGGTCTTTTGTATGCCAGTGCCTTTGTGACTATGTTTAATGTACTTTTGTGGACTGTAGGATATGCCATAGTTAGTGGAGAGATTAAGTTAAAGGCGGTTCTTAAAAATGTTTTGGCGACTCCGGTTTTAGTATCGGTGGCGATTGGTTTGGTGCTTTATTTGACACAGCTTCCAGTGCCACAGCTTTTAAGACAGCCTATTAATCTTTTGGGAAGTATGAATACGGCACTTTCAATGGTTATTACGGGAATGATTATTGCAGGAAGCAGTATGAAGAGACTTTTGGCTAATAAAAAGATACTCTTTGTTATTGCTGTGCGTATGCTTGTTGTACCGGTGGTTTGCTTTGCTATCTATTATGTGACTTCAAGGTTTGGAATATTAGAAGCGATAGGTCTTTCTACAATGGTGATGCAGGTGCTTTTAATACAGGAATCCTGCCCTACTGCAGCTATGACATCAGTGTTTGCAGTGCAATTTGGGCATGATGAGGATTTGGCAGCAGGTGCTGTAGTAATTACAACATTTTTAAGTATATTAACCTTGCCGATATTGGCATTGCTAATGTCAGGGGTGGTATAGATATGAATAAAAAAAGCGTTATTTATATTGCTATAACGATTATATTATTGGCAATTGAGGTGTTTATCGCCTTATTTATTCATGACCGATTTATTCGCCCATATGTGGGAGATGTGTTGGTAATGATGGTTATGTATACATTTGTGCGAATTTTTGTACCTGAGAAAATTAAGATGTTACCTTGGGTATTGTTTGCATTTGCAGTGATTGTAGAAGTGGCGCAATATTTTAGAATTGTGGAGCTTTTGGGCTTTGTCGAAAATAGTTTCTTTAGTGTATTGATTGGATCGGTATTTGATATAAAGGATATTGTGTGTTATGCGATAGGTACAATGCTTATTGTGATTGGACAGAAAATATATAATAGATATTACAGTAAATAAAAAAGAGTTCACAATGAACTCTTTTTATTTATTTAACTACGCTTTGATTAAATTTATCTAATAGCAATGCTGCGATTGATCCTAAAACTATGCAAATAAGATTAACTGTGAAGCTTACTAAAGATGCAATAAAGCTTGAAAATGGGATAATCATAATTGTCGCAGCTATAACAACGCCTACAATTGCATGGAATGCAACCGAATAATGCTTCTCAAACAATGAATTAACTGCGCGTGAGAATAATATTACTGTTGCTAAGCCACCAATACCAGCAGGAATTAGAATACTAAAATCTAAATGACCAATACCATCAACGAAAGGTTCATATAAGCCTAAAGGCATAAGAAGCGTTGAAAAGCTCATACCAGGAGCTATAACGCTTAAAGCAAGACAAAATCCACAGAATATATACCACATAAAATTTGGTGCTATAGTTACGGATAAAACTTGTAAACCAATTAATAATGCAAATATAAGCGCCATTGCAATAAACATGGCAATAAATGATTTTTTGCTTCGTCCCTTTTCGCCAGCTTCTCTAAATAATGATGGAAGCATTCCTGCTATAAGACCTATAAACACACATACTGACGGAGCAGGATATTTTTCTAATAAAAATGAAAGAAGATTTGCAACTCCTAAAAAACCAATTACACCGCCTATTATGACTGGTATTAGTTTTGGAACATGTGTTTTAAATCGTTTAAACGGCTCCGCCAATAATTCCATTATAGGTTTATATATACCAAAAACTACACACAGAACTCCGCCTGAAATACCAGGTAATACTGCACCAAGGCCTATTAAGGCTCCTTGTAATATTCTTAATAAAAAGTTAGATTTTTTCTCACTCATTTAGTTGTGCCCTTCCTTAAAATTGTTCTAACTTGTATTTTAAATTATATATGCGTCTTTTTCAAGCTTTATTCCATCTAAAACAACAATCCAAACAAAACTGTAAAAATTCTAAAGAAATATGGAGAAACTTGAAAAAAATAATAAACAGTGATATCATTTATAATGAGTTAAATTATTGTGAAAAGAAAATACATATATTTATAGGTTGTAAGTGAAAGTAAATGAGGATAAAATAATGAAGAAAAACAAAAAAATGATTATAACAATAGCAACGGCACTAACGCTAACAATAGCTATACTTGTAGTAAGTAGTATAAAATATTATGACATTATAGAAAGGTCAAAACCTATATCTCAGATTCTGATAGACGGAGAATGGTATGAGTCAAAGGAAGGAGATTGGCGCACATATGACACACAAATTGAATTTTTTGATAATGGTACGTGGCGTGGTGAATATTGGGATCCTTATCAATTTTATGCTGACTATGAAACAACAAGTATGTCTAATGCGAGAACATATTATTTTATGATGGGCAACATTATTGTAACATATGGAATTACTGGTGTAGTTCCCTTGTATATTACAGAATTAAGCAAGGAAAAGATTGTGTTTTATTTTAATGGTGAGAAATACACATACATCAATAAAAAATGTACTCCAGGAGAAGGTAAGTATAGTGGCGAGGATATGGATACATATGCATTACTTAGAAGTATAGGCTGGGGTCATTCTGACAATGAACAATTAATTGTTTTTGACGAAGATAAAATATATGAGTATACGATTTGGGGCAATTTAAATGAACCATACAAATATGAATATATAGGAGATAAAACAATTGCAGTTGAATATGAAGGAAAAACCACATATGTTACTATTGAAGATATTAGTAAGGATGAACTTGTATTAAAGGTGAATGATAAAAAGCGAACATATCCAGCTAAAACAATTCTTTACAATAATGAATATACAGAATAATACTATATAGGAGTAAAGTGAAAGTAAATGAGGATAAAATAATGAAGAAAAACATTTATAAAATTGTATTAATTATATCGGTAATATTTTATTTGTTGTTTCTGGGGGAAACACTATATTATAGGCTGAGAATGCAAGGATGTATATGGACTATGGTTGATGATTCAAAACTCAAATTCACACCATATGGTTATTGGAGCTGTAAAAATCTTTGTTCTGAGGGTTGCTGTAATTATGCACCTGGAAACTCGGATAGGTGTCCATTTTATATTGTACTTGGTAATAAGGTTATTGCATATGGTATTGGTATTGATGTAATGGAAATTAAGGATATTAGTGAGGAAAGTATTACACTTGTGATGTTTGGTTCAGGAGGAAAAGAAGAGTATAAATTTGCTAATTTATCACATGTGAAAGATTATGGTAAAGAAGATAGAGAAGTAGTGGATATAGTTGCGTATGGTCACTGGAAATCTGGAAATATAGAACTAAAATTTAATGAGTACATATTTTATAGACTCGATAGAAATAAAAGTACTAGTTATGCTGAAGAATATGACGGATATTTTTACCAGGTAGTTAACGGTAAAACCATAGAGGTTGAACATAATGATGTAAAAGAACAGATTAACATTGTAAAGATTGATGAAAAAGAGATGGTGTTGGAATTTGATGGAAAGGAATATTCATTTGTAAATACTCTCTATCGTCCGGCTGATTGGTTTAGCGAAGGCTATTTTTGTACCTGCGATAAATGTATGACTATATTAAATGGATACGATAATATGCAGGGTATAGAATTGGTAAAAAGCGCAAGTATATGCGTTACAATTCCTTCTTTCAATGATAATTTAGTGGCTCAAGAGAGTGAAAAACATAAATGGTTACTATCGTCTGATTTGAAAGTATATATGATAGAAAAAGATAAGCAAGATGAGTGCACTTTAAAAGAAATTGAATTAGGACAGTTGGAGTCTATAATAAATAGAAAACGTACGACAGGGTGCTTTTGGATAGAAGGCGACAAAGTGAAAAAAATTGTTATTCCAAGATTAATAGAATAAATTTAAAGAGTGAAACTATGAGACCAAGAACATTAGAAGAAGTGCGTAATTTAAAGAAATATGATGAATTTACATATATAACCAGAGGCGCTACATACAAAGTGATGGAAGACTTTGATAAAGAAAACAATCAGGTACTAGTGTGCATGTACAAAGATTTTACACATGGCGGTTTTGATGAGTCTGATACATATTATTTAAGTGAAGAAATGATTTGCGATGGCTTAAAAATAACATCTGATATGCAAAATATGGATTACTTTGTTAAAAAGTTTCAAGAGTATCCAAATTCTACTAAAGAGCTTTTACCTCCACTTGAGGTAGCTGACTTAGATAAAATGTACATTTGTTATAGGAATAACGGATATACTGCAAATGATAAGTTAAGATGTCTGCTTGAAAGATTTTCTGAGATGTCAGAAGCGGATGTTAGGGTTATTGCTGATTATTTCGATAACACGGTAGGACCATATCTTGCAGATGCATGCGGTACATATGCAGCCTTGCATAGAAGCAGTAAGTTTGAAAAAACTGATGAAAACAGGAAAGATTTAGAAACACTTTTTGCAATATGTAAAAAGACATTTAGCTGGATAAATGAAGCATCTATAGAAAATGCTTTAAAGTTTTCATGTTGGTATTGGAACCATTAAGAATTTAAAAAGGCAAAAAATAGAAAGGCGAGGTACATATGATAGCGTATTATGCAATAACGACGATAATAACATTTATTAATTTTATATGTATACTTCGTTGTTTTGAAGGCAAAAAGATTAATTACTATTTTACAATTATAAGCTTGCTTATGACTATATCTAGTGCAGGATATTTAGCAGTTGCACTTTCTACAAGTCTGTCAGAGGCGATTTTGGCAAATAAAGTATTGTATGTAGGCGGTTGTTTTATACTGATGGTATTCTTTTTTGCTGTTTGTACAATATTTAATTATGAAATTAAAAATTGGATTAGAGTGATATTGTATATTTATAGTTTTGTTGTGTATGGAATGGTACTTACCATAGGATATAGCGATTTTTACTATAAAAGTACATCACTTGGTAAGTTTTATGATGCGACTGTAATTGTGCATGAGTATGGAATTGGGCATATATTCTTTGATGTGATTATGTATGGATATATGATTGTACAAATATTGATTTTGATAAATAGTTACAAGAAAAAACATACAATTTCAAGAAAGAATTTGGGTGCAGTTCTTATGCTTTCTGCGATTAACAGTTTTTTATTTATTGTTGTAGGAAGTATTAGTGCGGATTTTGAAATTTCGCCACTTATGTATGTGTTTGATGGATTTATTCTATTGTATTTGAATAAGCGAATTATGATGTACAATATTGATGACTGCGTTGTAAGTTCACTTGAAAATCAAGAGGTTTATGGCTACATAATATTTGATAACAAAAAGAATTATATGGGTTGTAATGATATTGCAAAAAAGATTGTTCCAAAGCTTTCTGAGTGTAAGATTGATTATCCGGTTGAAACGATAGAAGGCTTGCAGATGCTGACTTTATGGATTGATAACTTTGTAAAAAATGATGCAAATGGCTTTGATTATAAGACCTATGATAAGCATTATCAGAGCAATATAAGAAGACTTTGGCATAATAAGAAGGCGTGTGGATATATTGTTGAGTTAGAAGAAGATACAGACAGATGGAACTATATGAATCTTTTGGCCGATTACAATGAAGAACTTGAGAATAAGGTAAAGGAAAAGACGGAGCATATTACCAACATTCAGGCGAAGGTTTTGGTAGGAATGGCGGATATGGTAGAAAATAGAGATGATAATACGGGTGGTCACATTAAAAGAACCAGTGATGTTATCAGGATTTTGATAGAAACCATTCAAAATAACAATCTGCTTTCGTTAGATGAACAATTCTGCAAGGATGTTATAAAGGCTGCGCCAATGCACGATCTTGGTAAGATTGGTATTGGTGATAAAATACTTAGAAAACCAGGACGTCTTACGGATGAAGAGTTTGAAATTATGAAAACTCATGCAGCTAACAGTGCAATACTTGTTAATAATATTTTAGGCGGTGTAGAGGAAGAACATTTTGTTAAGGTAGCTATAAATTTGGCAAGACATCACCATGAAAAATGGAATGGTATGGGTTATCCAGATGGCTTAAAAGGTGATGCTATACCTTTAGAGGCAAGGATTATGGCTATTGCAGATGTATATGATGCTTTGGTAAGTAAACGTTGCTACAAGGAAGCTATGAGTTTTGAAAAGGCTTATGAGGTAATGCTTGAGTCTATGGGAAGTCATTTTGATCCTAAGCTAAAGGATGTATTTTTATTAAGTCGGGAAAGCTTAGAAGCATATTATAGTAGTATATAGGAGATAAAAATGGAATATAAAATTATAAGATTAATTGATAAACCAGAAATGAGGGAGACTATGGCAGGGTGGTTTCATGAAAAGTGGAAAATTCCTTTAAAGGCATATTTAGAAAGTATGGAAGAATGTCTTTTGGGAAATGCCACAGTACCACAATGGTATGTTGCCATAGAAGGTGAAAGAATTATAGGCGGTCTTGGAGTTATTGAAAATGATTTCCACGATAGAAAGGATTTAACTCCAAATGTATGTGCAGTTTACACAGAAAAGGACAAGCGTGGCAATGGCATAGCTGGTGCGCTTTTAAACTACGTGTGCGAGGATATGAAGAAAAAAGGTATAGATACGCTATATCTTGTAACAGACCACACATCATTCTATGAGAGGTACGGCTGGGAATTCTTGTGTATGGTACAAGGCGATGGTGAGCCCGATATGACGAGGATGTATGTACATAAGTAAAAAGTTATTCCAAGAATATGAATGTGGATAAGGAGATTAATATGAAAAAGAGTTTGAAAATTTTATTAATTATATCGATTATGGCGCAGTTATTATTCGCAAGCGTGTCGTTATATTATAATGTTCGATTGATAATAGGTAAATGGTCGGATATGTCGGGAACCGAATTGAAATTTTACCCGGGTAATGTATGGAGTTATAGATACAGATGTCCTGAAGGATGTTGCAATGATGCACGTGGAAATTCGGATATACGTCCGTTCTACTTTGTGGTAGGCGATAAGATTATAACATATGGCGTTGGTGTAGATATAATTGATATTGATGATTTAAGTGTAGACAAATTAATGATTAAAATACACGGGGAAAAACGTAAATTTATCAATTTAAGGAGCGATATATTAGAAAGTCGCTATGAAGGAGAAGATAAAAGAATATTTGATTTGCTCAGAAGTGGAGAGTGGCGATCGACTAATAGACCTGCAGTGATAGAATTCAATGATTATAAAATGGATGCATACGATTTCCTCAATTTATCAGGAGATTTCTATTACGAGTATCTTGGAGGAGGACTTCTTGAGGTTGAATTTGAAGAAGGTGAACCGGAGCAAATGACTATTATAGAAATTAGCGAAGAAAAATTGATAATAAATGCTAGAGGCGTGGAAATAAAGTTTGTAAAGAAAAAATAAAGGAGAATACATATGAATAAAAAGAAGATAGCCATAATTATTGGAATAGTTGCAGTTATAACAGCTATAGTGGTTGCATGCGTATTTTTTATTGAGTTTCTTTTGAGGGAAGATGAAGACTACGATGATTCTGAAACCAAGAAAAAGACTGAGGCTACAACAAAAGATATAGTAGATAAAGAACCAGATAATGAGCAAGACAAGGAAGAGGATAAAGAACAAGAAGAGGAGGAAATTCCAGCAGAACCGATAGAACCAGTAGAGCTTACCTCCTTACAAAAGCTTAATGCTGATTATAGCGAAGGAAAGCTTACTGCAGATGAGTATTTTTCGCAATTATTATGTCTTGCCAATAATGCTGACAGTCTAAATGAAAAATACAAATCAGAAAATAAAGCTCCTATGACTGCTGGAGAATTAGGGCTTGAAATCTTTTACAAGGGACATAAGAATGAGTTAAGTGATGAAGTAAAGAAAGCATTTATTGAGTATGCTTTTCAAATGGATGTAACTATTGGTGAAAAGAATGAGGCAGCAGAGGCCGCACCAATGGCCTTTATAACAACTAACGAAGATCAAAGTGCGGTAAAAAACCATACACTTGATAAAGTGTGTTTGTCTAAAAATGGTAATTTCCTTATATGGTATACAGAAGAAGGTTTAGATGCCATAACAAAGGAAGATGCTATAGGCATAGGCAATAGAATGGAAGATGCAATTTTAGTGTACGAGCAGACATTTGGTGAAAGCTATACATATAATCCGAAGGTTGATGATCGCCTATTTAATAATGACTACAGCCATGCAAAGAAAGTAATGGAAAATTGCGAAGTGGATTTATCGAGCCTGGAAAATGCTATGAGTGTGTATGTATATGATACCGGTAGTGAAAATGTCTTGGCTACACATTTCTACTGGCTTGAGCTGGGGCTTGATTGGAATGATTTTTGGGGCAATTTCGATAATGACGGAATAATTAATTATCCGTATGTTAGAGTAAATCAAAGAGGTATAAATGACAATAAAGAGAGTTTGTATCAGGTTGTAGCTCATGAATTGTTCCATCAGTATCAGTCAGCTTATGCAGAAGAAAAAATCAATGCATTTTATCCTGCAGGACAGGTGCTTTATGAAAGTGCTGCAAGCTATGCCAGTGCTTTGGTTAGCCAAACAACAAGCATAGATACATATTTAAATGGTTGGTCAGGCAGATATGCCCAAAATATAAATGTGAATATTAAAAACATTGCCGCGGAATATGGTGGGGTAGGATATCCGGTGTTCCCATATTTGTACTCATATGCGCAAAATGTTTCTGATGGAAATGCAAAAATATTAAAAGCACATTTAGAGGCAGAGGAGCTTTTGCATTTGCAGGGCTATGCAACCAAAGAGGAGCTTGCAAAGGCTTCAAATCATCTTGCATTTAGTATGTTGTCAAAAAATTATACTAATAAAGCGTTTATCCCTGATAAATCGGTAGCGATGAAATGCACATTAGAACACAACACTACCTATAATGAAACTATAGCTGCAGCAGCAGTTAATTATTATAAACTTACACCATATATGAATATTAAGGTTAGTCTGATTAATGATGATTATCTTCACTTTAATATATTTGGAAAAAAGGGTGAGGATTGGGAGATTTTAATCGGCAATACACAATCTATAGATATGAGTACATATCAATATAAGGACTATGAAGAAATATATTTAGCGGTTGCTAATGCAAATCTTTTAAGCGACAGCGTATATACAATTGAAATGGGTGATGAACTCTATTCAAGTAATGGAGGAACATTTAATACAGCTATTGATAACTATAGTCTAACAGCTACAATGACAATGACTATGAGTGGCATAAAAACCACTTCGGTTATGACAGGGAAGGTTGATGAACTTCACCAGAAGGAATATTTAAAGACACAGGTAAAAGCCTTTGGCATGGTGGTGTCTAGCGTTGAAACCTATACAGATTTTGCTCGTGGAATTACTTATACCTCGGTTCCTACAACATCAGGAACACAGTGGCAAAGGGAGGATGGAGCATCATATCTTGTGGATATGCTGGGAATAATTGATAATCTTAATTCTATGGAAAATGTAGAAGAAATAGATACAAACCATTATAGAATAAAGTTAAATACAGAAGAAATGTCTGGCCTTTTGGAAAGTGGCGATAATAATTCGAGCGCAGTTAGAGGTAGCATAGATGTAGACGTATATGTGTCAAATGGATATATAACAAAGATGGAATATGATTTTACAAGCTTATTCTCAGGCTTTGACGAGTATACGACAACGATACTGTTCTCAAATTATAATACAGCTGGCGATGTACAAATTCCACAAAGAATAATAGATGAAGCAAATAATAATTAAAAATTTAAAATAAAGTGTAGTTTTTCTAAGTGAATCTTTAGTATATAGGTAGAAGGTGGTGAATGGATGTTAGATGAAGAAATAATTGAGCTATTTTTTGAACGCTCCGAACAAGCGCTTAAGGAGTTAGAAGCAAAGTATGGCAAGCTGTGTGTGCAGACTTCATATAACATCTTAGGTAATTTTTCTGATGCAGAAGAATGTGTTAATGACAGTTATCTTGGCGTATGGAACGCTATACCACCTACAAGACCTAACCCGCTTCTTACATTTGTTTTAAAGATTGTAAGAAATTTATCACTTAATCGCTATCACAAGAACAAGGCACTAAAACGAAATAGCTCCTATGATTTAGCAATAGAGGAGTTGACAGATTTTATAGCGGCGCCTGAAAGTATTGAAAGTATTATAGAAACTAATGAGCTTACCAAGACGATTGAAGATTTTTTGGATACGTTAAATGAGCAAAACAGAGTTATATTTATGAGAAGATACTGGTTCTTTGACGATTATGGTTTGATTGCTAAAAGGGTTGGCCTTTCAGAGAAAAATGTGTCAGTGAAGCTGACAAGAATAAGAAAACAACTAAAAGTTTACTTAGAAGAAAGGGGCACTTATCTATGAAACAAAACAAGATAGTAGAAGCTATCAGTAATGTAGATGACAGATATATCAATGAAGCTGAAAGCTACAAAGCAAAGAATAAAATACGCTATATCGGTATGATTGGTATGGTGGCAGCAGCATGCATTTGTCTTATAGCAGGCATTGCATTGCTAAAAAATAGTAACAAGGTTAAACCAGTTGCAAATGCAGATACAGTTAATTCTGTGGTAATGATTGATATTAATCCAAGTATTGAGCTTACAGTAAATAAGCAAAATAAGGTAGTATCAGCAGTAGCATTAAATACCGATGCGCAGATTGTACTTAATGATATGGATTTTAAAAATGTAGATTTGGACATTGCAATGAATGCAATTATCGGTTCGCTACTTAAGAATGGTTATCTTGACCAGGTGTACAACGCAGTTAATATTTGTGTTGAAGATAATGATACAGAACGTGCAAATGAATTAGGAGAAAAGATATCAACAGAAATCAGCTCTCTTTTTGATGAAAATGATTTAATCGGTGGTGTTAATACACAGCTTTGCACAAGAGATGAAGATATTAAAGAATTAGCTAAGCAATACGGTGTATCAGTTGGTAAGCTTAGATTGGCTAAACAGGTGGCAGAAAATATGGGTATGTCACTTGATATAGCTGTTGAACTTTCGATTTCAGAATTATGGGATCTTTTAGATGCTGAAAATGCAGATATTATTTCAAAGGAAGAAGCTCTTAATATAGCTGTTAGTGATGCTAATGTAGCATTAGAGGCTGTAACAGTTGTAAGCAATGTAATTAAAGAAAAAGGCGGCGCCTTTGTATATTATATTGAATTTAATGTTGGCGAAAATGCATTTTACAAATATAAAATCAATGCAGAAGATGGATTTGTTATAGAAGGTGAATATACATATACAGAGCCTGAAACAGAAGAAGACAATGATGCCGAGCAGGAAGGCTCACAAGAGGGCGAAGAAGAAACTACACAGGAAGAAACAACTATGCCTCAGGCTCCAACACCAGAGCTTACAAAGAAAGAAGCATTGGCAGCAGCATGTGCTGATGCAGGTGTAGAAGTAAATGCTATTACACTTGAGGAGCTAAAGCATAAACCACGTGAAAAGGAATATCATATTGAATTTAGCGTTGGTACATTTGATTATAAATATATAATCAGCGCAGTTGATGGAAGTGTTATCTCTAAAAATATTGAAGATAATACACCTTCAGAAGAAACAAATGAGATAATCAGTGCAAATGAAGCACTTGCAATTGCATTAGAGAAAGCAGGAATAGAATTTGCTGATTTAACAAAATGCGATATCAAGTACACAAATAAGAAGGATGGCGCAGAATATAAGGTTCATTTCCATGTAAAGAAGGAACACTATGAATATACAATTAATGCTATAACAGGTGAACTGGTGGAAAAAACACACCCAACGCCACCAACACATAATAAGCCAACTGCACCTGCGACACCTAACGAGCATGTACATGTGGCACCGGTAGCTCCACATACACATGCAGGTCCTGCAGACACAAAAATAACAATCGAATTTGAAGAGCAGACAACCCAAAGCCAGGTTGAATAAAAGTTTCCCACAAAAAAGAGCATTGTCGATATAGCAGTGCTCTTTTTTCTTGCGCAATGGCATATTTGTGGTATAATCAAATAGTGAAAGGACGGTGACAGCAATGGATTCTATTCAAAATTTTTATGTTGAAGAAATCGTTGAAGTGATTCGTGAAACAAAGAATATAGACGAATTATTAGAGCTTCTTAGTGATTACCATGAAAATGATATAGCAGAAGCATTAGAATTTCTTACAAAAGAAGAACGTGAAGAATTGTATGAAGCATGGGGAACAGAACGAGTCTCCGAAATTTTTGCGTATTTAGAAGATGCTGCACCATATATTGAGGAATTAGAACTTGAAACAGCTGCAGAGATTATTGAAAACATGGACTCGGATGATGCGGTTGATATTCTTGAGGATATTGATGAAGAAATCGGAGAAAAATTAGTCAGTCTCCTTGATGATGAGGCAAGTCATGATATTAAGCTTATTCAGTCATATGAAGAGGATGAATTTGGTAGTAAGATGACTACTAATTTCATATCAATTACAAAGGGTCTTACAATCAGACAGGCAATGAAGGAGATGGTAAGACAGGCAGAGGATAACGACAACATTTATACAGTTTATGTATGTAATGAAGATGGCTCTTTCTACGGAGCACTTGATTTAAAGGATTTGATTGTTGCAAGAGAGTATGTGGATTTGGAAGATTTGATAAGTCAGGCGTATCCATATGTGTATGATACAGATAAGGTGTCAGATTCTTTGGAAACTATTAAAGATTATGCCGAGGATTCTATACCGGTATTGGATTCTGAAAAGAAGATATTAGGCGTTATTACAGCTCAGGATATCATTGAAGCCGTAGATGATGAGATGGGTGAAGATTATGCCATGTTAGCTGGTTTGACTGCGGAAGAAGATTTGTACGAGCCGTTACGTGACAGTATGAGAAAGCGTTTACCATGGCTTATTGTATTGTTAGGACTTGGTATTGGAGTATCAGCTGTAGTAGGTATGTTTGAAGCAGTAGTAGACCAGATTGCGGTAATTGTGTGCTTTCAGTCATTGATACTTGGTATGGCGGGTAATGTAGGAACTCAGTCGCTTGCGGTAACTATCAGAGTGCTTATGGATGAGAATTTAAAGCGCGCGCAGAAATTTCACCTGATATTTAAAGAAGTTAAGGTAGGACTTTGCAATGGTATGCTTTTAGGAATAGTATCCTTTGGCTTTATTGGTCTATATATATGGCTGATAAAGGGCTATACGGTTTCATTTTCGTTTGCAGTATCAGCATGTGTAGGTATTGCGCTTCTTATAGCTATGCTTATATCAAGTATGGTTGGAACTATGATACCTATGATATTTAACAAATTAAATATAGACCCGGCAGTAGCCTCTGGTCCGTTGATAACAACCATTAATGATTTAGTGGCAGTTGTATCATATTATGGATTGGCATGGGCGCTGCTAATTAACATTATGCAGATAGTGTAAATGTATGGAAAATGTGATAATTGTGTGCTATACTTAAGTTGATTTTTAAAATCAGGAAGGAACGCTTATGGGTAAGAAAAAAGAGATTTTTGATATAGATAAGGCGATGCTTGAAGAATATCCTGTAATGCAGGTGGCAGAGGATTTGATATATGATAAGCCTGAATACGAGATTATGCCGGATATAGATGGAATAGACCTTGATGGCATTATATCTGCTATGGCAAAGGGTGATGTAAAAGAGCTTTCGCATTGCGAACAGACTATAACTATAAGCTGTGTGGATACAGGTAAGACATATGTGGTATTTAACTGGGAAGAATGTTATGATTCAAACAGCAAATGGATTATAATTGATGGCTTAAGCATTGGTAATCTTGTGCTTAACTATAATAACAGAAGATGCATTTATGATTGTTTACACATATTTGATAAAGAGGATGTTTGCAATATACTTGATTCACTTAATGAAAAGACATATGGTGAATTAAAGTCCGCTGAAATAGAGAAGTTTTTAAAGCTTAAGAAATAGGTCGAAATGTGCGATATTTAATGCTTGCATATTTTTAAAAGGTAAAATAAAATGAATAGAGAATATGACAGCGTAGTCGATAAACTATATAACATACCAAGAGGCGCAAAGACGGATCTTGAACATACAAGAGAACTTTTGAAAGCCTTAGATGTAGATTTAAAGGGCAATAATATTATACATGTGGCAGGAACTAACGGTAAGGGTTCTGTTTGCTCGTATATCGGAAGTGTGCTAAGAGAAGAAGGTTTTACAACAGGTGTATTTTCTTCGCCTCATCTTGTAAAGATTAATGAGAGAATATCAATTGATGGAATTGATATTAGTGATGATGATTTTGTTGACATATATTATAAAGTGGAGGAGGCTGTAACCGCTCTTTTAAAGGAGGGTTTTGCGCCCCCTACATTTTTTGAATATATGCTTGTAATGGCTATGCTTGCCTTTAAGGAAGCTCAGGTGGATTACATTATTTTGGAAACTGGACTTGGAGGACGACTTGACCAGACTAATGTATTTACGGAGCCATTAGCTACAGTGATAACACACATTGGTATAGATCACACGGAGTTTTTAGGAGATACGATAGAGAGTATTGCATACGAAAAGGCGGGTATTATTAAGCAAAATGTGCCACTTATTTTTTGTGATATAGAGCAGAATGTTTCGACTATAATGAAGGAAGTGGCGAATAAGCATTGTGCACCTGTATATGCGGTTTCTCTTGTTGAAGGAGAACTTAAAGACGGCAAAATAACATTTGTATATGATGCTTATGAATATGAGCTTAACACAGTTGCTAAGTATCAGATAATGAATGCAAGTCTTGCAATAAGCTTTCTTGCTAATGTGTTACACATTGATAAAGATGTTATAAAAGTTGGACTTTCAAATGCGTTTTGGAAGGGAAGAATGCAACAGATTAGACCTAATGTGTATATAGACGGTGGGCATAATGTGGATGGCATAGAAGCATTTATTGAAACACTAAAAGATATGAAGGGTACGAAAGCGTTGTTGTTTTCGATGGTTGCCGATAAGGATTATGAGCATGTAATAGAGCTTATATGCAAGGCAAAGCTATTTGAAACAATAGTTTTGGCAAAAATGAATAACTATAGAGCCTTGGAAGTATCAGTTATGAAGTCAGTTTTTGAAAAATACACTGACGTACCAATATTTGTTGAAAACGATGTGAAAACTGCATTTAAAAAGTGGACAAGTAGTCGTAAAGAGGATATACTGTTTTGTGTAGGCTCATTATATTTGGTGGGCGAAATAATGGAGGAAGATATATGATAAACTTTGACGAAGAGATTAAAAAGTTTCAGCCAAGCCTTGAATTAGAAGAGGCAGAGGATACAATATATAAAGATGATATGCCTGATGTTACAGATATTATTGAAAAGATTTTAGATACAGTGAAGGAAGAACAGTAGGTGGAAAAGAATGCGTGATACAATTGTAGCGGCTTCTAACAGATATTACAATCAGGGCTTAGCGCAGGCGCAGGTAAGAAATCTATCGGGAGCTGTAATTAGTCTTAAGACTAGTCTTAGAATCAACAAGCGTAATATCAAAGCAAGAAATCTTTTGGGCCTTGTGTATTATGAGATGGGCGAGGCCGTAGAGGCATTGGTTCAATGGACTATAAGTAAGAATTATAAAAAAGAGAAGAATTTAGCAGATGTATTTTTGAAAAAGGTACAGTCTAATCAGAACAAATTAGAAGCATATAATCAAGCAATAAGAAAATATAACATTTGCTTAGAATATATAATTGATGAGAATTTTGATGTTGCTTTAATACAGCTTAAAAAGATTGCTAATGGTTATCCTAAGTTCATAAAGGCTCAACTTTTATTGGCACTTTTATATGTGAAGAATGAAGAGTATTCAAAAGCATTAAAGCTGGTAAAAAAAGTATTGGAAATAGACAGAGGCAATACTCTTGCAGCTCAATATAAAGCGGAGATAGATGATTATTTCGCTTACCAAAAAGAACTTAAGGGCATCAAAAAGAAAAGTAAGGAAGCTAAGGAAGATAAGCCGCTTAATGGTCATGATGTAATTATTCCAAGAGGCTCTTACAAAGAACCAAGTAACGGAGCGATGAATGTTATTAACATTTTACTTGGCGTTATAATAGGCGCGGCTTTGGTATGGTTCTTAATTATACCTGCAAAAACAAAGGGTATGAATTCTAATGAGAACGAGATTGTAAAGGAATACAGCGAGAAGATGTCCTTGCTTAATGCAGACATAGTTACTCTTACAAATGAGGTTGAAAAGTTAGAAACCGAAAAAGCAGATTTGCTTGAGATAAAAGAGGAGTCCTATGTAAATCTTGATCTTTATGGCAAGATACTTAACTCGGTGGCAGCATATAACCGTAACGATTATGTATCGGCAGCAAAAGAACTGATAGATATTGATGTTACTACTATAGAACTTGAAAGTGCAAGAAATGTATATAACTATGTTTGGGGAAAGGCATTAGTTCCGGCAGCCAACGAGTTGTATGATACAGGTGTAAAGCAATATAATCAGGCTAATTACGAGGAAGCGGCAAAAAGCTTTGAGTTAGCTCGTAAATTAAATGATGCTAGATATGAAAGTGCGTACTACTTAGGTGTAACTTATGTGGCATTAGGACGAATGAACGATGCAAAACCATTGTTTGAATTTGTAGTGGCAAAAGCCCCTAATACAGCAATGGGTAGAGATGCGGCAAAATATTTAAAATAGATATACGAAAGATAAAGGTAATGGAATGATATGCATTGTTTCATTGCCTTTTATTATTTATTGGAATTAGGAGGAAGTATGAATTGTGAATTTATAAGGGAAGGCGAGCTGCTTACGTTAAAACCACGAGGGGACATTGATCATCATTTAAGCAGTAATATTCGTGATGAGATTGATTATTATATTTATAAGTATGGTATTAAAGACATTTTGTTTGATTTTGCAAACGTGAATTTTATGGATAGTTCGGGTGTGGGACTTATTATGGGTCGATATAAAAAAATTAAGCTCATTGGCGGTTGTATAGCGGTTACTAATTTAAGACCTGGTGTAGAGAGAATTTTTCAGATTTCCGGTCTGCATAAATTGGTGGAAATAAGGAGGAATTAATAGTGGATAACAATATATATTTAAAATTTCCAGCCATTTCAGAAAATGAGGCATTTGCCAGAGTGGTTGTGGCGGCATTTGTAACACGCTTAGATCCTACCCTTGAGGAAATGGATGACATCAAAACTGCCGTATCAGAGGCAGTTACAAATTGTATTGTTCATGGTTACGAAAATACATATGGCGAAATTGAATTGCTTGCATGGGTAAAGGATAGAGAGCTTAGCATTGAAATACGCGATAAAGGCGTTGGTATTGAGGATATTAAGAAGGCAATGGAGCCTTTGTACACCACGAAAGCTAAGGAGGAAAGGTCGGGAATGGGCTTTTCGTTTATGGAGGTTTTCATGGATGAACTTTTAGTAGAGTCAAAGGTGGGCGAAGGTACCACTGTAAAAATGAAGAAGGTAATAGGAGTTGGAGAATAATAGTGATGCTACTAAAGAACTTATTGTTAGAGCACACGATGGAGATAAAGGGGCAAGGGATGCATTAGTAACAGAGAATATGGGGTTAGTATGGAGTGTGGCGCGAAGATTTGTTGGAAGAGGGCACGAGCTTGAGGATCTGTTTCAAATAGGAGTGATAGGCCTTATAAAGGCTATAGATAAGTTTGATTCAAATTTTGATGTTAAGCTGTCAACCTATGCGGTACCGATGATTACGGGAGAAATAAAACGTTTTCTTAGGGATGATGGGATGATAAAGGTAAGCCGCTCTCTAAAGGAAAATGCGTATCGTGCCAAGCAGATAGGAGAGGAGCTTTCTAAGAATCTGGGAAGAGAACCGACAACCTCAGAAATTGCGCAGATAATGGATATAAGCGTTGCAGAGGTTGCAATGGCGTTAGAATCAGTTGCAGAAGTGGAATCAATTCATAAAACAGTATACCAATCTGATGGTAATGGTATAAGTCTTATTGAAAAGCTTGCGCCAATTGCTACAGACAGTGATACAGACAAACTGCTTGATAATATGCTGCTAAGCGAGCTTATGAATAAGATTGGAGATGATGAAAGAAAAATTATATATTATCGATATTTCTTAGATAAAACGCAAACAGAAATCTCAAAGCTTATGGGGATTTCGCAAGTGCAGATATCAAGACTTGAAAAGAGAATATTGAAAAAAATGAGAGAGGAAATGTAGCATTTCCTCTTTTTGCGTATATTTTTCCTTTATTTGAAGAAAAATATAATAGTAAATGGGGAGGAAAGAATATGGATTCAAAAATATATATAAAATGCGATAAATGTGCACAACTTAATAAAAAAGAGGTCTGTCTTTGCGATGTTGCAACGATATGGTCGGCAGATAAAAAAGCTGTAGAAAAGCTAAAAAAACTCTGTTTGTTTACTATAGGTGATGAGAAAAGACGCAAGTTTTCGGTATCAATTCTATATGTACTTAAGCTTATTGATGAGCATATGCCAAATGCAGATATAGAGATTCTTGGAGAAGAAGATTTTGTGGTGGATTATTCAATAAAGAAAAACGGAAAACTTTTGCAGATACTAAAACTTTTATTTGTCGCTATGATTGTGTTCTTTGGTGGAGCATTTGCAATAATGGCATATGAAAATGATATAGACATAAAAGGGGTATTTGAAAATATTTATCGCCTTGCAGGGGTGAAAAAAGAAGGCCTTGGTGTGCTTGAAATAAGTTATTCACTTGGAATTGCGACGGGAATTATCGTGTTTTACAATCATTTTGTGGGCAAAAAATGGAATAACGATCCCACACCAGTTGTTGTGGAAATGAAGAAATACGAAACAGATATTAATACGGCATTGATTGATATAAGTAAAAGAAACGGTGAGGAGTTAAAACCATAAATGATTAAGAATGTTGTGCTTATAATAGCAGGATTTAGTGGTGGAGCAATGATTGCTGCAGCTATATTTGCAATCATTGTTTCTGTAAGAGTAATTAATCGCGCAGCTTATATTACTAAAACGCAAAAATTTATTAGAGCTTATGAGGAATGCGCAATATGGGGAGTTATATTTGCAAATATTGTATTTATATTTGATGTAAGCTTACCGCTTAATGCTGTGGCTGTTGGTGCGGTTGCATTTTTTATGGGTACATTTACGGGGGTGTTTTTAGCTTCTTTAGCGGAAACATTAAAGGTCATGCCAATAGGCTTAAGACGAAGTAAACTTACGATGGGACTCGGTATTGTGATATTGATACTGGCGCTTGGAAAAATGTGTGGTGGCTTTATAGGACTTAATAATTAAAGGAGGAGTGAACATGGGAAATTTGCTGGATGAAAAACGAAATGAGGAATATGGAAAGTACGTTGAGAAGGTAACTAAAAAGAATAATCTTTTAATTGCATGCATAAAAGCATTTTTTGTAGGTGGAGCTATATGTGCCGGAGCTGAAATTGTTATTGAAATATTTGAGGGAAATGGTGTTGACAGAGAAACTGCGTCAGCATATACAACACTTATACTAATATTTTTGGCAAATGTTCTTACGGGCTTAAATATTTATCAAAAGATTACGGTGTTTGCAGGTGCAGGAAGCTTAGTGCCTATTACCGGTTTTGCAAATTCAGTTGTGTCGGCTGCTATAGAGTATAAAAAAGAGGGACAGGTATTTGGCATCGGATGCAAGATATTTACAATTGCAGGACCTGTTATATTATACGGAATATTTTTTAGTTGGCTTTTAGGCTTAGGCTATTGGCTTCTAAATGTAATGGAGGTGATGTAAATGGAACAAATGATAGGAAAACAAAGCTTAAAATTTACAAATGCACCATATATAATTGAAACGGCGTGCATAGCGGGTAAAAAAGAGGGCGAGGGGCCTTTAGGAAAGCTTTTTGATAAGGTGTGCGAAGATGGTATGTTTGGCAAAAATACATGGGAGGAGGCAGAAAGTGAGCTGCAAAAGGAAACGATAGCTTTGGCGCTTTCTAAGGCTTCATATACACCTTCGGATATGAGATACATTTTTGCCGGAGATTTATTAGGTCAGCTAATTGCAAGTTCATTTGGTGTAAAGGATTATAATATTCCGTTTTTTGGAGTGTATGGAGCATGTTCTACTATGGCTGAAACTATGGCGCTTGCTTCAATGACTGTAGCGGCTGGATATGCAAATAAAGTAATGGCAGTGGCTTCAAGTCATTTTGCAAGTGCTGAAAAGCAATTTAGATTTCCATTAGCATATGGTAATCAAAGACCACTGTCATCGACATGGACAGTTACAGGCTGTGGTGCAGTAATTATTGGAAATGAGACCTCGGCTGTAAAAATAACTGGAATAACAACTGGAAAAATAGTTGACTATGGTGTTAAGGATTCTATGAATATGGGGGCGTGTATGGCTCCAGCCGCAGCAGACCTTATATATCAGAATTTTATGGATTTTGGGGTTGATGCAAGCTATTATGATAAGATAGTTACAGGCGACCTTGGAAGCTTAGGACAGGAAATACTGATAACACTAATGAAGGAAAAGGGATTTGATATAAGCAAGGTGCATATGGATTGTGGTATTGAAATATTTGATTCGAAAACTCAAAATACTGCGAGTGGTGGAAGCGGCTGTGGTTGTGCTGCGGTTACCTTATGCGCATATTTGCTTAGAAAGATGAAAAAGGAATGGAAGAGAATTTTATTTGTGCCAACAGGTGCACTTTTGTCTCCGACAAGCTTTAATGAAGGTAAGAGTATTCCAGGGGTGGCTCATGGGATTATCTTAGAAAGGAATGAGTAGGATGGTATTAAAAGCATTTATTATAGGAGGACTTATTTGTATTGCAGTACAAATCCTGATGGAGAAAACTAAATTGCTTCCAGGAAGAATTATGGTGCTTTTAGTTTGTACAGGTTGTGTACTTGGGGCGTTAGGAGTGTATAAGCCGTTTTTAGAATTTGCAGGAGCGGGAGCAAGCGTTCCGCTGTTAGGATTTGGAAATGTTTTGTTTGAGGGAGTAAAAGAAGCTGTCGATGAGGAAGGCTTTTTAGGATTATTTAAAGGTGGCTTTACTGCGGCAGCATTAGGAACTTCAGCTGCGTTGATTATGGGATATATTTCATCACGTATATTTGAACCTAAGTTAAAATAATAAAAAACGCTTAGACTGGTTGATATGTACCCAGAATCCTGGACACATTGATTTATGAATTAGGCACAGCAATACATGGATGCTTCCCTGTATTTTACAGGAGGCATCCATTTTGTTTTTGCCTGAATTCTTTTGTTATTATAATAG
>SVDX01000018.1 GCA_015057605.1 Lachnospira sp. | reverse complement strand
CCATTAGCAACAGATTCCGAGAATTTTGAGGGCGAAAATGTAATTGATTATGCAAAAAAACTACAGAATGAATTTGCAGATAACGTAGTGATAGAGCATTTACACGGCAAGATGAAGCCAGAAGAAAAAAATGAGATTATGCAACGTTTTGCAACAGGACAAATTCACATTTTAGTATCTACAACCGTTATAGAGGTTGGTGTAAATGTTCCTAATGCCACAGTTATGTTAGTAGAAAATGCAGAACGTTTCGGACTTGCTACATTACATCAGTTACGCGGACGTGTAGGAAGGGGCGAAGCACAATCTTACTGTATATTTATGTCTGGTAGTGGTGATGCTTCAAAAAACGAACGACTTAACATTTTAAATAAATCAAATGACGGTTTTTATATAGCGCAAAAGGATATGAAGCTTAGAGGTCCGGGCGATATATTTGGCATAAGACAAAGTGGCGAAATGCTGTTTGAATTGGCTGATATATATGCTGATGCGGATTTACTTTATATGGCAAATGAGGCTGTTGAAAGTATGGAGGAATAACGTGAGAGTAATTGCAGGAAAGGCAAGAAGAATTAACTTAAAGGCTCCTAATGGTATGGATACAAGACCTACTACAGATAGGATAAAAGAAACATTATTCAATATGATTAATACGATGCTTTATGATGCTACATTTTTAGACCTTTTTTCGGGAAGCGGTGCAATAGGAATTGAAGCTTTAAGTCGTGGTGCAAAGAAAGCATATTTTGTTGAAAATGACAAAAATGCACTTGCATGTATTAAAGATAATCTTAATAGTACAAGATTGCTTGATAATGCAATTGTATTAAATGCAGATGTATTTACTGCAATTAATAGATTGAATGAAAACGAAAGCTTTGATATAATATTTATGGATCCGCCATATAATATGGATTTAGAAAAGAAGGTATTAGAGCTTCTTGCTAATAAAAATTTTGTAAATGAAGAAACTTTAATAATAATTGAAGCTTCTTTAGAAACAACATTTGATTATTTGGAAGAAATAGGTTATTATATAGAAAGAGAAAAACAATACAAAACAAATAAACATGTTTTTGTACGGAGGGATATATGAAGATAGCTATTTATCCGGGAAGTTTTGACCCTGTAACATTAGGTCATTTAGACATTATTGAACGTGCAGCTAAGATGGTAGATAAACTGATTATTGGTGTTCTTAACAATAACACTAAAAATCCATTGTTTTCAGCCGATGACCGTGTTAATATGTTAAAAGAGGTAACAAGTCATTTAGACAATGTTGAGGTTGAAGCCTTTTCTGGCTTGTTAATTGATTTTGTTAAAAGAAAAAATGCAGATGTTGTTATTAGAGGTCTTAGAGCTATTACCGATTTTGAATATGAATTGCAGATGGCGCAGACAAACAGAACTATGGAACCAACCTTTGATACCATATTTTTAATTACAAGTTTGCAATATGCTTACCTAAGCTCAAGTACCGTAAAAGAGGTAGCTAAGTTTGGTGGCGATTTAAATAAATTTTTACCACAACAGGTAATTCCTAAGGTAAAAGATAAGTATAATATTAAATAGGAGAATAATATGAGCAAAATGAGTAGAATCGAACAAATTATTACTGAAATTGAAGAGTACATTGACAGCTGTAAATATCAGCCATTATCAAGCACAAAGATTCTTGTGGTTAAGTCAGATATGGAAGACTTATTAAGAGAATTACGTGAAAGAATTCCAGATGAAGTTAAGAAATATCAAAGAATGTTAAGTAATAAGGATGCAATCCTTGCAAATGCTGAAGCAGAAGCTCAAAGTCTTATCAACAATGCACAGATACAAACCAAGGAATTAGTAAGCGAGCATGAGATTATGCAAAGAGCATATCAGGAAGCTCATGAGATTGTAACAAAGGCTACATTACAGGCTCAAGAGATTCTTGACAGTGCTACTATGGATGCTAATACAATTCGTGAAGGCGCAATAGCATATACAGATGATATGCTTGCTAACTTACAGATGATTATTGAACATTCAATTGATACAAACAAAGCTAAATATGATTCATTATTAAGCTCATTAAATAAAGACTTAGATATAGTTATCAACAACAGAATGGAGCTTAATCCAAACAGGGAAGAGGATATAATGGTTCCTTCAATGGAAGATAGTCTTCCTGAAGAGTTAGAAGATTAATTTAATAATACATATATTGTAAATGCTAATAACGCTGTCAGGGATGCTAATATTAATTTGCAATATATGTATTTTTTTATGCTTAAATTACAGCCTAAAAGAATGCATTTTGTTTGAGCTATGCAGGATAGCCCACCAAAGCTTGTAAATGCTGAAGCAAGGATATATTTATACATAAATGGCAAATCGCTTTGTGCTATAAAATTAATGCCATTTGTTATTTCAACAAATGCTATAACAATAGCCTTTAATAACTCTGATTCAAGTGGAATTTTCTTAATCATACAGGCTATTATTGAAAATACTATAATATATCCGCCCAATTTTATCAAAGTCATTGAGGCAGCATAGATAGCGTTATCAATGATTTTAAAGATTGACTGACTGTTTTTATTTATATATTCATTTTTAATAAAATGCTTGCTGTATTTATAGCGTAAAATAAGGTATAAGATAACTGATGGTGCATAAATAGCAAAGAATATGTAAGGAACATAGCTAAGGCGATTTAGGCAGTATTTACCTATGTATGTAACTATAAAAGCGGGACTAGCCATGTTAAACATGCAAAAGCTTATATAGGCGGCTTTTTTGCTTATTATATTATTTTTGTATAGCTCGCCACTTATTTGTGCGCCCATAGGGTAGCCACACATTACACCGATAAATGCTGCATAATTATTGGCGTTAGAACCAACATTATTGCTGTTTACCAGTATATTTGAAATTATCATAAATGGTAATAGAGTTGGAATAATAACATCAAACCATAAGCAAAGTCCCTCGTAGCCTCCAACGGCGCATAGTGAAGGGTTTGCTACTAAAAGAATTAAAATAAATATTATAATAAATTTGTTTTTCATGATTTTGCACATAATTTGCTTTTTAACAGTATATTATGATAAAGTGATATTATGATTAAAAATTTAAATGGAGGAAGAACGTGAACACTAAAATTAATGAACTACAACCAAAGAATGTTTTTAAATTTTTTAAGCAGATATCAGAAATTCCACATGCCTCAAAAGATATGCAAAGAATAAGCGATTATTGTGTGGAATTTGCTAAAAATAATGGACTTGAATATATTCAGGATGAGCATTATAACGTTATCATAAAAAAGCCTGCATCTAAGGGTTATGAGCATTTGCCAGCTGTTATTATACAAGGACATCTCGATATGGTGGCAGAAAAGTTAGGAAGTTCTGACTTTGATTTTTCAAAGGATGCTCTACAATTAGAAATTGATGGTGATTTCCTTTATGCGAAGGATACAACACTTGGTGGTGATGATGGTATCGCCATAGCATATGCATTAGCGATATTAGAGGATGATAGTTTAAAGCATCCTGCAATCGAGGCAGTATTTACAATAGACGAAGAAATAGGTCTTATTGGAGCTAATCTTATAGATACTTCTTCTTTGCAGGGAAAATATCTTCTTAACATTGATTCAGAAGAAGAAGGTATTCTTTTAACAAGCTGTGCAGGTGGCATATCAGTAATTAACGAATTAGAAGTAGAAACCACAGATGCAACAGGTGTTAGTGGAACTATTAAGATTTCGGGACTTATTGGCGGACATTCTGGAGTCGAGATACAAAAGGGAAGAGCAAATGCAAATAAAATAGCAGGTGATATCATTTTACGAACCAAAGATATTATGTATGTAGTGTTTATGGATGGCGGTAAAAAGGATAATGCAATCTGCCGTGAAGCACGTATAGATTTCGTTACACCTAAGGATAATGTTAAACAAATTACTGATATGATAAATGAAATTAGGAATGAATATATTTCACGTTATGAGGGTATTGAAGATTCAATTGAAATAACAGTAGAGTTTGGAGAAGTAAAGACAGTAAAGGCTTTAACTAAAGATGTTGCAACAAGGGCAGCAAGGCTTATGTTTGAGTCAAAAAATGGTGTCGTTGCAATGAGCAAGCAAGTGCAAAATCTTGTTGAAACTTCTCTAAATATCGGCGTTTTAACACAGACAGCTGACAAAATTACTATTATATTTTCTGTAAGAAGCTCAATTGAAAGTGAAAAAATGGCAGTAGTCAAGGAATTAAATTGCCTAGCAACTTCGTTAAATATTAACTATGTTTTAAATGGCGATTATCCGGGTTGGGCTTACAAGGAAGATTCAAAATTAAGAGAAATTATGTCTAAGGTATATAAAGATATGTATAACGAGGACGTTACAATAGATGCAATTCATGCAGGCCTTGAATGTGGCTTGTTTGTAAGCAAAATACCAGGACTTGATGCTATATCCTTTGGACCAAATATTTATGATATTCACACACCGATGGAAAGACTTAGTGTTTCGTCGACTAAGAGAGTATACGAATATATAATTGCGGTATTAGAAGCCTTTAATTGCGAAGAACAGTAGCATATATCATATTATTAAGCATTTTGATTTGCATTTTACAGCAATATATGCTTAATAATATGTCAGTTTTAAAAATATCGGATATAGATAATAGCATTGAAGAAATAAGAAATTTTAAATTTGATTCGGATGGTCTTTCAAAGCTCTTTGATTTTGCAGGTGAAAATGATTTTGATGCATATGAAACTATTGCATATACTATGATTAGCAATAATTTTGAAATACCTAAAAATCTACGTTTAAACAAGGATAAATTTATAAATTTTAGAAAAAATATAGCTACTGATGATGTTGAGGATTATCTTTTATTGGTAGAACTTTATGCAAGTATTTTTAATGATCTTACATATTTTCCAATACCAAAATCAACTAATCCTAAAACAAAATATATTGGTTTTGAAAACAGCTTTATGGATGCAAGAAGCTTTGGCGGTGAACGTTCTCATGAAGGTACAGATATAATGGCACTCGAAAATGTCGCAGGTAAATATCCAATAGTCAGCATGTGCGAGGGTGTAGTAGAGCAGGTTGGCTGGCTTAAACTTGGAGGATATAGAATCGGTATTAGAAGTCCTAATGGCTTATATATGTATTATGCGCATTTGGATAGCTATGTAAAGGAATTTAAACCTGGTGATTACGTTAAAGCAGGTGAAATGCTTGGATATATGGGCGATACCGGATATAGCGAGATTGAAGGTACAAAGGGTAATTTTCCAGTGCATTTGCATTTGGGTATATATTACGATTATAAGGATACAGAGATAAGTATTAATCCATATTATATTTTGTTATATTTAAAAAATAATTTGCTGTATTATAGCTATTAAATATGTTATAATATATAAGCAATATATATATTGGAGGGTTACAATGGAGATACAATTATGGAAGCAGACGCTAAGACCATATGAATTAGCGGTTGATGAGTTAACACTTAAATTTAATCATATAATTAAAGAGTATGCGCAAGAGGGCGTGTATTCACCTATTGAGCAGGTATCCGGACGTGTTAAAAGCGTTACTTCAATACTTGAAAAGGCTCAAAAAAAGAGTATTCCTATTGATGAAATTGAAGAGCAGATTGAGGATATTGCGGGTATCAGAATTATATGTAAATTTGTTGAAGATATTTATGCAGTTGCAGAGATAATTAAGCAAAGAAGTGATATGGAAATCAAAAGCTATAAGGATTACATAGCTAATATGAAACCAAGTGGTTATAGAAGTTATCACATAATTATTTATTATGATGTTGAGACGGTTCATGGCAAAAAACGTATTCAGGCAGAAGTTCAGATAAGAACGCTTGCTATGAATTTCTGGGCTACAATAGAGCACTCTTTACAATATAAGTACCGTCATAATATTCCTAAGCATATTAAGGAAAAGCTTAATTCTTCTGCTGAAGCAGTATTATTGCTTGATAAAGAGATGAGCTCCGTGCACAGAGAGATTATGGATGCACAGAATTCCTTTGTTATTAAGGATAATATTGTAAGCTGCATTTTAAGTAACATTCAAAATTTGTATAAGATAGCCAACAAAAAAGAGGTTATGAAAATACAGAATGAATTTTACAGAATATATCAGGAAGATGATTTGGAACAATTAGAAAGCTTTAATAAACAATTAGACGTAATAGCTGAGGGCTACAGAGCGCAAGGCATAAGTTAATGGAGTATTTATGGAATTACCAAAGCAATATGTAGATAATATGTCAAAACTATTATCAGGTGATGAGTTTTCGCAGTATATGGCATCCTTTAATGCTAATAAATATTCGGGCTTGCGTGTTAATACACTCAAGCTTTCCTGCGAGGAATTTGAAAAAATATGTCCATTTCCAATTAAAAGAATCCCATGGATTGAGAATGGATATTACTATGATGAAGAATATAAACCGGCAAAACATCCTTATTATTTTGCCGGCTTATACTATATTCAGGAGCCGAGTGCAATGACCCCTGCTAACAGACTTCCAATAAATTCAGGAGATAAGGTGCTTGATATGTGTGCGGCGCCAGGCGGAAAGACAACAGAGCTTGCCGCTAAGCTTAATGGAACTGGAGTTTTATACACTAATGATATTAGTAACACAAGAGCTAAAGCACTCCTTAAAAATGTAGAGTTAATGGGTATTTCTAATGCTTATGTCCTTAGCGAGGATCCTAAAAAGCTGGTAAATTATTTTGAAAATTATTTTGATAAGATTTTGGTTGATGCACCATGCTCTGGTGAGGGTATGTTTAGAAAGGATAGTAATCTTATAAAGGAATGGGAAAATAACGGACCTGATTACTATGCCGCAATCCAAAAAGAGCTTATTTTATATGCATATGACATGTTAAAACCAGGTGGATATATTATGTTTTCTACATGTACGTTTTCGCCATTGGAAAATGAAGAAACAATCCTTCATTTGATGAATAATAGAGAGGGCGTTACGCTATGTGATATAAGCCCATACGAAGGCTTTTCTAATGGCCTTATGGGGTTATCTAAGTGTGTTAGAATTTGGCCTCATAAAATGGAAGGCGAAGGACATTTCTTAGCTTTAATTAAGAAAGAAAATGATGAGGCTATAGTTAATTATAGAACTAATAAAAAAGATAAGGCACCAAAGCTTAATGATGAGGTATTGAAGTTCTTTAAACTGCTTAATTTTGAAATACCACTTGATGAACTTATTATAATTGATGATATGCTTTTATGGCTTCCTAAAGAAGGTATTAATGAGGCTAAGCTACGTAAGCTTAGAAGTGGTTTACTTCTTGGAACTCTCGACAATAAACGCTTTGAGCCTTCACAAGCTCTTGCTATGTATCTTAAAAAAGATATGTTTAAAAATACAATTGATTTTTTGGCTGATGACCCTATGGTTATCAAATATTTAAAAGGTGAGACTTTAGAGGTCTTAGCCGATACAGCAAATGGTTGGAATCTGGTGTGCGTTGATGGCTTTTCATTAGGATTTGCAAAGCTAAATAATGGCACGCTAAAAAATAAGTACTATAAAGGTTGGAGATGGCAATAATGGCATTGGTACGATTAGATAAATTTCTTGCTAATATGGGTGTTGGAACAAGAAGTGAAGTTAAAAATCTAATAAAGTCTAAAAAAATAACAATTGATGATGTGATTGTGACATCTCCTGATATGAAAATAGATTTAGAGCATAATATTGTAAAAGCAAATGGTATTGTTGTAAGCTACATAGAATATGAATATTATATGCTAAACAAGCCTGCAGGTGTAATATCTGCTACTGAGGATAAACATTGTTCTACGATTATTGATTTGATAAAGGACTCGAATAAAAAGGATTTATTTCCAGTAGGACGACTTGATAAGGATACAGAAGGCTTGCTTTTAATAACTAATGACGGAGCCTTAGCTCATGATTTATTATCGCCTAAAAAGCATATACCAAAAACATATTATGCAAAGGTTGCAGGACATATGGATGCTGCAGTAATAAACGCATTTAAAGAAGGTGTTGATATAGGCGAGGATAAGCCTACTTTGCCTGCAGAGCTTAAAATTCTTAATAGCAATGAAGTATCAGAAATTGAACTTACCATTTATGAAGGTAAATTTCATCAGGTTAAAAGAATGTTTGAGGCTGTTGGCTCAAAGGTATTGTATTTAAAACGTATTTCTATGGGTAACTTACAGCTTGATAATAGCCTTGAATTAGGCGAATACAGAGCCTTAACATTAGATGAGTTAAAGACTTTAAAGGAAGGATAATTTATGTTAAAGGATATAAAAGCAGTTATATTTGATTTAGATGGAACTCTTGTAGATTCAATGTGGGTATGGGTTAATATTGATACTGAATATATGGCAGAGCGCAATTTGGTTATGCCACCTAATTTCAAAGAAGAAATTGAGGGTATGAGCTTTGAACAGACAGCAGTATATTTTAAAGAAACCTTTAAACTTTCAGACAGTCTTGAGGTTATAAAGGATACATGGAACAGTATGGCTGTTGACAAATATCGTAATGAAGTGCCATTTAAAACAGGAGCAATTGAATTTATAAAACATTTAAAAGCAAATAATATTAAAATCGGAATAGCAACTGCAAATCATCGTTCGTTAGTCCTTGAGGTGTTAAAGGCGTATAATGTTTTAGAAGATTTTGACAGTATTATAACCTCCTGTGAGGTAAATGTTTCAAAGCCAGCACCAGATGTATACCTTGCAGCGGCAAAGCAAATGTCAATAGAGCCAAAGGATTGTATTGTATTTGAAGATGTCCCTAATGGAATTAAGGGAGGTAAGGCTGCAGGCATGAAAACCTGTGCAGTAGAGGATGATTTTACTAAAGATTTGGTTGATGTAAAAAAAGAATTAGCCAATTACTATATAAAGGATTACAAAGAACTTTTAGAAGGAAATTTTGAGGTGTGCAATGTATAAGGATTTCTTACCTTTAACTAAAGCTGATATGAAAAAAAGAGGATGGGAGCAGTGCGATTTTGTCTATGTAATAGGCGATGCATATGTTGACCATTCTTCCTTTGGACCTGCCATAATTTCAAGAGTTTTAGAAGCACACGGCTATAAGGTAGGAATCATTTCTCAGCCTGATTGGAAGGATGAAAATAGCATTACAGTTTTAGGCAAACCACGTCTTGGATTTTTGGTATCTGCTGGAAATATGGATTCTATGGTAAATCATTATACGGTTTCAAAGAAAAAACGAAGCACAGATGCATTTACACCAGGTGGTGTTATGGGAAAACGTCCTGATTATGCAACTATAGTATATTGTAACCTAATAAGAAAAACGTATAAGCAAATTCCAATCATAATAGGCGGTATAGAAGCAAGTCTTAGACGACTTGCACATTATGATTATTGGTCAGATAAGGTGAAACGTTCGATTTTATTGGATTCATCAGCTAATCTAATTTCATATGGTATGGGCGAAAAATCTATAGTCGAAATTGCTGATGCATTAGATAGCGGACTTGACATTAATGATATAACTTTTATTGCTGGAACAGTTTATAAAACAAATACTCTTGAAAATGTTTATGATTACATTTTACTTGAAGATTTTGAAACTATATCTGAAAATAAACAAGCCTATGCAAAAAGCTTTTATAAGCAATATTGTAATACAGACCCATTTAGTGCAAAGATATTAGTGGAGCCATATCCAAATAAGCAGTTTGTGGTGCAAAATCCACCGTCAAAGCCACTTACTCAAATGGAAATGGATGATGTATATTCTTATGAATATATGAGGGATTATCATCCAAGCTATAAAAAATTTGGTGGTGTACCGGCATTTAATGAGATAAAATATAGTATAACAAGTAATAGAGGCTGCTTTGGTGCATGTAGCTTTTGTGCCTTAACCTTTCATCAGGGAAGAATAATTCAGGCAAGAAGTCATGAATCAATTGTAAATGAAGCGATACTATTTACTGAGGAAAAAGATTTTAAAGGAAATATTCATGATGTCGGTGGCCCAACGGCAGATTTTCGTGAGCCAGCTTGCAGTAAACAGCTTACAAAGGGAGCGTGTACTAATCGTCAGTGTCTTTTTCCAACACCATGTCCTAATTTGAAGGCAGAACATAAGGATTATGTTCAATTGCTTAAAAAATTACGACAAATTCCAAAGGTTAAAAAAGTATTTGTACGTTCGGGTATAAGATTTGACTATGTAATGGCCGATAAAGATGATACATTTTTAAATGAGCTTTGTGCGCACCATATAAGTGGACAGCTTAGAGTTGCGCCAGAACATGTAAGTGACAATGTATTAAAATATATGGGCAAGCCTTCAAACGGTGTGTATAGAAGCTTTCTAAAAAGATATGATAAGATTAATTCTCGTTTTAACAAGGAACAATATGTTATTCCATATCTTATGTCTTCGCATCCGGGTTCTACAATGAAAGATGCAATAGAATTAGCTGAATATATACGAGAATTAGGCTATATGCCACAACAGGTTCAGGATTTTTATCCTACACCGTCAACAATTTCTACATGTATGTATTATACAGGCTACGATCCACGTACAATGGAAAAGGTATATGTTCCTAAAAGCTCACACGAAAAAGCGATGCAAAGAGCATTGATACAATATAAAGATCCTAAGAATTATTCGTTAGTAAGGGAAGCTTTAGTTAAGGAAAACAGACAAGACCTTATAGGTTTTGATAAGAAATGTCTGATTCCACCAAGAAATATTAATAAGAAAAGGTGATTAAGTTGAAAATTGCAATCGTAACAGGTGCCTCATCAGGCATGGGAAAAGAGTTTGTTTTACAAATGGCTGAAAAATACTCAAAGTTAGATGAAATCTGGGTTATATCAAGACGTAAGGAAAAACTTACAGAGCTTGCCTTAGATGTTACAGCACCATTAAGATGCTTTGCATTTGATATATCTAATAATGCTTCATTATCAGATTTTGCTAATGAATTAGAAAGTCAAAGTCCAGACGTTAAACTCTTGATTAACTGTGCAGGTTATGGAAAATATGGCGAGTTTGCAACAGGTAATTATGAAGATGAGATAGGTATGATTGATGTTAACTGCAAAGGATTAACGGCAATTACACATATGGTATTGCCATATATGTCTAAAAAGAGCCGTATAATAAATGTTGCATCTGCTGCCGCATTTTCACCTCAACCGGATTTTGCTGTATATGCAGCAACCAAAGCGTATGTTTTAAGTTTTTCAAGAGCTCTAAACAGAGAACTTTTAGAAAGAGGTATATCAGTAACAGCTGTATGCCCTGGACCGGTAAAAACAGCATTTTTTGAAACAGCATATAATGATGAAAAAATACCTCTATTAAAACGTCTAACAATGGCAGATGCTAAAAAGGTCGTTCAAAAAGCAATTAAGGATGCAGCTTTATCAGATGAATTATCAGTCTATGGAGTGAAAATGAAAATCTTTAGAATTGCTGCAAAGCTCTTGCCACATAGATTTATTTTATCATTAATGAAGAAGAAGGCTTAAAATGAAAAAAGTACTAAAAGGAAATATAGGTTATATAAGATACAAAAAGACATCACAGCTTTTAAAATCATTGCTTGGGATTGCGATTATTGTTGCACTTGTTTTTATAGGAATTAAGTTGCATGGCAACCGCAATAATGTAATAACTGTAATTGCGGCAGTTACGGCAATTCCTACTGGCAAGGCACTTGTGGGATTTTTTATGTTTATAAAATATAAGTCTTTAGATAAGAGTAGGGCTGATGAGCTTTCTAAACTTGCAGGAAGCTTATTGCCTATATATGAGCTTGTTTTGTCTACAAAAGAGAAAGCATTTCATGCAGATGTAGCATTTATTAATCTTGAAAATATAATAATATGTTCAGATTCAGATATCAAAGATACCACAAAGCTTGAAAAAGAAATAGAAAAATTCCTTAAAGTAGAGGATATTAAGATAAATGTGAAAATTTTTACTGATGAAAAGCTGTTTGAAAAGCGTATAGCTTCCATTTCTTCAAAAGATACATATACAGATAAAGACAAAGAACAAATGATAACCATAGCAAATAAATTGCTTATTTTAAATATATAGGTGAAGTATGAGAGAGCTTGTAATTAATGCAAATGAAGCTAATCAAAGGCTTGATAAATATCTTGCAAAATATATGGATTTAGCTCCTAAAAGCTTCTTTTATAAGATGCTTAGAAAAAAGAATATTACACTTAATGGAAAAAAGGCTGAGGGTAATGAAAAGCTATTAATAAATGACGTTGTGCGCTTGTTTTTGGCTGAAGATACCATTGAAAGTTTTAGAAGCAAAAAGGAACAGACGGTTGTTAAGAAAACTTCAAAAATTAAGCTTGATATAATTTATGAGGATAAGGATATACTCGTAATTAATAAGCCTGTAGGAATGCTGTCCCAAAAAGCATCAAAGGATGATGTGTCTTTGGTTGAACATATAATAGAATATTTATTGAGCACAGGCAGTTTGACTACTGAAGATTTGGCGACATTTACACCAGGAATTTGCAATAGACTTGATAGAAATACTTCTGGAATTGTCGTTGCTGGCAAATCCTTAAAGGGTCTTCAGGATATGAATGAGGCATTTAAAAGTCGCAGTCTTCATAAGTTTTATCTATGTCTTGTAAAGGGCAAAATGTCTGGAAAAAGTCTTATAGACGGCTATCTTTTTAAAGACGAAAAAACCAATAAAGTAAGCATTTTAAAAGATGCGATTGAAGGCGCTTTGCCAATTAAGACAGAATACATAGTTATGGATTCTAATGAAAAGGTAACGCTTTTAAAGGTTAATCTTATTACAGGTCGTTCTCATCAAATTAGAGCACATTTGGCATCTATTGGACATCCAATTATTGGCGATTATAAATATGGTGATAAGACCATAAATGATAAGTATAAGAGCATTTATAAGCTTGAAAGTCAGCTTTTGCATGCGTATGAGCTTGTGATGCCGGATAAAACGACTGTTTATACAGCTAAACTTCCTGATAAGTTTTTAAATGTATTAAAAGGAGATAATATACATGGCATGGACAAGTAGAGGTCTTAGAGGTAAGGGCTTAGAAGATTTAATAAATCTTACAAATGAAAAATATAGAGACAATGGTCTGGCTTTAATCCAAAAAATTCCAACACCAATTACACCGATTAATATTGATAAAGAGAATAGACATATTACACTGGCATATTTTGATCAAAAAAGTACTGTTGACTATATAGGTACAGTTCAAGGAATTCCTGTGTGCTTTGATGCTAAAGAATGTAGAGTGGATACATTCCCTCTACATAATATTCACGAACATCAGATAAATTTTATGTTAGATTTTGAAAAGCAGGGCGGTATTGCATTTATTATAATTAATTATACCAATAAAGATGAATTATATTATCTTCCTTTAAAAGATATTGTTAAGTTTTGGGAAAGAGCTAAAAGTGGTGGTAGAAAGAGCTTTACCTATGCAGAAATAGATAAGAGTTACAAAATCAATAACAAGAACGGAATTATGATACATTATCTTGAAATGATACAAAAAGATTTGGAAAATAGATAATAAAACTGTTATAATAACTTGAAAAAAAGCGACATTTGCTGTATAATTATATAAGATTTGCACAGAAGGGATGGACTGCTATGAAAAAGTTACTTAATTCGATGGCGGTTAGAATTGTTATTGTAATACAGTTATGTACATTTATATCGTCATTTATTATGGTGTTGGCACTTATGCCGGTTATTAAAGAACATGTAACAGAAGAATTTTTAGGAGAAGTTAATGTACAGGTAGTATTTGTACTTGTTGTTGGGCTTGTACTTGCGATGGTTTTAGGCACTGTAATGTCGCTTGTAATTATTAAACCTATTAAAATGCTTAATAATGGTATCGCTAATTTATCAACACTTGATTTTAGAGCGAGTGGCAACGAACAAAAGCTTGCGGCACGTAGAGATGAAATTGGTACTATGGCTTGTTCGATATTTAAGATGCGTGAATCATTGATGAAGATAGTTGAAGATCTTAAAAAGCAAAGTGATTTTCTAAATGAGTCGGCTAATAATTTAAGCCTTAATACAAATGAGACTAATAATGCCATAACACAGGTTGAGCGTGCAGTAGAAGAGATTGCTCAAGGCGCAAATTCACAAGCTGAAGAGACACAACTTGCTACAGAAAATGTTATTTTGATTGGCGATATGGTTGAAAACACCGTAGGTCAGGTTAATTTATTATCATCGAATTCTAATGCTATGCAAAAAGCAAGCGATGAAGCGTTTGAAACATTAAAACAATTAGATTCAACCAATGATAAAACAAAGTCAGCAATTGATAGAATATATACACAAACTAATGTAACTAATGAGTCTGCATTAAAGATAAAGCAAGCTATCACAATGATATCTGAGATTGCCGAAGAGACAAATCTCCTCTCATTAAACGCTTCTATTGAAGCTGCCAGAGCTGGAGAGCAGGGTCGTGGCTTTGCAGTAGTAGCGGCACAGATTCAAAAGCTTGCAGAACAATCAAATGAATCGGCTAAGCAGATTGAGGAAATAAGCGATTCTTTAATCAAGGATTCAGAAGATGCTGTTCAAACAATGCAGGCAGTTAGATTGATTATTAATGAACAAAGTGCAAATGTTGAAAAGACAGGAATTGGATTTGACGAGGTTAAAAAGGGCATTGATAGCTCAATTGCAAGTGTAAATATGATATCGTCAAGTATGGACAAGCTTGATGATGCAAGAACTAAGGTTGTGGATGTTGTTTCAAATCTTACCGCAATAGCCCAGGAGAATGCTGCAAGCTCACAAGAAACTTTGGCATCAGTTTCAGAAGTTACTGCAACTGTAGGAAATGTTGCTTCACAAGGTAAGGAGCTTAAGGATGTAGCTGATAAGCTAAGAAATTCAATTAACGTATTTAAATTTTAATTATTATACATAAGCAAAGTAAGAAATCCGTTCTATTTCGAGCGGATTTCTTATTGCATATTGACAAATGTTGTATTTAGTATTATATTATAGTGTAGTAATTGATTAGCGAATTAGCAGACTAAAGTTATTCATATTTTACTTGCAAAAACATACATATATATGCGATAATAAAATGATTAATTGAAAGGATTTTGTTTATGATTAATAGTTTATTACATACACCAGAAGGTGTCAGAGATATTTATAATGGCGAGTGTGTTAAAAAGATTATAATAGAGAATAAGATACATGATGTATTAAAGCTATATGGTTATCAGGATATAGAAACTCCAAGCTTTGAGTTTTTTGATATATTTAACAAGGAACGTGGAAGTGTAGCTTCTAAGGATATGTTTAAATTATTTGACAGAGATGGTAATACATTGGTTTTAAGACCTGATGTAACACCGTCAATTGCACGTTGTGCGGCTAAATATTTTTCAAATGAGAGTATTCCTGTTAAGTTATGCTATACAGCGAATACATTTATTAATAATTCAAGCTATCAAGGTAGATTAAAAGAAACTACTCAGATAGGCGCCGAATTAATTGGTGAAGATTCTGTAATTGCAGATGCAGAGATACTTGCGTTAGTTATAGACTCGTTGCTTAACACAGGCCTTAAGGAATTTCAGATTGAAATTGGTCATATAGGTTTCTTTAAGGGATTAGTTGAAGAGATTGGAATTGATAGTAATAGCGAAGCTAATCTTAGAGAACTTATTCAAAATAAGAATTATTTTGGTGTAGAAGAGCTTGTAAAATCCTTTGGAATTGATAACGAGGCTGCTAATACACTTTTAAGACTGCCACAGATGTTTGGTACAGTAGAACTACTTGATGAAGCTAAAATGCTTACATCTAACAAAACTGCACTTGATGCAATCAGTCGTTTAGCTAAGCTTATTGATTTATTAAAGCTCTATGATTTTGATAAATATGTAAGCATTGATCTTGGTATGTTAAGCAACCTTACTTATTATACAGGTATTATGTTTAAGGTGTACACCTATGGAACAGGTGATGCAATCGTTAATGGTGGACGTTACGATAAGCTTATATCACAATTCGGAAAAAATGCGCCATCTATCGGTTTTTCAATTACAATGGATAGACTTATGGCAGCACTTAACAGACAAAAAATTGATATTCCAATTGCCAAGAATACAACAATGATTTTATATGATACTGCTAAGGCAGAATATGCGATTTTGCTCGCAAAGAATAACAGAAGCGTTAATATGGCAGTTAATCTTATTGAAAAAGACTCAAATAAGTCAATGGATGAGTATATTGAATACTGCAACAAGAACTATATTGGTGGCATTGTTTATATTAAAGAAGATGATACTGCAAGCGTAATTAATGCAGCAACAAAGACTTGCCAAGATGTCAACATTAACGATTTGATGTAGAAACGGAGAAATAACAATGAGATATATTACATTTGCATTAGCTAAAGGTCGTTTAGCTAAGAAAACTCTTGAAATATTTGAAAAAATCGGAATTACCTGTGAAGAGATGAAAGATCCGACTTCAAGAAAGCTTATATTTGTTAACGAAGAACTTGGATTTAAATTCTTCCTTGCTAAAGCTAATGATGTTCCAACATATGTTGAATATGGGGCTGCAGATATAGGGATTGTAGGCAAGGATACCATTTTAGAAGAAGGCAGAAGTCTTTATGAAGTATATGATTTGCAAATGGGTAAATGCAGAATGTGCGTGTGTGGTCCTGAAAGTGCAAAGGAGCTTTTACAGCATCATGATTTGATCAGAGTTGCAACAAAGTATCCAAACATTGCAAAGGATTATTTTTATAACAAAAAGCATCAGACAGTTGAAATAATCAAACTAAATGGTTCGATTGAATTAGCTCCAATTGTAGGCTTATCAGAGGTTATTGTTGATATCGTTGAAACTGGTGCAACACTTAGAGAAAATGGCTTAGAGGTATTAGAAGAGATTTGTCCATTATCAGCAAGAATGGTTGTTAATCAGGTTAGTATGAAGATGGAGCATGCACGTATCAACAAACTTATAGATGATTTGAAAAATTTATACGCAAATAAAGAATAATGGAGAGAAGCATTATGAGAATTATAAATTTAGATGAAAACAGTAAGGTTAATATACTTGAAAATCTTTTAAAAAGAAGCCCTAACAGCTATGGAACCTATGAAGCTGCTGTTGCAGATATCTTGAGTAATGTTAAGGCAAATGGCGATGCAGCTGTTTTTGAATATACAAAGAAATTTGATGGTTTTGATTTAAATGAAAGCAATATCGTTGTTACAAAGGAAGAAATTGAAGAAGCTTATGCTGTTATAGACAAGGATTTACTTGAAATTATTAGAAAAGCGATTGTCAATATCAGAGATTATCATATAAAGCAAAAGCAGTACAGTTGGTTTGATTCAACTGAAAATGGAACAATTCTTGGTCAAAAGGTAACACCAATTGAAAAGGTTGGTGTATATGTACCTGGTGGTAAGGCTGTATATCCTTCAAGTGTTCTTATGAACATTCTTCCTGCAAAGGTTGCAGGTGTTAAAACAATACAGATGACAACACCTCCATCAAAAGATGGCAAGGTAAATCCGGGAACCTTAGTAGCGGCTGTTGAAGCAGGTGTAGACGTAATCTATAAGGTTGGTGGAGCACAGGCAATTGCTGCATTAGCTTATGGAACAAAGAGTATTCCAAAGGTTGATAAAATAGTTGGACCAGGTAATATATTTGTTGCATTAGCTAAAAAGGCAGTTTATGGCTTTGTAAATATTGATTCTATTGCAGGACCAAGCGAAATTCTTGTGATTGCTGATGAAACAGCTAACGCAAGATACATAGCAGCAGACCTTTTATCACAGGCAGAGCATGATGAAATGGCATCAGCTATACTTGTTACAACAAGTAGTGAACTTGCAAACAAGGTGTCAGCAGAAGTTGAAGCATTTACAAAGGAATTAAGCAAGAAGGAAATTATCGAGAAATCATTAGAAAATTATGGATATATTCTTGTTGTAAAAGATATGCAGGAAGCGATTGACGTAGCAAATGAAATCGCTTCAGAACATTTAGAGATTGTCACAAAGGATCCGTTCAATGTAATGACAAAGATTAAGAATGCGGGAGCAATTTTCCTTGGAGAATACAGCTCAGAGCCTTTAGGCGATTATTTTGCCGGACCAAACCATGTTTTACCAACAAATGGTACTGCAAAATTCTTCTCGCCACTTAGCGTAGATGATTTCATCAAGAAATCGAGTATCATTTATTACTCTAAAGAGGCTCTAGAGCCAATACATAAGGATATTGAAAGCTTTGCAAACGCAGAGGGCTTAACTGCTCATGCAAATTCAATTAAGGTTAGATTTGAATAGTTTAGGAGGACGATTATGGGTGCTAGAACTTCAACTGTAGTTAGAAATACTAAAGAAACAGATATTGAGCTTACTATTAACCTTGACGGTAAGGGTAATGGTTCAATTGATACAGGCATAGGATTTTTTAATCACATGCTTGAAAGCTTTACAAGGCATGGTTTATTTGATTTAAATATCTCGGCAAAGGGCGATTTAATCGTAGACTGTCACCACACAATTGAAGATGTGGGTATAGTTCTTGGACAAGCTATAAAAGAAGCACTTGGCGATAAAAAGAGCATTAAAAGATATGGTTCAATTATACTTCCAATGGACGAGGCACTTGTACTTTGTGCAATAGATTTATCTGGAAGACCATATTTTGTGTTTGATGCAGAATTTAATACACCTACTGTAGGCTATTTTGATACGCAAATGGTAAAGGAATTTTTCTATGCTGTGTCATATTCTGCAGGTATGAATTTACACATCAAGTTATTATCACAACCTTCAAATGACCACCACACAATTGAAGCTATGTTTAAAGCATTTGCAAAGGCTTTAGATGAAGCAAGTATGAAGGATTCAAGAATTAAAGATATTTTATCTACGAAAGGAAGCTTATAATTATGAAATTATTTCCAGCAATAGATATTAAAGATGGAAAATGCGTAAGATTAAAACAAGGTAAGTTCAGCGATGTTACAGTATATTGCGACGAGCCATATAAGGTTGCAAAATATTTTGAAGAATGTGGCGCAGATTACATACATTTAGTTGACTTAGATGGTGCCTTACAAGGACAAACTGTTAATGCAAATGCTATCAAGAAAATAGTAGAAGCGGTAAATATACCAGTTGAGCTTGGTGGCGGCATAAGAAGCCATGAGGACATTCAAAGAATACTTGATTTAGGTGTTGACCGTGTAATTATTGGAACAAAAGCTGTACAAAATCCTGAATTTGTTAAGGAAGCAGTAGAAAAATTTGGTTCAGAAAGAATTGTAGTTGGCGTAGATGCAAAAAATGGTATGGTTGCCATTTCTGGATGGGAAGAGGTTAGTAATGTAACTGCCATCGATTTATGCAATCAAATGAAGTCTATGGGCGTTAAAACAATTATCTATACAGACATTTCAAAAGATGGAATGCTTACCGGGCCAAATGTTGAACAGACAAAGCTTTTATCAGATGCTACAGGTCTTGATATTGTGGCTTCTGGTGGCATGTCGAAGATGGATGATTTAGTGGCTTTAAGTGAGCAAAACATTTACGGCGCTATAATTGGAAAAGCTATTTATGAAAATAAGATTGATTTAATTGAAGCAGTAAACCTTTTTAAGATTAAAAATACTATGAAATTAGCTGCTACACTTAGTATAAATACGGACTCTGACGAAAAGGAATTACTTTCTTTAGCTGAAAGCTTTAATGCTAATGGTGCAGACGAAATTATTATAACAGACAATTCTTGCGATGATGCAAGTCACGAAAGAGCAATCGCAATTATTAAAAATATCGCTACAGCAATAGACATTCCAGTAATTGTGGGTGGTAATGTAAAGCGAGTAGAGGATGTTAAGAAATATATTTATGCAGGCGCAAGAAATGTATTTTTACAGGCATCAAAGGCTTCTAATATGGATATGCTTAAAGAGGTTTCTGACAGATTTGGTAAGGAAAAGATTTCTTTAATGTACGATTGTAACAATGAAAATGCATTGGAGCTTGCAAAGCTTAACAATATTAGTGGTGTAATTTGTTATGATGCGCTTCCAAAGACTACACTTAATGTTACTTCATATGCAAATGGAACAATTATAAAAGCTGATGCAAACACTGATTTTATGGCTATTAAGCAGGAATTAAAAGCTAAGGGCTATAATGTAAATACATTTACAAGCAGCATTTCTTTTGATGAATTCAAGCTTAATTCTGATGGTATGGTACCTGTTATTGTACAGGATTATAAGACTAATGAAGTATTAATGCTTGCCTATATGAATAAAGAGGCATTTGAGCTTACAGTTAACACAGGAAAAATGACCTATTTTAGCAGAAGTCGCAATGAAATATGGGTTAAAGGCCTTACATCGGGACATTTCCAATATGTAATGTCAATGGAAATTGATTGCGATAATGACACATTATTAGCAAAGGTAAGACAAGTGGGTGCTGCATGTCATACGGGCAATAGAAGCTGTTTCTATCGCAACCTTTTAAAGAAGGATTATGATGAAACAAATCCATTAAAAGTATTTGACGATGTAATGGCTACAATCGAAGATCGTAAGCTTAATCCTAAGGAGGGTTCATATACTAATTATCTGTTTGATAAGGGTATTGACAAAATACTTAAAAAAGTGGGAGAGGAAGCTACTGAGATTATCATAGCTGCTAAGAATCCTGATAAGGAAGAGATTAAATACGAAATTTCCGATTTCTTATATCATGTAATGGTTCTTATGTCACTTAAAGAAGTAAGCTGGGATGATATAATAAGAGAACTTGCAAGAAGATAGTTTACATAAAAATATTATGTAAATTAGTAGAGGTTTTATGTCAAAAATAGTAATTACAAAACTTCATGATAAAATAGTAAGCTCTGTATTTAACGATACAGAGCTTGTTTCGGTTAATTTTTCGCAAGATATGGAAAGCTCATTTTTAAATAATATTTATGTTGGTAGGGTTGAAAATATAGTAAAAAATATCAATGCAGCATTTATTGCTATTGGTCCAGATACAAAATGCTATTTTTCATTAGATGAAAATCCAAAGCCTTATTTTATCAATAATAAGAATAGCGATAAGCTTAATGTTGGCGATTTAATACTGGTTCAAGTAACTAAGGATGCTATAAAAACCAAGATGGCAGTAGCAAGCTCTAATTTAAGCTTACAGGGTAAGTATGTCGTTTTAAATCATGGCAATCCAAAGCTTGGCATATCCAATAAAATAGGTGATGTAAAGTTTAAAAATGCAATAACAGAAGCATTTTTACCATTAAAAAATGATGCTTATGGTTTTGTAATTCGTACAAATGCTTACGAAACCACTATGGAAAACATTTTGAACGAAGCAAATATGCTAATTGATATATATAACGATATAATTTCCATAGCTAAGCACAGACCGGCATATACAAAGCTTTACAGTGCACCACAAAATTTCGTTAATATAATAAGAAATGCAAATGCCAAGGAGCTTAGTGAGATAGTTGTTGAAGATATAGATATTTATGAATATGTAAAGGAATATCTTTGGCAAAATTATCCTGAAGACTCACAAAAGCTACGTTTGTACAAGGATGATTTATTATCTTTAAATAAGCTGTATAACATTGAAAATCGATTAAATGATGCCCTAAAGGAGCGTGTGTGGCTAAAATCTGGTGGTTATCTTATAATCCAGCCAACAGAAGCCTTGGTTGTAATAGATGTAAATACGGGCAAATTTGACGGCAAAAACAAGGACCGCGAGGCAACATTTCTTAAAATAAATAAAGAGGCTGCTAACGAAATAGCCAAACAGCTTATATTAAGAAATCTTTCTGGTATTATAATAATTGATTTTATAGATATGATTGCTGACGAAATGAAAGAGGAGTTATTAGAGTATTTTGCAAGGCTTTTAAAGAGGGATCCTGTTAAAACTACGCTTATGGGTATGACAAAATTAGGCTTAGTGGAAATAACAAGGAAAAAGGTTTTAAAGCCCTTGTATGAGGAGTGGAAAAGTACCAAAAACTAACACCTTAATAAAATCTTAAGGTTTTCTCAAAGAAATCTTAAGGCATACCTACTTTAATCTTAAAGTTTCTCTATATACAATTGATGTATAGAGAAACTTTTTTTGTTTTAGGAGGAACATTATGATTAAAAAAGTATTTATTTGTATTGTTATATCTAGTGTTATGTTTTTGATTGCTTGTCATAGAGAAAGTGGTCCAATAGAAAATGTCACATTACAAAATCATAATGAATTATTTAAGGATTATGTATATGATCAAGTTAAATCAATGGATTTAGTGGTAGATAGTATGGCTATTGCGGAAGAGGGTTATTATTTTATATGGGAAGGCGTTTTGTTTTTTTACGATTTTGATTCAGATATAAGCATTCCGATGTGTTCAAGAGCTGAGTGTAGTCATAAAACTCAAGGTTGTGATGGATTTATAGGTAAAATGGATTATAATACTAATATTTTTGCTTGTGAAAATAATGAAGTACTTTTATATGATGGATACTTATATATGGTAGAGCGCACAAAAGAAAATATAAGCAATTTATGTCGTTACAATGGTAATCTAAATGACAAGGTTATTATAGCGCAATTAGCTTCATTATATGGCGAACGCCCTTCTCTTTGCACAACATATGGTTCTTATAAAATAGTAGACGGATATTTTTATTACATAATGTGTGATGTCGATGTTAATACAATGGAAGCTAATAAATATATGTTTAAATATAATTGTATGAGGGTTAAGCTTGAAGAAAAAGCTACACCAGAAAAGTTGGGTGACTTTATGTTTCCTGGAGACTATGGAATAGGTGTTTTTTTAAATAGTGTATCCGTATTAAGTTGTGGCAAGGATGTATATTTTATTGCCGGTGGAACCAATAGATTTTTCGAAAAGGATAATCCTATGCAATACTATGTAACTAAATATTCTAATGAAAATAAAAAATTTGAAGTGTTAGCATCTTATGTAGGCAATAAGGATTATAATGCATGGAGCATAATATCAGGATTTATACCTTCGGTCAATAATATGTATATGGATGATGATGCTACTATATATACGCTTGGTAATGACGGTACAAATAATAATATAATTGCATTTAACTATTCTAATAATAGCAGTAAGGTTATATATAAAGGCTGTAATTCCTTTGCGTTTGATGGAGAATATTTTTATACGTTTTTACGTGCTTCGGACACGTATCCATATTTAACAGCAATTGATAAAGAGGGTAATATAGTAAGACAATATAAATTTGATGTTTTAGATTCATTTAGGAAAAAAATGCAAGAAAGAGGTTTTCCTGAGGCACAGTGGGAAAAGGGGGACTTTAGAATAAAAGGCATTGACGGCAGATATATCATGATACATGGATTAACAGAAACCTCAAAGAACTATGGCGTGACGCTGATAAACAGAGAACAATTTTTATCAGGTGCAGATTTTGAAATAAAAACAATATATGAATAGTAAGGTGGTGTTTACATGGGCGAACTAAAGAGAATACTAAACAAACGTTTTTTGTTAATAATACTAGTATTGTTAATTTTAAATGCATTGCTTTTAATCAGCTTTAATGAAAAAGGCAAAGAAGAGATGGCTGTTTACGACATCTTAAAAGAGTATACATTAAAAAATAAAGACGAAAGTAATACATATACTGATGCCTACAGACTTGCATGGGGACAATATATAAAAGACTATGGTATTAATAAAGATACTGTAACCGATGACATTAAAAGTGCAAGAACTTTGATTACAGCCAAAGCAGAATACATAGATAATTATCATACAAATGTTAAAGAAAAAATGAATTTTGCACGTGCTGTTTTAAGTACTGATTTTTATGAAGCACAAAGTTTTGAACGCATTAATCTTTATAAAACTTATTATGATTTAGATGAAATAAAGGATGCAAAGGTTTCACTTAGTAATGGTCGTTGGCTTGAAGAATTATATGCGTATGATTATAATCACATATTTATTTTGTTGATTTTAGTCTTTTGTGTATATGGCTTTTTTGCTGAAAGAAAAAACGGATTATATTATATAATTCATACCGGTAAAAGCGGAAGAGGTAAGCTATTTATAAAGAGAACCTTGATTCTTTTAGGACTTGCATTTGTAATAAGTGCCTTATTTTACTTAGAATCAACATTTATACTATTAAAGATATATGGCGGTTTTGAAGACATTAACCTGCCTGCTGCGTGTGATGAAATGTTTTTACTAACATCAGGAAACTTGTCACGTATAGGCTTTATGTTCTTGCAGATGTTAGTTTCAGCGATAATGGCATTTGCCTTAGTTATGCTTTTATGGTTTGTATTGTCGCTGTTTAGCAATGTTAACATAGGTATGTTTGCATTTATTTTGATATGTGCCATAAATGTAATAATACATATGGCAGTATCAAAAAAGACGGTGTTTAGAGCTCTAAAATACATAAATATGTATTATCTTATGTATCCAAACAAGGCTATAGAATACTACAACTGGGGATATGACTTTGGGATAATGGAACTGTTTGAATCTAGTATTATAATGTCTGTGGTATTAGGAGTATTAAGCTTCCTTATAAACTTTTATATTAATGCAAGAAGATATTTTACTGGAAAGAGTAATATATTTGAGCGAATTGTAAACCGTATTATGGATATGATAAGCCAAGCTATTGAAGTAATGCCAACTACCATAAAAGAAATTTATAAGATTCTAATTTCACAGCGTGCTGTAGTTATTCTTGCAATACTTATATACATTGTAAGCAAAGTAAATGTGGGCGGTGGAAACATATATTTAGCAGATACAATCTATGTTTCAGAATACTATGATGCAGCAAAGGGACTTAGCTACTCTAATGAATTAGAAGAAGTGTATAAACATTTTGAAAATGAATACGAAGAGCTGTTAGCCTCAATAGATGTTAATGATAAAAATAACAAATATATTATTGAAAATAGATTATCGGTTTTAAACACGATTAGAGCAAATGTTGACTATCTAAAAAAGCTTGATACACAAGGCATAGATGCCGTAGCACTAAAACCATATGAATATGACAATGTTTTTGGACCGGTTCAAAACGACAGTCAAAAACTAATGGCACTAATAAATGTCGTAGCTACAATTATGATTTCAGCAGGATTTATTTCCTACGAAAAGAAATGTAACGTAAATATATTAGCAAATACATATAAGAACCGTCAAAAATGGCTTTTAAGAAAGATTAGAACAAATGCTTTACTTATAGCTATATTTGAACTTATAAGCTATGGCATATATTATCATAAGATTTCAAAAGTATATGAGCTTGATATGCTTGGTGCACCATTAAAGAGTCTGCCGCTTTTTGAAAAATGTATAATAAATCCACCAATTATAGGCTTTATTATTATAGATTTAATTGTGAAATTTATACTTTTAGTAGCTTTATCTGCGTGTATTTGTTTTATTTCAAAGTATGTAAAGCTGATATATTGCGTAATTGTAAGTATGTTTATTACGATACCACAAATGCTTTATATGATAGGCTTTGAGGTTATGGAAAAATGGTCAATTGGAAGATATGTGGCATACTTGCCGGTATTCAATGATTCTACACAATCGATAACTGTTTATTATGCATTTGTTTTAGTGTTACTAGTAATAGGAAGTATAATTTATATGCAGTTTGTGAAGAAAGGAAGAACACTATGAAATTAGAATTAATCAATCTTAGTAAAACTTATGGAACGGTACAGGCTTTAAAGTCTGTCAATTACACTTTTGAACCTGGTATATATGGAATCCTTGGTGCCAATGGTGCCGGTAAATCGACCATGATTAATCTTATCACTGACAACATTGCTCGTAACAAGGGCAAAGAAGGTGGCGAGATTTTATATGATGGCGAAGAAATTCTAAAGTTAGGTAAGAACTTTAGAAAGCTTATAGGCTATATGCCACAGCAGCAGGGATTTTATGAGGATTTTTCACCAAAAGCATTTCTAAAATATATGGCTGAAATCAAAGGGGTTAAGGGAAAGAATGATAAAGGTCAGACTGTAAAGGAACAGATAGACGAGCTTTTAAACATCGTTAACTTAACAAATGTTGCTAATAAGAAAATCGGTGGATTTTCAGGAGGCATGAAGCAAAGAGTACTTCTTGCTCAAGCCTTACTCGGTGACCCTAAAATCTTAATCTTAGACGAGCCTACAGCAGGACTTGACCCCAAAGAGCGCATTAGTATTCGTAATTACATAGCTGAGCTTAGTAAGGACAAAATTATCTTATTTGCAACTCATGTAGTAAGTGATATTGAGTGTATAGCAGACAAGGTTATGCTTCTTAAAAAGGGAGAGATTATAGCAGATGGAACACCAGTAGAGCTTATAGAATCTATGGCTGATAAGGTTGGTGAGATAAGCTGTACTTTATCAGAGGTTGGAAAGTTACAGGAGCAATATAAGGTAGGCAATGTAAGACAGAGAAAGACAGGGCTTGCTCTTAGAATAGTAGGAGATGAATTGCCTGCGGATGCCGTGCCGGTAACAGATAATATAGATTTGGAAGATGTGTATTTGTATTATTTTGAGTAGGAGGTCGTTAATATGAAGAAAATAAGAATTAAAACAATAACAATGCTTGTAATGTGTTGCTTTTTAGTATTATTATTAGGATGTCATAAAAATTCAGGAGAAAATGAATTTACATCAGGTAGTGAACAGACTAACTATAATGGAAACAAGTCAGTAGTACATGGTTTTGAAGGAACTGATAAAGGCTATTATTATTTAGCAAATGAAATATTGTATTTTTATGATATAGCAAATGATATAAGTATGCCTATGTGTTCAAGAACAGAATGCACTCATCTTAGTGAAAACTGCGATGCATATGCCCGAGATAATTATCTTGATAATGATTTCTCGTGGATTTGTGATGGAAAAGAGCTAATGCTATACAACGATAGCTTATATATGGTTGAACATTCAAAAGAAAATGGTTATTACTTAGTTAAATACAATATATCGTATAATAACAAGGAAACCGTTGTACAATTGTCTGATTTTCAGAATAAGTCGCAAATTCTGTGTGCTAATGGTTCTTACGCAATATACAATAGTTATTTCTATTATTGTGTTTATGATTATAGCGAGGCTGCCATAAAAGATGATTATATCTTTAAGGTTCATTGTATGCGAGTGAAAATGGAGAAAGATGCTGTTCCAGAAGAATTAGGTGAATTCAATTATCCAGGGGACTATGTTGCTGAGGCAGGTAAGTCAGCAGGTATTAGTGTTCTATGTCATAATGATAATGTTTACTATTTTGCCAGTGGCTATAGAAGAATGTGGGTACATCAAAATGTTGAGCAATGTGCAATAATGAGCTATAACACAAAAACAGCAGAGTTTAAGAATATGTATTCTTCGGCATCAGGCTGGGATTCAGGGATTAGTAAAATAAAAGGTTCAGATGATAATACCTGTATTGATAAAAATGGTATTATATATGCAATATCAGATGAAACTAATATTGTTGCTATTAATGTAGAAACTGGCGAAAAGAAGAAAATATATTCATTTGCATATAGTGACCTTGGCGATACCTTATGTAGTCTTGCTTATGATGGACAATACTTGTATTTTATAGCAAATCAGGCTTCTACAGTGTCAATGGCAACATATATTAAGGCAATAGACACTACAGGTAAAGAAGTTGCGAGCCATAAATTAAAGGTAAATGGACATCGTGACAAGAATGGAAATGTACAAGTGACAGGTGAGCTTGAAATATTAGGGCTTGATAATAGAAATATTGTAGTTTTAAGTAAAAGTCCAGCATATGAAGGATTGTCTACAGATAAGAAGCAACCTATTGGAGAAGGAATAAAGGATTGCGGAGTAGGATTAATACCTTTGTCAGATTTCTTAGAAGGTAAAGATATTACAATAAAACAGATTTATAAATATTAAACAAAAAACTCTTGACAAATATTTTTTTACATATTATACTATTTCAGTGTGCCGCACAATGAGGTTATAAGTATTGAGTTTTCAATCACCGAAGTTGGCGAGTAATTATTATAGGAGGTGCCATATGTACGCAATTATAGCAACAGGTGGTAAGCAGTACACAGTACAGGAAGGCGACATCATCAAGGTAGAAAAGCTTGGTGTTAATGCTGGCGAGTCTGTTACATTTGACCAAGTTCTTTTCGTTAATAACGGTTCTGCAGTTGTTGGTGAGCCAACAGTTAAGGGTGCAACTGTTACAGCTACAGTTTTAGCTGAAGGAAAGGCTAAGAAGGTAATTGTTTATAAGTATAAGAGAAAAACAGGTTACCATAAGAAGAATGGTCATAGACAATTATTTACTCAAGTTAAGATTGACAAGATCAACGCTTAATTAGAGGTGATTAGATGACTAACATTACAATCTATAAAAATTCAAACAATCAGGTTGTAGGTTTTAAATCTATCGGACATGCAGGATATGCCAAAGCTGGCAAGGATATAGTATGCGCTGCAGTGTCTACTTTAACAATCAATACAATCAATTCTATTGAAAGTTTAACTGATGACAGATTTGAAGCAAGTATTGATGAAAAACATGCAATTATGGATTTCAAGCTTATTGATATTAGTGAGAAATCAGAGGTTTTACTTGATTCTTTAGTGCTCGGATTAGAGGGTATTAGAGAGGGTAATTCCAAGTATATATCGATTACATTTGAGGAGGTGTAAACCTATGTTAAAAATGAACCTTCAATTTTTCGCTCACAAGAAGGGCGTTGGTTCTACAAAGAATGGTAGAGATTCTGAATCAAAGAGATTAGGTGCTAAGAGAGCTGACGGACAATTTGTTTTAGCAGGCAATATTCTTTATAGACAAAGAGGAACAAAGATTCATCCAGGCGTTAATGTAGGTCGCGGTGGCGATGATACATTATTTGCTTTAGTTGATGGCGTTGTTAGATTTGAAAGAAAGGGTAGAGACAAGAAGCAAGTTTCAATCTATCCAGTAGCTTCAAACGAATAATTTTAGTTTAAGTTTAAGATGTAGCATTTACTAATCATTTATGCTACATCTTTTTGTTAATATGTAAAAAGGAGAATGTCAGATGTTTGCAGATAGCGCTAAAATATTTATTAAATCAGGCAAAGGCGGAGATGGTCATGTAAGCTTTAGACGTGAACTTTTCGTACCGGACGGCGGTCCTGACGGCGGTGACGGCGGCAAGGGTGGCGATATTGTTTTTGTCGTAGACAAAGGATTAAATACACTTACTGACTTTAGACACGTTAGAAAATATGTTGCAGAAAGTGGCGAAGAAGGTGGCAAAAAAAGATGTCATGGAAAAGATGGCCAGGATTTAATTATAAAGGTACCAGAAGGTACTGTAATTAAAGATGATGCAACCGGTAAGGTTATAGCAGATATGTCTGCAGGTAACGAGCGCGAGATAATCTTAAGAGGTGGTCGTGGTGGCAAAGGTAATCAGCATTATGCAACAGCAACTATGCAGGTGCCTAAATATGCACAACCAGGCAAACCATCACAAGAGCTTTGGGTAAGATTAGAGCTTAAAGTTATAGCCGATGTTGGTCTTGTAGGTTATCCAAATGTTGGTAAATCAACATTTTTATCAAGAGTAACCAACGCTAAACCTAAAATTGCAAATTATCATTTCACAACCTTAAATCCTAATTTAGGAGTAGTTGATCTTGATAATGGCGATGGCTTTGTAATTGCTGATATTCCTGGAATTATAGAAGGAGCTTCAGAAGGCGTAGGACTTGGACATCAGTTTTTAAGACATATTGAAAGAACTAAGGTCCTTATCCATATAGTAGATGCTGCTTCCACAGAAGGTCGTGATCCTATTGAGGATATTAAGGTTATAAGTGATGAGCTTAGAGCTTATAATGAAGGACTTATGAACAGACCACAGGTTATTGCTGCCAACAAAATTGATGTATTATATGATGAGAACAATGAGGTTTTAGACGCATTAAAGGCTGAATTTGAACCTCAGGGAATTAAGGTATTTCCAATCTCTGCCGTAAGTGGCAAGGGTGTAAAAGAATTACTTTACTATGTAAATGATTTACTTAAAACTGTAGATCCTGAACCTATTATTTTTGAAAGAGAATTCTTTGAAGAAGACCTTATTGATGATGCAAGTCAGCCATATACAGTTGAAAAACTTGAAGATGGCGTATTTCTTGTTGATGGACCACGTGTTGAAAGAATGCTTGGTTATACTAATTTGGATTCAGAAAAGGGCTTTGCTTTCTTCCAAAATTTCCTTAAAAATAATGGTATTATCGACGAACTTGAAGCACTTGGCATCGAAGAAGGCGATACCGTAAGAGTAAGTTATGTTGAATTTGAGTATTACAAGTAGGAGGTAATGAAATGACTACAAAACAAAGAGCATATTTAAAAGGCTTAGCCATGAATATTGAGCCTATTTTCCAGATAGGTAAGTCAAGTCTGTCTCCGGAATTAACAAAGGCAGTAAGCGAAGCTTTAGAAGCTAGAGAGCTTATTAAAATAAGTGTTTTAAATAATTGTATGGACGACCCAAGAGAGCTTGCACAGATGCTTGCTGAACGTACAAATTCACAGGTTGTTCAGGTGATTGGTAAAAAAATCGTACTATACAAAGAGTCTAAGACTAAGAAAAAGATTGAATTATGAAAAAAATAGGTATTATGGGTGGCACATTTAATCCGATTCATTTAGGACATATTGAACTCGGAAAATGTGCATATGAGCAATATAATTTGGACAAAGTAATATATATGCCGGCATTTTCTCCAGGACATAGAATTGGTGAGAATATAAGCTCCTTTGAACATCGTGCAAATATGGTAAAACTTGCAATTAAGGATTATCCATACTTTGAATTTTCTGATTTAGAATATCAAAGAGGTGGCTATACCTACACGGTTGATACCTTGCGTATCTTGCAGGAAATCTATCGCGATGCAGAGATTTATTTTATAATTGGTGCTGACTCACTTTTTAATTTTCATACATGGAAAGAGCCGGAAAATATCGTAAAGATGGCACATTTACTCGTTTCTACACGTGATGATGTTGATTATGATGAGCTTACCGATAAAATTGAAGAGCTATCGGATACTTATAACGCAAGCATTATGCCTCTTAGAAGCATTAATATGCCAATTAGCTCGACAATGATACGTAATGCATTTGCATTTAATGAAGAACCTGATTATATTGATGAAAATGTTCGCCAGTATGCGCATTTACACAAGCTATACAGCATTGACATTAGGGCTATTGATGAATATTTGCAGGAGCATTTGGACAAAAAGCGTTATGAACATTCAATTAGTGTGGCATTTATAGCAAAAGCATTGGCCAAGCATTATGGTGCAAACGATTTTAAGGCTTATTTAGCCGGTTTAGTCCATGACATAGCTAAATGTATGCCTGATGATGAAAAGCTCAAAATTTGTCACGAAAATGGCATTGAAATAAGTAAAGCAGAGCTTAATTTCAAAGAATTGTTACACCCAAAGGTTGGTGCATACATTTGCAGAGAAATTTTTGGTATTAATGACAAGGATTTCTTAAATGCAATTATTTATCATACAACCGGAAGAGCAAATATGTCGCTATTAGAGAAAATTATATATATAGCTGATTATATTGAGCCTTCAAGAAAGCCACTTCCTAATATCGAAAGACTTCGAGAATTAGCTTATGAGGATATAGATAAAACCGTTTATCAGGTTTCAGAAAATATAATTAAATATTTGGAAGCAAATACTGATAATATTGACGAAGCAAGCTATCAAACACGAGATTATTACAAGCAATTATTCAAGGAAACGGAGGAACTTCAATAATGAATTCAAGAGAAATGGCAAAAATAGCAGTTCAAGCATTAGAAGATAAAAAGGGTATCGATATAAGAGTAATAGATATCACATCTGTAAGTGTTATTGCTGATTATTTTATAATTGCAACCGGAGCTAACAAAAGCCAGGTACAGGCAATGGTGGATAATGTAGAAGAAGAAATGTTCAAAAATGGCGTAGAAGCTAAGCAAATTGAAGGTTATTCAACCGCTAATTGGATACTTCTTGATTATTCAGATATAATAGTTCATGTATTTTCAAGTGAAGACAGATTATTCTATGACTTAGAAAGAATCTGGAAAGACGGAAAAATAATAGAAGAATTATAAAGAGAACTTTACTTCAAAAAACAAAGTGTACAAGCACTGATTTCCCTATTGAGCGAAAAGGTTAACATAATTAATTTATGTTAACCTTTTTTCGTTTTTAAATAATATTAAATCTCATAAGTCCTATAACTTTTCCAAGTATCTCAACATGATCAACATATATAGGCTCCATAAAATCATTCTCTGGTTGAAGACGATAACGACCATCTTCCTTATAAAATCTCTTAACAGTAGCAGAATCATCAACGAGCGCAACTATAACTTCACCATTATGAGCTGTTTCCTGCTTTTTGACAAGAATTAAATCACCATCATAAATACCCATATTAATCATACTGTCGCCCTTAACCTTTAACATAAAGGTCTCATTATTAGGCATAATCTCAACCGGCATAGGGAAGTAGTCAGTGATATTCTCAACTGCTAAAATAGGCTGACCTGCTGCAACCTGACCAACAAGTGGAACGTTAACTATCTCACGACGAGTAAGATTAAAGTTGTCATCAATAATCTCAATAGTTCTTGGCTTAGTAGGGTCACGTCTTATATAACCATTCTTCTCAAGTGTCTCTAAATGAGAGTGGACAGAAGAGGTTGACTTAAGATTAACCGCTTCACAAATCTCTCTAACTGCAGGCGGATAGCCCTTTGATAAAATCTCATTCTTTATAAAATCTAAAATCTCTTGTTGTTTTGCTGTAATTCTACCCGGCATAAATACCTCCTAAAATCAAATCTATAATATGTTCTGAAACAAGTATAACACAGCCTTTATAAAAATGCAAACAAATATTCCGAAAATTTGTTCGTTTTTTTTGCAAAAAAGTATTGACAAACATTTGTTCGGATGGTAATATTTGTATATAGAAAACGAACAGATGTTTGGAGGAAGCATTTATGAAGAAGATTATTATAGGTTCAGTAAGCGTAGCAATTATTTGTATTACAATTTTAATTTCAGTATTTAGTGTAACTAAGGTTAATGGTAACAACAAGGTTACTTATACTAAGCATTGTACGAACATTGAGGTTCAAAAAGGTGATACTTTATGGGATTATGCACAAAAGTATGCAATAGATTCTTCAGATTATAATTCATATATATCAGAAGTTAAGAAGTTGAATAATATAATAGATGATAACATCCAACAGGGTCAGAAGATTATTATCATCTATTACGAAGAGAATTAATATATTATTTTACGTGTCGTTCTGGCCAGCTTTCAAGATTACCATTTATAATTGCCGAGAAGATTCGTTCTTTGCAGCCAGGATTTTCATCCGTAAGCTGTTTTACTAAATTCTTTGCATATTCTCTTTTGGTAAATCCATCAGCAGGACACAAGTTCTTAATAGTAGGGATATTATATTTGTTTTTAAAACCTATAATATCAGCTTCATATACATACATTAAAGGTCTTATCAGTGTTAAACCAGTTCTATCAAGATATGTTTTAGGAGAGAATGTATGTATTCTTCCTTCATATATTAATGACATTAACAAGGTTTCTATTATATCATCCTTATGATGTGCATAAGCCACCTTATTGCAGCCTAATTCAAGCACTTTTTCATTAAAGGCTCCTTTTCTCATCTTTGCACAAAGAGAGCATGGGTTATTTTCCTTTCTGGCGTTGAATATAATATCATATATTTCTGTATTAACTATAGTATAATTTACTCCGATTTTTGCGCAGAATTCTTTTATAGGAGTAAAGTCCATACCTTCTATACCAAGATGTACTGTTATAGCTTCAATTTCAAATTTGTTAGGGTAGAAGCGCTTAAGCTCATTTAGTGCACATAAAAGAGCAAGACTATCTTTACCTCCAGATATACCTACCGCAATTCTATCATTTTCATCTATTAATTTGTATTCATCTACAGCTTTTCTTGTTAAACTAAGTAATTGTTGCAGCTTCATAAAATTATTCCTTTATACATAAATTTCAACCTATTATAGCTCAAAACTGGACAAAATTGCAATACTTTGATAAAATTTATATGTTAATAAAATACACTTATATGGAGAATAATTATGACTTTTAAAGAATTAGGGCTACAGGATAATTTAATTGCAGCTTTGAATAAACAAGGAATCACAGAACCTACAAGTATACAGGAACAGACTTATGATAAGATCATTAATAATGCCAATGTGATTGCACGTTCGCAAACTGGCTCAGGAAAGACATTAGCTTATTTATTGCCTATATATGCTAAAATTGATGAGAATTTAAAGTCTACACAGGCAATTATTTTAGTTCCAACTCATGAACTTGCAATGCAGGTACATAAGCAAGTTGAATTGCTATCAAAAAATGCTAATTCAAGCATTAGCTCTGCAGTTATTATTGGTAACGCGAATATTGAAAGACAAATTGATGCTTTAAAGAAGAAACCAGCTATAGTTATAGGAACAGCTGGAAGAATCCATGAGTTAATCAAGAAACGTAAAATAGCAGCACATACAACTAAAACAATTGTAATAGATGAAGCAGACAGAATGCTTGATCAAAATAACATCAATGCAGTTAAGGATGTAAGAAAAACAGCTATGCGTGATACTCAGGTATTATTATTTAGCGCAAGTATCAATGATAAAACGATTAAATCAGCTCATGATATACTTACAAACCCTGTAATTATAAAAACTTCAGAAAAAACAAATATTCCCGCAAATATCGAACACTTGTTCTTTGTGATAGAACAGCGCGATAAGCTTGAAATGCTTAGAAAGCTTGCAAAAAGCATTAATCCTAAGAAAGCCATGGTGTTTATTAATAAAGCGTATGATATTGAAGAAGCTACGCAAAAATTAAAATATCATCAATACAATGCAGAATGTATATATGGCAAGGTTGATAAATTAAAAAGAAAGAATACGATAAATGCATTTATTAATGGTAAATTACAGTTTTTAATTGCAACAGACATTGCAGCACGTGGATTAGATATTGAAGGTGTAACAACAATATTTAATATATCGATGCCTGAGGATCCAAAAGATTATTTACATAGAGCTGGACGTTGTGCGCGAAATAATGAAAAAGGATTATGCGTATCAATTATAACTGAACAAGAATTACCTTTAATTAAATCATATCAAAAAGCATTTGGTATAAACATATTACAAAAGCGCCTATATCAAGGGAAAATTGTAAGGAAGTAAAAAAGGTTAAAACGGAGAATTTTTAGTTACTTTTCTTCGTTAAACTATGGTTTAGCGAAGAAATCGAAATCCCACAACTCTACTTCTTTTACAAAATTATTTTTAAGGCGGTGACTTTTATGGCTGATAAATTAAGTTATCATGAACAACAAAAAATTAAAAACACAAAGAAATTACGCGAATTACTTAATGATTTGCCAACGTTATGTGAAACATTTTTTAGAGGTATATCACAAACAACAGCTCCAAGAACACAAATTGCTTATGCTATTGATTTAAAAGTGTTTTTTGAGTACCTTTTGGAGAATCACAGATATTTCAAAGGCAAGCAAATGTACGATATTAAAAAGAATGATTTAAATCGTATAGAATCCGAGGATATTGAACGTTTTTTAGAATATTTGCAATTATACGAAAAAGACGGTGTTGAAATTACTAATAATGAACGTGCTATTAAGCGAAAATTAGCAGCACTTCGCTCCTTCTACAATTATTTTTATAGAAATAAATTAGTAGATGTCAATCCTGCAGAACAGGTTTTAATGCCTAAGATACACGATAAAGCAATTGTACGTTTAGATCCTAATGAAGTTGCAACATTGCTTGATAACGTCGAAAATGCCAATTTAACAAGCTACAAAAAACTAAAGCCACGCGATTTAGCAATCCTTACTCTTCTATTAGGTACTGGAATTCGTGTATCTGAATGTGTAGGACTTGATATCGAAGATGTTGATTTTGATAATGATCGTATTAAAATTGTGCGTAAAGGCGGATATGAAGCTTTTGTATACTTTGGTCAGGAAGTTAGGGATGAGCTTCTTAATTATATTCGTATACGTAAGAATATTCTCCCAGCCAATGAAATTGATGAGCATGCACTCTTCTTATCTTCTCAAAGAAAACGTTTATGTGTACGTAGCGTTGAGATGTTGGTAAAAAAACATGCTCAAACAGTTACTACTGTTAAGAAAATAACTCCTCATAAGCTTCGAAGCACCTATGGTACAAGTCTCTATCAGGAAACTGGTGATATTTACCTGGTAGCATCTGTTTTAGGTCATAAAGATGTTAATACTACCAGAAAGCATTATGCTGATATGTTAGATGAATCAAAGCGTCAGGCTAAAGATAAAGTTACATTAAGAGAAAAATAAATGCAAAAAGTTGACATAATTTAATTATGTCAACTTTTTATTCTTCCTCTTCTATTACCGGTTCATACACTGTTACATCTGTTGTTTTAAGTATATATTCACAATTCTTATCAACTAAAATATAGGTTATTCTATATGTGCCTATTTTGTTGTTATAGACACGTCCTCTAACCACTAATTGATTACTCACATCATTATTTTCTGAATCATAAGCTTTTACTCCTACTGTGTATCCAAAATGTCCACCTAATGGAATTCTTAATGTTGAAGGCACTCCTTCTATTCTTCCAATACTATTTTTTAGATAGCAGGTACTATTAGGATCTGTAGGCTCCCATTGAAGTAACTCTGGTAAGGCCTTATGTTCTTGTAATTTAACATATTCTGGCATTACCTCGGTATTAATTATTCTGATTGGGGTCCCATTTGAACAATTTGTATATATCCATTTTGCATCTGCTACGTATAAATATATTTCATTTTCTATGTCAATACTTTTACCTAAATTGTTATATATCTTTGTATTTAACTTATTGTATTCCATAGCTGTATATGGACATGATTGAAATTGAATATTTGTACTTGTTTTTGATACATATTGTGCATATTGCAATCCATTATCTATTGGTTTCCAAATATATCTGCTCTCAAGCGTACTTGAGCTTGCAACTAAATTTTTTGACACAGAACAACGCATTGTTTTAAATGGTATTGTATACTGATTATTTAAATCAAGCTTATATATTTGGACATAATTTAAGGCAGTATTAACTTCTATCATATACTGTAATGCTGTCTGCGATGATGTCGGACTTTCAGTGCTTGTTTGTTCTTTAGTCGTAGCTATGGCATCTGTATTTTGCTGACTTGTAGCATCCGTATTTTCAGTTTTATCTGCCTTAATACTGTTTATGAGGAAAACAATGGCTATTATAAAAAGAAGCAATATTAAAACATATACGCCAAACATTTTGTTTTTAACTATTGATTTTAATGTTGTCCTTCTTGATTTATAATACATAGCCGTCATCTTCCTATTTTGATTTTTGATTTATTTCTATATAACTTAACAATAGGTCTACGCAACCGTCTACGCCTAATTTGCTACTGTCAATACAAAGATTATAGCTTCTTGTATCGCCCCAACGCTTATTTGTATAATAATTATAATAGCTTGAACGTTTTTTATCTGTTTTCAAAATTATTTCTTTTGCTTTTCCTACTGTGACATCTCGTCTTTTTGAAATATTTTGCGCTCTGTAATCTACAGGAGCACTGATAAATACATTAATTACATTTTCAAAATCTTCTAATACGTAATCTGCACAACGACCTACTATTACGCATGATTCTTCTTTTGCAATTTTCTTGATTGTATCAAATTGTGCCAAAAATACCTTTTGGTTTAATGGCATTTCTATATTAGCTGAATGTCCAAATGCATATGTATCCATAACTAATGAATATAAAAAGCTATTTGTCGGCTTTTCATCATGATTAAAGAATAATTCTTCACATATACCACTTTCTTTAGCTGCTCTTTCTAATAATTCTCTGTCATAGCATTTTACGCCTAACTTTTCAGCTAATTTTTTACCTATTTCACGACCACCACTGCCGTATTCTCTTCCGATTGTAATTACTAAGTTATTGCTCATATTGATTACCTCCTTAGTTTGTTCAATAGGTTTTTAAAATATTCAGGTAATTCTGAATCAAATTCAATATATTCGTTGGTTCTTGGATGTATGAACCCTAATGTTTTAGCATGTAAGGTCTGTCCTTGAAGATTAAATGGTGATTTTGCATTTGTATATGTCTCATCTCCTAATAACGGATGATTAATGCTTGACATATGCACTCTTATCTGATGTGTTCTTCCTGTTTCTAATCGACACTCGATATGTGCAAATTTATTTAAGTTTTCAAGAACCTTGTAATGCGTTATTGCTTCTCTTTTGTTATTTTTATCAATCGCCATACGCTTTCTGTCTACAGGATGTCTTCCTATTGGAGCATTTATCGTACCTTCATCATTTTGAAAGTTATTATAAACGATTGCCTGATATTTTCTTGTAACTGTATGCTCACTTATCTGCTTTGCAATAAAATTATGAGCATAATCATTTTTACATACAACTAACAGACCTGTCGTATCCATATCTATTCTATGAACAATTCCTGGTCTTAATACACCATTAATACCTGATAAATTATCCTTACAATGATACATAAGTGCATTAACTAATGTGTTAGTATAATGTCCAGGTGCTGGATGCACAACCATTCCTTTTGGCTTATTAACAATGACGATGTCATCATCTTCAAAGACTATGTCTAATGGAATGTTTTCTGCCTTTATTTCAAGTGGCACTAAATCTGGAATATTAACAACTATCATATCGTTTAGCGATAGCTTGTAATTGGCCTTGCATGACTTTTCGTTAACCAATACACAGGCATCAGTTATTAGCTTTTGAACATAAGAACGCGAAATGTCATTCAAGTTAGATGATATAAATTTATCAATGCGCTCATCAACATTTTCTTCTTCGATTACAAATGTATATTTAGTCATTATTGTTTTCCTTTTTTCTTGAACAGATAGTCAAAATCATCATCTTTAAATACAAACATAACTAATATTGCAATGAGAATCGTTGATACTACTATATAGCTGTCTGCAATGTTAAAAATCGGAAAATCTATAGGTACAAAATATATGAAATCATGTACATATCCATTTAATACTCGATCAATCATATTTCCGATTGCACCTGCAAGCATCATTACCAATGAAATTTTAAATAGTCTGTATTTCTTTTCTGATGGTGTCTTTATATATACAAATATAATTAATAAACATACGATAATCGTAATTACCAAAAACATCGATATTTTGCCACTAAAGCTTCCCCATGCAGCTCCTGTATTAGTTGTATATTCGAAATGCAATACATTTTTTATTAACTTATAGGCGTCTTTATCCTTTAAATGCTTTACTGCAAGCAGCTTTGTTGCCTGATCAATTGCAATTAGAATAATACAGCTTATTATCGGTAATAACCTTTTTAATATCTTCATTTTGCCTCCATTATGCTGTTATAATATCCTTTAACGATGCGACCAATTCTGTATCGCTAATATTTGTATCAATTACAGCATTGCCAACTTCCTGCAAAATAATAAATTTAATTCTACCTTTATCCATTTTTTTATCAGATTTTGAAACCTCAAGTACCTCATTAACGGTAATACCTTTAACCGTTACAGGAAACTCAAAATCTTCAAATAATAAAAGTGCCTGCTTTATTTCTTCATCTGTTATGTAGCCTTTAGCTTTGCTTATATTTAGCGCAGCTATCATGCCTAACACTACACATTCGCCATGATATAATGAGAAATTCATTAGCTTTTCAATTGCATGACCTAATGTGTGACCAAAATTGAGTAAAGCTCGTTCGCCTTGTTCTTTAGGGTCATTTTCAACTACCAGCTTTTTAGTATAACAGCTTACATATATCATCTCTTCAAGTGTTTCTAAATCTTTTTCAATGATTTTAGCTTTGTTATCTAAAAGCCAGTTATAGTACGACTTATCTTTTATATACCCATGTTTTATAACCTCACCCATACCTGAGTTGTATTGTCTTTTGCTTAATGAATTAAGCGTTGAAACATTGATATATACAAGCTTGGGTTGATGAAATGCACCTACCATATTCTTGTAGCTTCTAAAATCCACACCAGTCTTACCGCCAATACTACTGTCAACCTGCGCTAACAAAGATGTTGGCACCTGAATAAAATCGATTCCTCGTAAATAAGTAGCTGCGCAGTAGCCAGTTAAATCACCCACAACACCGCCACCTAATGCTAACAAATAATCTTTTCTGTCAAATTTATTAAGTATAAGATATTCGTATAAATCACTAACCGTGTCAAGATTCTTATTTTCCTCACCTGCTTCAAATACAAATGAGAAAACATTATATTTTTCTGATAATATACCTTTTATAGTTTCAAGATATATCTTAGCTACATTAGAATCACTTACGATACATATTTTTCTGCCGATTAGATTAAGCGGTTCAATAAACTTAAGTAAATTTGAAAAATCCTTTTCTATTGCTATATCGTAATATTCTGTTTCGCTAGTCTTAATATTGATTAACCTTGACATAATAATCTCCTATTCTGCATCAAGTTCAATAAAGTCTGTATCCTTCTTTGTCTGAGTTGCTGCAATATCCTTCTTAGCTGTATTAATGTCTGTTGCAGTAACATTCATAACCTGCGAATTGAACTTGTAATTATCACTATTAACTAAATCAATCTGTGTATTAGCTAATTGCTTGATTTGAATTTTAAATGCTTCATATTGCTTAGCTAATGCTTCAATCTGATTATTAAGATTGTTAAGCTCAAGCTTAGCATCTTCAACAATTTTCTTAGCATTAAATCTTGCTTCATCCTCAATAACCTTAGCACCTGCTTGAGCTTCTGCTCTTGTTTCATCAGCAGCCTTTTGTGCAAGAATTAATGACTTTTGAAGTGTCTTTTCAATAGATTTATAATTAGTAATATTGTTAGTTAAAATTGAAACCTTATCTTCTAATTCCTTATTTGCTTTATATAAAACTTCATAGTCAGTAAGTAACTCCAAAAGAAATGCATCCATTTCCTTTTTAGCGTATCCTATACCGCCCTTGTGACTTTTGTTCTTAATATCCAATGGTGTTAACATATGTATATCCTCCTTTAAATATATTTGTGCAATTTAACATAAAAGCGCCCTTTTTTCGTTACTGAAGAGGTATTGATATATTTTAATTTGCCAAGTCCACGAACTGATATAACGTCCTGTTCCTTAATATTGTAGCTGTTAGTCGTTATAATTCGTCCGTTAACAAATACCTTTCCTTCCTCGATATATGCAACAACCTTACTTCTTGCCTTGTTAAATGCTAATGACAACACGCAATCTAAACGTAAGGATGAAATGCTGCCTATAATCTCTTCGTACTTTGCTTCTACTGTCGCAACTTCATTTTCAAAAATGCTTACCAAAACCGGTGTATTCTTTACCCTAGTAAGATTCGTAATTATGTAGTCCGCCATAGAATTTGCACAAAATACTAAAGCACTATTATCTTCAACCAATATATCTCCAAGCTTTGTTCGCTCAATTCCAAGATTCAATATTGAACCTAGGAAATCTCTGTGTGTAAGCTCAGATGAAAATTTTTGATTTAATGGTTTTATACTTAAAACAGTAATTGGCGTCTCATATGTCTCTATAAACATCTCTGGTATAAAGCCTATCATGCATCTTTCTGCGCCATCTATGCCTCCTACAACCACATTTTTTATGAAGGTATAATCCTTTACATATCTGTGGTAAATACTAAGCTCATTAAGCGTTAGAAAATCCGAAAACTGCGGAATATCTCGCTGATATGCTATATTTGCCAAATCTGCAAGTCTCTTTAACAATAATTCATCTTCCATAATGTTTAAAAATCAAATTTTGACAAATCAAAAATGCCTTCGCCATTCTGGAAATCACCTGATAAATCTACAGTTGCAGGTGTTGCAATAATAATAAAATTTGAAATCTTTTGTAAATTACCATTAATTGCTGAACATGCACCTGACGTATAATCAATAATTCTTTGTGCTATATCAAGCTGAAGGCCTTCAAGATTGAGCACAACTGCACGTCCACTTAAAAGTGTATCTGAAATCTCTTTTACTTCTTCATCAAATGACTTTGGTTTGATAACACAAACCTCTAAACTGCTTCTTTGCTGCATAGAAATCACCCTACCATTATTATTATTTTTAGTCTTTGTATTGTTATTCTTTTTAACATAGCTCTCAAGCTTAACCTTTGTAGGACTTTCAACTTCATCATCTACATCGTAGGTCTTCTTAGTTGGCTTCGAACTATAATCTTCTTCAAAGTCATAATCGTCATCATAGATTTCATCTTCATCATCATAATCATCTGGTTTTAAACGCATAATGTCTAACAATTTGTTAAATTTCATCTTGTATTCTCCTAACTAATCTTTGTATAGTCTCTATCGCCAAAAATACCTGTTCCGACTCTAACATGAGTTGAGCCTTCCTCTATGGCAATCATATAGTCATTGGTCATTCCCATCGACAATATATCCATACTAACATTATCAATGTTTTTTGTTTTTATGTCAACACTTAATTGCTTTAATTTACGGAAATATACTCGATTTTCTTCGGCATTTTCAGTATATGGAGCAACCGTCATAAGACCTTTTACTCTTATATTAGATAATTTGCTAATTTCTTTTACTAAATCTTCTACATTTTCGCATGTAAGACCAAATTTTGATTCCTCTTCTGCCACATTTACTTCAAGTAAAATATTTGCAATAACACCTTTTTTTGCTGCCTCCTTATCAATTTGTAAGGCAAGCTTAATTGAATCTACCGAGTGAATAAGACACACCTTGTCCACTATATATTTAACCTTATTTGTCTGTAAATGCCCTATCATATGCCAATTCATATGTTCATTTTGAAAATGTTCAATTTTATCGCAAAGCTCCTGAACCTTATTTTCACCAAAATCTATTGCTCCTGCATCAAATGCATCCTTTAGCATATCAACAGGCTTTGTTTTACTTACTGCAATGAGCGTAACCTCTTCTATGTTACGACCAGTTTTTTTACATGCAGTAGCAATGTTTTCTCTTACAAGAGAAATATTTTTGCTTATTGTACTCATTTTTATCTCCAATTTAATATATAATCTCTTCTTCGTTAATGCCCTGTGCATTTAGTATTATATGATCATAAAGTGATAAGCCATATGATGTTTTAGTTTTGACAATAGTATATTCATTATCACTATCAAGCTTTTCAATAACCTTAAATACAGCATAGCCTTTATTTATACAAAATACACCATCTAAAGTCTCTTTGCTTCCAATAGCATAGGCTTCATCTTCATAATACAATATCGTACCTTCAGTAACCTCGTCAGTTTTTACATAATAGTTGCCATCTTTATGATAATAAATGGTCGGCGATATAGTAACAAAATCACCATCTGTATTTTTAGTAACAAAACCCTTATCTTTGCTTGCAAGACTTTGATAATACTTTTCCGGAATAGTAAATAATTCCTTTTGGATTATTGATGAATTAGGGACCTTAAAGCCTTCTATTGATGACTCATTAATCTCGATATCGATAAATCTGTCCCTAACATATCTAATCATATATTTATCAAAATCCAACTTTGCATAATTACCGGTCTTGTTTTCTATAATTGAAATAGGTACGCTACAGCTTAAATTATCCTTAAGAAATGTAATATTTACTGTTGTTTTATTCTTTAACAACTTAAGCTGCGTATCATTTAGCTGGATTATTACAGACCATTTTTCACTCACTACCAGTTTATATGCCGGTGCGTTTGCTAAAATATATGTCTTATTCTTTAGGTTGTTATATCGATAATTAGCTTCATTAAATATGTCATTGGTAATTGCATCTGTTTTGAAATTCTCATACCCGTCAACACCATACACTACTACACCTGTCTGATTATTGTTGACTAATGTGTATGCATTCGCATCTCCCATGTCATCTAATTTGTCATTAACGATATCCATAACATTTTCATTTAGATAATCTGTTATACTTTCGTTTAAATCTGACTTAAACGCATATACATTTTCAAAATTGCCATCTGTATATGAAAGCTTAAAATTGGATAACTTATTCTTAATGTCAAGCACATCTTCATCAGATAAAACTGTTTTCTCAGAACCAATTTGAGAAATGATATCATTAACCTTTCCAGAATTATCTACTGAATATACAATCTCATTTACAGCAAGCTTTTGTCCTTCTCTAACAAAATAGTTTATATTGCCGGCATCCTTAGAATACTTAACAACCTCATCTCTAACGATAAAACCACGATATGTATTCTTAATTACTAAGGAACCCTGATTTACTTCATAAGCAACAATTTTGTCCTTTGAAAGGTAAATTACAAGACAACAAATTATGTATATAAGAATAACCAAAATAACAATTATACTAATATTTAATTTAAATGGTTTTCTTGATTTTAAATTAATAACTTTTTCGTTTTCCACTAAAACTCTCCCTAACTTAAACATACTAAAAATCTTATATATATTTTAACATTTTCTAATAATTACTACAATATAATCTTTTTAAAATAGTCATACTATAATTAAAATATTTTTTCAAGAAAGGAGCTACTATGAGCACAAAATTATTTGATTATCTTTGTCTTGTATTAGTAATTGCAGGTGCTATAAACTGGGGACTTGTTGGTGTATTTCAATTTAACCTTGTAGAATTTATCTGCGGTGGCTTTAATATGATAAGTCGTATTATTTATGGTGTTATCGCAATTGCCGGAATCTATACTCTTAGTTTTTTTGGCAGAATAGGTGACTGTAGCAAAATGGAATAAAAATAAGTCGGTACATTTTATTTTTATGTACCGACTTTATTTTATAATCTTGAGAGTTTTGTATGATAATATATGTACTGAATAAGCAGCACAATAGGCATTGTTACAATGCACCATATATCTTCTCTTGCTGATTCAAGCATACAAATTTGTTTTAATTGTTTCTTGCTCATACCAAGTTTGTATAAATTTACAAAACGTGCTTTTCTATTCCTGAAACGATTTGCACTAAATAGCCCAATAACTACAATGTTAATTAATACTGCAAGAAATATAGTAACTATGTTTTGAAGCATCGAAGTAAAATATTGTTCACTATATGTCTTATTTGTTTCATAATAGTTATTAACCTTCAATCCCGCTTTACTACAATATGATGAAATCAAATTATCTGTAGCAAGAAATAGCGCTTCCTCGCTAAATTTGGCTCTAAAATAATTATCTTTTACCGACAAATGATACTCTTCTTTGTAGGATTGTTCGTATTTATTGTCTGTAATGTCTCTAATAATCTGATTTTGAGCATCATTAAGCTTATATGCCAATTCTTTTGATGCTATTGCATTATAATAAGCATTTTGCGATATTATATCTTTAAATTCCCCTTTGTTATCATCATCAATATATATAACAGCTGCTATTTTAGGGGTTGCCGCTGCGCCATAATCAATAATATTACTAATACCTTCATAATAATAAAAAGCTTCTTTTACATCATCAGGCGCTACCCAATATGCAACTGACAAATATTTTTTCATAATATTATTAAATACCCTATTATTAATATCAATGGTAGTACTTGTTGGATCATAATAAGAATATCTTATTGTATTACCAACTTTAATAGTATCATCATATTTACCTTCGCAGTTCTTATTGAGGAAAATAATAATCTGTTCTCCATTGCAAAATTCTTCATAATTTCTATTTGCTGGTGCTATATATTTGCTTAACTTTTCGTATAGCTCTTTTGTTGGAACAAAATATTCTGTAGCATATAAATACTTTGTATTCTCATCAATTTCTTTAATTTGAGAACCAAAATCAGCCATTTTTTCATATGCCATTGAGTCAAGATTCATTCCTTCCCACGTCCATGAACGCTGTGTTTCAACTACTGAATATTCAATTGTTTTTATACCTTCAACATTATTAATGTTATTTATAATAGAATCAGAAAATCCAACATTTATATTATCAGAACCGCCAAGAACATATTTTGATTTGCTATTCCATCCCCATTTGCTTGAATCATATAGGAAATAATTCCCGTATTGAATACCCGGTTTAAAACCCCAGGATAACTGTCTTAATACATCATTATCATAAAACACCATATGTTCAAATTCCATATTATCATATTTTTTATGTTCACCATTGCTTGTATATTCTAATAATTGATTCCACTTAGCATCCTTTTCCTCTAATTTAAACTGATAAATAAACTCAAATGGATAATAATATAGTGGTGTTGGAGTTATATAACCTACCATATCATAGTCGTAAACAACATTTTGGAATTTTTTATTTGCATTTTTAATATTGATAAAGCTACCAATAATTATAAATGTAACACATATTAAAAATAATCTTACTGTTATTTTTTGGAATAATCCCTCTGATTTTGAAATTCTTTTTTGGAATTGTAATAGCGACCATTTTACACCAATTCTACGTTTTTCCATTTTAGTTTCATTTTCACTATAAAACACTCTTTGTTTACTATTCTTACGTGTTCGTTTTTCTTTAATAGTAAAAATAATATTTGACAATACTCCCGCTATAATAGCCGCTATAATTCCAATAGCACTTCGTATATATACTTCATTGCTAATATCATAAAATTGTAATGATAGCTTTGTTTCAATGATTTTTGCTACAGCATTTCCTAATAGTATTGATGCAAGTATTCCTAAAGTTCCTGAAATTACAATAAGTATTAAATTTTCAATATTTTTAATTGTTGATATCTGACGCTTAGAGGCTCCTAATCGATTAAGCTTAATGTAATAATCCTTTCTTATAGCATTATAATCAAGCATCTTATATACGAGCACTGCCATTCCGACAAGCATTACAGATATATACAAATAGTTATAAACAAATTCAGCTCCCCATGGCTTATAATTATAAACATATTCGTTATACTTTAGATTTTTGCTATATGCTTCGAGCGTCTGATAAAACTTATAATAATCATCAAACTTAATGTTCTTTTTAATTTCATATGTATAAATATTTCGTTTTGATCTTTCAACAAAAGAATCAAATAATTCTTTTGTAACAACAGCTCTTGGCATATTCTCGCCTTCATACCATTCGTCTGTATAATCCTCAATTATTCCACATAGCACAAACTCTTTATATACCATATTTTCTTCATTTATAGGTGTATCCTTATAATATGGTACAGTTATGATTCCACCTATATCCTTGTTATAACCACCCTCTACTAAGGCTGAATATTCAATTGCTATCTCATTTGCCTTCTCCGGCCATTTACCACTTCTTAATTTGATATTGTTACTGTCGATAAATTGTTCACTCATATATCCCATATAGCCTATAATATCTACTGAGTTCGTATTATAGAATTCTGTACATGTTCCTGATTTTAATGGTACTTCTAAAAATTTATGCATTTCTAAGCTTTCATTATTTTTACCATTAGTTATCTCCATAATAAACCAGCTACCAAAATGGTCCTTATTAAGCTCGTTTTGCACATTGTACATATTATCTCTGAATATTGCTGTAAACGTAACAAATATCATCACTATGAATACCGTAAGACACGTATTAAATACTTGTTTTTTACGCCTAAAAAAGCTTTTTGCAGTAATTTTAAATAGTTTTGTATTCATTTAGGTATACCTCCTATTTGCTTAAACTATGAACTTTATTGCTGTAATAAATATATTGAATTAGTAACACTATTGGTAATGTTATTAGGCACCATAAGTTCTCTCTAATTGCCTCTATCATACATAGCTGCTTTATTTGTTTCTTGCTCATACCAATATTGTACAAATTGGTAAAACGTTTTTTTCTATTTCTAAAACGATTTGCTGTAAGTAAAGACATTACTACTGTAGCTACTCCTATTGCTAGTACTATTGTTACTATGTTCTGCAGCATTGAGGTAAAATACTGTTCTCTATACATATTATTTTTCTCAAAGTAGTTTTCTACCATTATTTCATCAGTGGTACAATAGCCTTTGATTATATTATCTGTAGCTAAAAATATAGCTTCATCTTTAAATTTCACTCTAAAGTAATTGTTTTTTACAGAAAGCTTATATTCATCTTTATAGGCTTTAACATATTCATTATCCATTATATCCTTTATAAGCTGATTCTGAGCATCGGTAAGTTTATTAGCCAAACCTTTTGAAGCAATCGCATTATAATACGCATTTTGTGAAAGCAAGTCCGAAAGCTCTCCTTCGTTTGTTTCATCTATATATACAATTCCAACCACCTTAGCCTTGCTGGCAGTACCAAAAGAATTTACATGTGATAAGCCACTGTAATACATATGCTTATTTTCTTCTCCATGTTTAGGATAATATCCAATTACATCATTTAATACTTTTCTTATATCATCGTGAATGCCATAATCAACAGCTTTTTTTTCAAGTCTTACGTCATAGTAAGGAAATCTAATATCCATGCCAACTTTTATTGATTTGTCATATGTATTGTTTGCATTTTTTCTTAACAAAACAAGTATCTGCTCACCATTGCAAAATGCTTCATAATCACGATATTTTGGCTCAATATATTTGCTCATTCTATCATATAATTCCTTCGTCGGATCCAAATATTCTGTTGCATATAAATATCTTGTATTTTCGGTTACCACCTTCATTGCACCGCTAGCAGGGGCCATTTTTTCATATGCCAAATCATCAAAATTCATACCTTCCCAAAGCCAGCTTCTTTGTGTTTCTATAGTTGAATATTGTATCGAATCTATTCCTTCTATGGAATTTAAATACTCAACCGTTTTATCCGAGAATCCCTTATATAAATTGTCCGACCCCATAAAAATATACTCCGAAAATTTATTATAGGATGTATTAGAACTAAAATATACTCTATTATCTCCATAATCTGCCTCTGATTTAAATATCCCCGCAAACAATTCAGCAATTATATCATTATCATAAAAACATAAATGTTCAAGAAGAAATTTCTTACGTTTCATCTCATCTGACCATCCATACTCCATTGCCTGTTTATGCTTATTATCAGCCTCTTCTAACTTATATTGATACAAAAAATTATACGAGTATTGATATGTATTAATAGGTAATTGATATCCAACCATATCATAATTGCGTGCGCTATTTTCAAGCTTTTTATCAGCTTCTTTCATATTAATAAAACCACCTATTATAATTAGGGTGATACAAAGCAAAAAGAGTCTTACGCTTATTCTTTGAAGCATTCCTTCAGACTTAGAAATTCTTTCTTGTAAGCGCAAAATTCGCATATTTAGGCTTAGTCTGCGTTTTTCCATCTTAGCATCATTTTCGCTATAATATACGTGTTTTTTGCTGTTTTTACGCTGCCTTTTTTCTTTAAATGAAAATACTATATTTGCAAGCATACCAGATATTATAGCTACCACAATACCTATAGCACTTCGTATATATACATCCTTACTTATCGCATAAAATTCAATCTCAAGATTTTTCTCTACTATTCCTGCAATTGCATTTCCGGATAATACAGCAGCTCCGATACCAAGAACACCTGATACTATTATCATTATTAAATTTTCAAAGTTCTTAATGTACTCTAATTGTAGCTTTGAAGCGCCTAATCTGTTAATCTTATCGTAAAAATCTTTTCTAACCTCGCGATAATCGAGCATCTTGTATACGAGTACTGCCATACCCACAAGCATAACAGCTATATACAAGTAGTTGTATACGAACTCTGCTCCCCATGGTGTATAGTCATATACATATTCGTTATAATTCAATCTGACACCATAGGCCTCTAAGGTCTCATAAAACTTTCTATTATCTTCAATTTCAATACCTTTTTTGATTTCATAGGTATATATGTTTCTTTTCAATCTATCTGTAAATTTATCGTATTCACTTTTTACAATTACAGCACGTGGCATATCTTTTGCTTTAAGCCATTCGTCCGTATAATCATCTATAATACCGCAAAGCACAAACTCTTTATATACCATATTTTCTTCGGTTGCGGGAACGTTCTTATAATAAGGGACAACAATTGTATCCCCTACATTTTTGCTATAACCACCCTCTGCTAAGGCTGAATATTCTATTGCTATCTCATTTTCTTTCTGTGGCCATTTACCGCTTCTTAACTTGATATTGTTGCCATCAATAAATCCATCACTCATATAGCCCATATAGCCAACTTCTGTATCGCCTTCTACCTTAAAAATCTCGCTACAGGTTCCGGCACTTAATGGTGACTCTAAAAATTTATGATTAGACAAGTCTTTATTTGCTTCTCCTGCAGTAGTTTCCATTACAAACCAAGCCCCAAATTTGTCCTTATTAAGTTCATTTTGAACATTATACATATTGTCTCTAAATATTGCTGTAAATGTTACAAAAAGCATAATAACAAA
>SVDX01000017.1 GCA_015057605.1 Lachnospira sp. | reverse complement strand
ACAACCTGCTCCTCTGCCTTATCACAGTCAATCACAAGTTGCTTGCCCTCCATATCTGTCATAACAACCGCATTCCTGCTGCCGTCATACTGATACACCGTATAGTTTAATGCCATGTGCTCACCTCTCTAAACCATCCCAAAGTACTCCAATACATTTAACTATAACTTCCTATATCAAATAATATCCATCTTCACATTACATTCCATCATTATTTAAAAGAACATATAAATCTTTGAAACAGCAAAAAATATGTATTTTTTATATGCATTAATAACCCCTAATTTACAACAATTCATTTATCATTTTTTCAATTCCTTGTACATACTCATCCATGTGTTTTCTTTTATAAACATATATATACGATGGATGATGCACCGGAATATAGTAGGTCTGATTATACTCTTTATAGTAATACTCAAAATCATTCCATTTCTCAAATTGTATTTTCAAATGTTTACCTACCGAAGAATATACTTTTTCACCTAATAAAAAGACAATCTTAGGACACATACTTTCTATTTCATTCATTAAATTCTCAAAGCAACAGTCAATTTCCTTTTTATTAGGATATCTTAATTTATTCTGTTCATTAAGAGGCAAACACTTAACTAAGTTTGTTTTATATGTAGTAACATTTTCACATAGGTCTTCTACTTTTTTTATCAACATACCTGTATTAGTTTCTGGAGACAATGGAATCTCTTCATCTGACTCCACTTTCTTTGCCGATAATCCTACCCAGATAATTTGGCACTCCCTCGTTCCATCTAACAATGGTTCCTGATTTTTACATAATCCACATTTTTGACATCTTCTTATTTGTTCTATCATTTATCCAATCTCCTGTGTTCTTATTATATATTCATTCAACACTTTATCAGAAGTAAGACTATAATTGCCAAAATCAAAATTAAACTGTGTTCTTCCTTCAAAACGACTTATTTCTTGATTCACTTTACATTCGTGAATAATACTAGTACTTTCAATTATTTCACTATATAGTTTTGTACCCTGATACGGTCTAAATTGAAATACACTTGTTCTAAAATTGCCTTCTGACATATCAGCAATTTCTTTTAGTTTTTGGGCTAAATTAAATGTTCTTTTGTAATCATCTTCCGTCTCTTGTGGAAATCCATAAATAAAATATCCTTTTAAATCTATACCATTTCTTAATATTTCTGTTGCAACGGTTAGTATCTCATCTATAGTTCCTAATTTATTTATTTTCTCTCTAATTTTATTTGAACCAGATTCAATACCCATAAATAGTTCTCTGCAATTACAATCACGTAATTTACCTATCTTATCAAGTGAATTAACAAGCGACAATGCATGTACCATTCCCCTCCATTTTACTTGTGGAAATGTTGAAAAAATTCTGTAAGCCATGTCAACACTACTTCTATTCCGCAAAAATAAATCATCTAAAATTCTAATGCTTTGAATATCTGGATAAATAGCTAATATTTCACTTATTTCACGTATAACGCTTTCCTCATTTCTTGTTCTAATAGTAACATCTTTATTTAAACTTCTAGCTCCACCACAAAATGCACAGTCAAACGCACATCCTCTGGATGTAATAATTGCACCCTCTCGTTCACCATAGTGATTAATAATTATCTCGTCTGACAAAAATTTTCTATCTAAAGACTGATTTGAAATATCGTTCGGAAAATACATAGAATATTTATCAACTTTATAAACTCTTTTATTACTAATATTTATAATCGGTACTTCCTTGCATTTCTTCGTAACAATAGCAGGAATAATATATTCTCCCTCTCCAATAACAATATTAATTGTGTTTTTACTGTTCCATGATAACAGTTCTTGATAAATACATTTTACCACTTGACCGCCTACAAAACACTCACAATTAATTTCAATATGTTCAATAATATATCTAACAATATCACAATTCTGGGTAAATACATTTATTCCTACATAGTCTGGCTTATTACTGTGTATATATTGTAATATTTCATCTACCGAAAGCTGTTTTTTTACACAGTCCAAAATTTCAACTTTAACAGCGGCTTTTTCCAAATATGTGGCAATATACCCTAACCCTAATGGTGATAAGTACTGTTCTTTTTCAGTTGTAGCATCCCAAAAAATCGGAGAATTTAGCAAAATAAACTTTTTCAATTTTTCCTCCATCTACCTTTTATATATGATACAATTCGTTCCACGTTTTTTTCTAATCGAGTGTTGTTATGTATTTCCAATACTTCAATGCCCTCACACTCCAACTTTTTAATTCCCTTCTTCATATAGAATAATTCATCATTTGATTGATTATTCTTTTCAAATCTAGTCAAGATATCTCTCTTTTTCAATCGCTCCTGTAGAACTCTTTCGTCAGCATACAAAGCTATCTGAAGATCAGGTTTAATAATCTCACTATTAATATTTAAAATGAAGTCCGTTTCAACCCCATCCATTTCCTGTAAAATAAGTGACGATAAGATATATCTATCCGTGATAACAATCTTTCCCATCTCCAATGCAGGAATTATTTCATTCTTTATGTGTTCATACCTATCACATGCTACTAAGCATGCCAAACTAATACCATTGTGTGTTTCTGCGAATTCCCTTACATAATCACCTAATTCTGTTGCTGTTGGTTCAGCAGTTACACAAACATCATACCCACTATTGATTAAATTTTCCTTTAAAGAATTTCTTAATGTTGTTTTGCCTGAACCATTTGGTCCATCCAAAGCTATTAAAATACCTATATAATTGTTATTTTTCATATTTAAACCATCCCAAAATGCTCCAACGCATCCTTAATCGCCTTTTCCTTCTCTTCCGGACACTGAGGTTGTCTGCTATCTTCCGACTTAGGAAGGTTATAATTCTCCCCAACCTCTATTCCACACTTTCGAACGCAATCATCTTTGATTGCGTTTTTTACCTGTGAAATATACAGATTAGACACCTTCAACCCGTGCTCTTTCAGCACATATTCCTGGATTTCCATATAAGTCGCCTTACTCTCTGCGGAAGTCAAATCCAGCTCATCTAACTCTAATTCCACTTCAATGTAATCATCAGCCTTTTGTTGGGACAGAAGAACTACCGTCTCAACATGCCCACCCATCGGAAACATATCCACCGGCTGAACCTCCTTAACCTCATATCCATTCTCGCATAAATACTTCAAATCTCTTGCTAGCGTTGCCGAATCACAACTAACGTACACAACCCTCTTTGGCTTCATTCTAATGAGTGTCTCAAGGAGAGCTTCATCACATCCTTTTCTTGGAGGATCCACAACAATCACATCCGCATAACCACCATTTCTCTCATAATACTCTGGCAACACTTCTTCTGACTTACCTACAAAAAATTCTGCATTTGTAATACCATTTATCCTTGCATTATTCTTAGCATCCTCTATTGCCTGTGGGACAATCTCCACACCTTTAACACTACCTGCAGCCTTTGCAAGGAATAGCGAAATGGTTCCTATTCCGCAGTACAAATCCCACACATTTTCCTTGCCTGTAAGTCCTGCAAACTCAAGAGCCTTACCATATAATACCTCGGTCTGAACTGGATTAACCTGATAGAACGATAACGGAGAAATCTGGAATTTAACATCCTTAATATAATCTGTTATATAACCCTCGCCATAGAGATTAACTACTTCATTTCCAAGGATAACATTAGTGTTCTTCGTATTAATATTGTAGCTTATACTTGTCATTCCAGGAATCACCTTAAGCGCATCCACTAACTTCTCTGCTGCCGGAAGCTTCTTGCCATTTATAACAAGACAAACCATTATATCTCCGGTCTTAAATCCTTTTCTGATAAGAATATGACGCATCAATCCTTTTCCAGTTCCTTCATCGTAAGGCATAACGCCACAAGATTTCATATAATTCTTAACAATATTAAGTATCTGAGTGTTCTCTGTAACACCAAGAAGACAATCCTCGCACTCTATAATTGAATGGGTTCTGCCTGCATAAAATCCCATAATGATTTCACCATCTTTATTAAGACCAACAGGAAATTGTGCTTTATTTCTATAGCGAAATGGCTCGTCCATTCCAAGCACCGGATTGACTGTTACATTTTCCAGATGACCAATCTTTTTAAGATTATTTGCCACCTTATTACGCTTGAATTCAAGCTGTTTTTCATAAGACAACTCCTGAAGCTGACAGCCGCCACAACTTCTTGCAACCGGGCACACAGCATCCACCCTGTAAGGAGATGGTGTCAATATATTCATAACGCGGGCATAGCCGTAGCTCTTGTTTGCCTTCATAATCTTCGCTTCAATATAATCACCCACCACTGCATCCTTGACAAAAAGGGTATAGCCGTCTATTCGACCAATACCCTCTCCGTTTATTCCGATATCCTCAATATCTATTTTAACAATATCATTTTTCTTAACCATATCATTAATCACTTTCTAAAATATATACTAACCTAGGTCTCTGTTGTCTTTCTGATATTCGATTCAAATAATCTGTTAAAGCCTAACCAGTTCCCCTCTGTCTGTGCAGAACTGTTAAGTACTTCTGTCATCGTCTGTAACTTTGCATCTGTATTATCTGCCATATTAAGTGCTAATGCTTCGATTATCGCCGGCTTCTTTGGCGAACCAAATTCGTACTCACCATGATGCGCAAGAATACAATGCTTAAGTTGATTTGCAAGTCCCTTCGGAAAGCCGTCAATCTTTCTTATCTCTGCACCGATAATCTCAACACCCATCACAATATGTCCGAGTAACTGTCCTTCATCTGTATAATCATTAATTGGGAAATCTGATAACTCATATATCTTCCCCATATCATGAAACAGTGCTGCTGTTAATAACAAATCCCTATTGATAGCCTTGTATACTGTAGAGTAATAGTCACACATCTTAGTTACAGATAAAGTATGTTCCAGCAATCCTCCCACAAAACTATGATGCACACTCTTTGCAGCTGAATGTTTCTTAAAATTACCAACAAACTCTTCATTCTCCACAAAGAAACTCTTAAGTAATTTAACAAGATATTCATTCTTAATCGTTCCAATTATCTTAATAAGTTCGCTGTACATTTCATCAACGTTCTTATCTGTACACGGAAGATAATCTTTAACGTCATATTCTCCTTCCGACACCTTTCTAACTCTCTTAATAGACACTTGTAATGCACCATTAAAGCTAGTTACATCCCCTACTACATCTATGTAATCCATGGCATCAAAATCATCAATTCCCATAGAATTTGGTTCCCATATCTTTGCATCTATCTGTCCTGTCTTATCCTGCAAAATCACGTTATCATATGGCTTACCATTCTTAGTAACTGCACTTGTTTTATGCTTACAAAAATAAATATCTGCTATCTTCTGACCTTCTGTCAAAGTCTCTATATACTTCACTTTTTATACCTCACTAATTTTATTTCCCACCTATTATAACACTAAATGTCAAATTTTTATATTCATTTTTTCCATATCGCTCAACATTTACACGGGCTACATTTCCCTTATCCATACTATTAATAACATTTGAAAATGTTTTCACGGAATCAATCTCTTTTCCTGAAACCTCTGTAATAATATCACCATTCAGAATTCCTGCTTCATATGCAGGCGAGTTGGTATCAACCTTTGTAACATACACTCCATACGGCATATCCGAATTTACATACTCCTTAAGCTCATCTGTAACTGTAGAGCCATTTATTCCCATATATGGCAGTGGCTTATCATTTGATAATTTCTCTACAATAGGCATTATATCTGTACTTCCAAGAGCCGCAACCAAATCTGTAATTCCATTATTCTCAGGCTGTGCAATCATACCCACTAACTGATTTGATGAATTATACAAAAAGCCATTCATAGCAACATTTGAAGCAAGATCTGTAGTAAACATTGAATACATCACATCTGTATACTGGAGTATGTTATTAGTTGTCAGAGTATCGCAGCTAACATTAATCACACCAACCCCCTCAGATACACCTATATACATAAGTTCTTCACCCTTATCAATATTTCCGGAATCTCCAAACACATTCTCCTCCGGAAAATATGAACCATCGAAAAGCTCCTGTGTATCCGCACTAATGACCGCAATACCAAGCTGCTTATTATAACTTTTAACCTTGGCAGTACATTGAAGCTCATTACTAAATGTAATCTTAATAATTTCACTATCCTTAACCGACTCGTAATCCGTAAGTATTATTGTATTATCTCCGGTACTTACCACTGCTCCTGACGAAAATGTAAGCTGTTCTCCAAGTATTTCACCTTTTTCATCAAGTATATTTATCTTCCCTTCTATTTGCACAATAGAATTAAGAAGCTTACTCATTCCCTCTTTTGTATCATATAGAGGATTCTCATTAACCCTTCCCTCTGTTGTAGAATTTTCAACACTAATGGTATTTTCAGTACCATCATCAATTTTGACAACATTTTCCCCATTATTTTCTAATAATTCTCTAATCACTGGCTCTGCTAATAAAAAAGTTACTGTCGCAATCAATCCCAATGTAATTGCTTTCACAAAAAATAAAGCACTTCTTTTTAGCACTTCTCCAGAACTCATTTTTCTCTTTTTCACGGTCTCATTTATAAAACTTTTATCTTTATTCTCCGACATAATTTACCCACTCCGCAATTTAGTAGATATATTTTAAAATAAATATATGAACAATCTATGACTTAGTTGTAAACAATAGGCAATATTGGTATAATATATTCATTAATTTATATGAAGGAAAGAAATTATGAATAACAAAGCATTGCACACATTAGAATTTGACAAAATAATAGATATAATAGTTTCCCTTGCCTCCTCTGATTTAGGTAAGGAACGAGTAAGGGAATTAGTTCCATTTACAAATATAGACGACATCCGTACAGCACAACAGCAAACCTCTGATGCGCTTTCACTTATCTGGAAAAAAAGCTCTCTGTCATTTTCGGGTATAAAAGATATATATCCGTCTTTAAAAAGATTAGAGCTTGGAAGTGTTCTTGGTATTGGCGAGCTTTTGGCTATCAGTTCTCTTCTTAATGTCACATTAAGAGCTAAGAATTATGGTTATAATTCAGAAGATGAAAATGCTGCCGGCTCATTAACGGATATGTTTGCATCATTAGAGCCCTGCTCAGTATTTAATAATGAAATTAAGAAATGTATAATTTCAGAGGAAGAGATCAGTGACGAAGCAAGTCCTGCTTTAAAATCACTTCGCAGGCAAATGAAGATAACCAACGACCGCATACACAGTGATTTGACTGCAATGGTATCCGGCTCTGTAAGAAGCTATTTACAGGATGCTGTGATAACCATGCGAAACGGACGCTATTGCATCCCTGTAAAACAAGAATATCGTGCTCAGGTTCCAGGTATGATACACGACCAATCTTCAAGTGGTTCAACCATATTTGTTGAACCAATGGCAATCGTTAAGCTTAATAACGATTTAAAAGAATTATATATTAGGGAGCAGGAAGAAATTGAAGTTATTCTTGCAAATCTCTCAGAGCAAGCCGGGGAACTTGCAGATGCATTACAAAACAACCTTTCAACACTTATAGAGCTTGACTTTATATTTGCAAAAGCTAACTTCTCAAAAAAATACAAATGTTGTGAACCCGTTTTCAACGAAGACGGAATAATTGATATTAAGCAGGGAAGACATCCGCTTCTTAATACTGAAAAGGTTGTTCCAATTGATATTAACCTTGGAAATACCTTTGACCTTCTTGTAGTAACAGGTCCTAACACAGGCGGTAAAACTGTTTCCCTAAAGACAGTAGGCTTATTTACTCTTATGGGGCAGGCCGGTCTGCACATTCCGGCATCCTCCGGCTCAAAGCTTTCAGTATTTACGGAGGTTTATGCAGATATCGGCGATGAACAAAGTATTGAGCAAAGCTTAAGTACTTTTTCTTCTCATATGAAAAATATCATTAACATATTAGAGCATGCCGATGAACATTCTCTCGTATTGTTCGACGAATTATGTGCCGGAACAGACCCAACAGAAGGTGCCGCCCTTGCTATATCAATTCTTAGCTTCCTACACAATATGAAGGTTAGAACAATGGCAACTACTCATTATAGTGAGATAAAGCTATTCGCACTTAGTGGTGAAGGTATTGAAAATGCTTGTTGTGAATTTGATGTAAATACCTTAAGTCCAACCTATAAGCTCCTTATTGGTGTACCCGGCAAGAGTAATGCTTTTGCTATTTCCGGCAAATTAGGACTACCTGATTATATAATTGAAGATGCTAAGAATAGAATTGATAAGAATGATATTGCTTTTGAAGATATTATAAGCGAACTTGAACTCGGCAAGCGAAAGCTTGATAATGACAGAGAAGAAATGGCTATACTTAAGAATGAACTTGAAGCTCTTAAAAAGCAGCTTGATAATGAACGTGAAGTTCTTAATGACAGACGTGAAGGCATTGTTAACAAAGCAAAAGAGGAAGCGCAGGAAATCCTGCAAAATGCAAAGGATTTTGCTGATGAATCAATAAGAAAAATGAATAATATGGTTAAAAAAGGCGCTTCCGGTGATATGGAAAATGAACGTCACAAAATCCGCGAAAAGCTAAATGCCAATCAGGTAAAAAAGGGCATCAAAGACAAGTCGGGTAAAACTGCAAAACATTCTGCTAAGGATTTCCATATTGGAGATAAAGTTAAAGTTCTCAACATGGGAACGGAAGGTACTGTAAGTACATTGCCAAATGAAAAAGGCGACCTGTTTGTTCAGATGGGTATACTGCGTTCACAGGTAAATATCAGAAATCTTGAAATAATTGATGAACCAACAATAACATCTGACAGACTCACCAAAACCAACACCGGAAAAATCAAAATGAACAAGAGTTTTTCCATAAGCACCGAAATTAATCTGATAGGAATGACCGTAGATGAAGCAATTGCAAATCTTGACAAATATCTTGATGATGCTTATCTTTCACACCTTCCTAGTGTCAGAATAGTACACGGAAAAGGTACGGGAACTCTTAGAGCTGCCGTGCAGAATCATTTAAAACATTGCAAATATGTAAAATCATATAGAGCCGGCACATTTGGAGAAGGCGAAGCCGGAGTAACTATTGCCGAATTCAAATAAAAAACATACGGAGGTTTACAAAATGATTACAAAACAAAGAATTTTGATAGTAGATGATGATACTAATATCTCGGAGCTTATTTCCTTATATTTAGTCAAGGAATGCTTTGAAACCACATGCGTAGAAGACGGCGAAGCCGCTATTGAAGCATTCAAAACATTCAAGCCGGATTTAATTCTCCTTGATTTGATGCTACCGGGTATGGATGGCTATCAGGTATGCCGAGAAATTAGAAAAGATAGTAATATTCCTATAATCATGCTTTCAGCCAAAGGCGAGGTGTTCGACAAAGTACTCGGTCTTGAACTTGGTGCTGATGATTATATAATTAAACCATTTGATTCAAAGGAACTTGTTGCACGCGTTAAAGCTGTTTTACGTCGTTACAGTACCACACCTGCCCCTGCAGTAGAAACATCAACCGGAGAATTTGTTGAATTTAAGAATCTGGTAATTAATTTAACCAACTATTCCGTTACATATAACGGAGCAAATGTTGATATGCCACCAAAGGAAATTGAGTTATTGTATTTTCTTGCAAAATCACCAAATCAGGTTTTTACAAGAGAACAACTTCTCGATCATATATGGGGGTATGAATATATAGGTGATACGCGTACTGTTGATGTTCATATCAAACGTATACGAGAAAAAATAAACGACTGCGATGAATGGGCTATTTCCACAGTTTGGGGAATAGGATATAAATTTGAAACCAGAAAATAACAATATCGGAGAAAAATATGAAAAAAACGCTTTATTACAAATTTATATTAGGTTACATCCTGTTTGCGCTTGCCGGTATACTCTTTATAGAGACTATAGGCAGCAGACTAGTTATGTCTACCCTTGCAAAAAACAAGGCAAACGACATTTATGAGCAGGCATACCATCTTGCCTCATCCCCAGCGTATATCAGCACGGAAAATCTGCATATGTTATCTCTTCTTGTTAATTCAGATATTCTGTATATTGATTCTGAAAACAATGTAATATCATCTTCATTTAACATTACCGATTCTAAGAAAATCAAAAAGTTTGATATTACGGATTTTGGGAATAAAATTTATAAAACAGGAACTTTCTATGATTTATACTCGAAGGAAGTAATAACCGTACCTATACCTGTAATAGATAATTATAAAACCATAGGATATATTATCCTTAATTATCCTTGCTCAGATTTAACAGATACCTATAACAACATAATGATAAAAGTATATATAATAGCCGGAATTTTATTTCTATTTTCAATAACTATATTGTTAATATTTACATTTGTAGTTTACCTCCCTGTAAGAAAACTAAGTAGCGCTGCAAGCGAGTATGCCAAAGGTAATTTTACATATAAAGGACTCGAAAAATTCACAGGCGATGACGAAATCGGGCGTCTCGGAATTTCTTTAAACTTTATGGCAAGTGAATTAAACACACTTGAAGAAGACCAGAAAAAATTTATTGCGAACATCTCCCATGATTTTCGTTCACCTCTTACCTCCATCAAAGGCTATATAGAGGCTATGGCAGATGGCACGATTCCCCCTGAGCTTCAGGGAAAATATCTGGATATTGTATTATTTGAAACCGAAAGACTTACCAAGCTTACCAGTAATTTATTAACACTTAATACCTGGGATACCAAAGGCTCTCGACTGGACTTAAGCGAAGTAAATATTTATCAGCTTATTAAACCGATTTTATTATCTTTCGAGGGAAAATGTGCAAAGAAAAAGATTAACTTCGACTTCACCATAGGTTCTAAAGATTATGTGGTAATTATTGATAAAGAAAAGATTCAACAGGTTATTTATAATTTAATAGATAATGCAATTAAATTCAGCAATAACAATTCTACCATTTATATCGATATAAGTGATAAAAATGGTAAAATATTTGTCTCTATAAAAGACACAGGTATTGGAATTCCAAAAGCATCTCTAAGCAAAATCTGGGATAGATTTTATAAAACAGACTTGTCTCGTGGCAAGGATAAAACCGGTTCCGGTCTCGGGTTATCCATTGCCAGAGAAATCATTAAAAATCATGGCGAAAATATTAATGTAATAAGCACAGAAGGTGTTGGTACAGAATTCATTTTTACCTTAAAGCAAGCATAAAGCTAATTCATTAACCAATAGGCAGAGTTAATATAATTATATATATCCTCTTCACTGGCAGCGTTTCTTGTTAATGCTGCCAGTTCATCCATCCATTCTCTAATTTTATCATCATAATAATCTATTTGGTTATAATTTTCCATACACTGCTGTTCAATTATACTAATATATTTATCATCTGTTCCATACAAATACTGATATGCTTCATTATATAAACCGAACTCCTCTAATATGTATCTGGCAAACTCATTTGTATAAATACCACTTTCAAAATCAACTATGACCTCATTGCTCTTAGCATCGTTATACACAACTTTTATTGTACTGTATTTATTAATCCCTTGAAGTCTTACCTTATTTGAAGCTAAATCAATTCCTTCAACTGAAACAGCCGGCAACCTTGTCACTCCAAGCTTATCACCCAAACGCTCCTTAATACTTTCATAATCGTCTGACGAAATAATTGCTGCGGCAATCTCACCATTTGCAAACTTCTCAATGCCGTCTTCTTCTTTATATACTTTTGGATTGTTATTTAATTCTTTTATGTAATTCAATATATATTCCAGTTCATAATTTCCTATGTCAACTGTATAATCACCACTAAAAATCCACTCTTCTCCTTCAAGTATCTCTTCTCTGTATATTGAACCATTGTAGGTACTCAGTAATCCTGATAAAAATTTTCCATCTGTAAGAGGAATATAAATATTAGGTATATCCATATCCATATCAAGTATTGTATCCATACTATCCGCCTGTAATGCTTCATAGTAGTCCGTATTATATGCAAGAATCTCTGTTGACGTACTGTATATACGTCCATTAATATCATATGCAACATTGTCTGTGAAAATTATTCCACACTCACCTTCTGACATTCCTTTTTTTATATCTTCCTCATTTACCCGTTTGTATATAAACCTTGATTCAAAGAGCTTTTCTTCCTCCTCGTTGTTCTTAATATACAACTCTTCAAGTTTTTCTGCTATTACCTTCTCCTTCTCATTTGTATACCAAATATTTACATTTACCACATCATCTTTAAATGATTCTTTTATTTCACGCATATATTTTCGTGCTGAATCGTAGTTACTATCATTTTCCAACACATAACCAAAAGAATCATATGCATTTATATAATCATTATTCTCATAACACTTAACTCCATATTTATAAGTTTCTTTTGAATTATAAAGATTGTAAAACAAATCCAAATTAAGATTAAACCTATAATCATAAATTTCCTCATATCTTAAAATGGAATCATACACCGATGTATCATTAGTTCTATTATATTCTTTAATAAGCTCTTCAAAATAATTTTCAATAAATTCACAATATTTTTCAACATCTTCATCTGTATTTATATAGTCATTACGAGCCTTCGAATACGCACCTGCTTCTACATACTTAATGAATTCATCTTCTGATTTCTTTTTCGGAGCAGAAATATGAATAAAAAGCCCCACTGACACGCAAAAAACAAGTACTATTAATGTTAATAATACCTTTATCGTTTTCTTACGACTCCATACTATCCTTGATGTTAATGCTTCATCAGCATTTTCCTCAGGTTCTTCTATATGAGTCAATATCTTAACTTTCCATCCTTCATCTTCGTTATACTGGTTAATCATACATTGTAACCTCTGAGTCAACTATCATTTCTTTTTCCAAAATTTTCATAAATTCCCTTGCAAAACTATTTTCTTTATCTACAATATCAAATCCCTTATTATTAACCAAAAGGTCTACCTTTTCTTCCTCACTATCCTGAGTATCTGTACATACAAATTTCAAACCTAAATAGTAATTGTACAATCGTGAATTTTCACAATAATACTCCTTTACAATATCAGTATAATATTCTTCCAGCTGCCACACAGTTCCGTTGTTTTTAGTATCATATCCAATTCTGAGCACCTTTTCTTCCTTAGGAAAATATTTTAAATCTTCATAAAATATTTTATCTGATACTCTTATCTGACTCTCAAAACTAAAGATTAGCTCCCACATATCGTCAAAATCTTCTTTTTTCCCAGTCTTGTCATATTCAATCCTTTTTTTCAAAATAACATCAACAAGAGTCTCATAATTCTTCTCAAAGTCAAATATCTTTGTAGCAGCTTCATAATCACCTTTTTCCAAGCACTCCAAAAACACATCCGTTTCTTCGTGACTAGTATTTTTATACACTACAAGCAAAGCTACCACAATACAAACAAAGACAAACACAGCGGTAAAAATCTTTCGAACCTTCCCCGGTTTATGCTTGTCCATATATAATTCATCTTCGTTTTTTACTCTGACCTTCCAGGCCATTTTATTATCACCCATTACTATTTACCTTGCTTTCTCTACCATTCATGTCTGTGCAACTGACCTTCTGTCTGAAATTCTTTAAAGCCTTGTTGTCTAAGTGCTTCATAAGCTACTATAGCAGCTGAATTTGACAAATTAAGCGAACGAATATTAGGAAGCATTGGTATTCTTACTGCTGTTTCTTTATAGTCAAGCAAAATTTCTTCGGGTATTCCGGCACTCTCCTTGCCAAACATTATGTAACATCCATCCTCGTAATTAACCTCATCATATCTCTTCTTTGATTTGGTTGTTGCCATATATATTTTAGCATCCGGATTTTTCTCTATAAAATCATCAAAGCTCTCATATACAGTCACGTCTAAATGCTCCCAGTAATCAAGCCCTGCCCTTTTTAATGCCTTTTCATTTATGCTAAATCCAAGTGGTTCTATAAGGTGCAGTCTTGAACCTGTTGCAACACACGTTCTTCCAATATTTCCCGTATTTGCCGGTATTTCCGGTTCCAAAAGAACTATATTAATCATAATGCCATCCTTTCACTATATCGTCGCTTTTAGGTGGTTCAAGAAATCTTCTCTCTTCACCTTTAATTACTACTCTGTCATTAGAATCTGTAAGCTTGCCGATAACCTCTGCTCTAATTTCTAATTTTTCCAATTCTTCCTTGAGTAAATCTCCATTTTCAGTAATCATAAGCAATGCTCCGCCGGATACAAGCGTATACGGATTTAATCCCAGGAGTTCACATACCTCTATGGTTTCCTGACGAACCTTGATTTTATCCAGATAAGCCTCTATTCCAAGACCTGCTGACGAAGCCATTTCCCATAATGCACCAAAAATACCTCCACGACTCACATCGTGCATAGCTGCCACTCCCATTTTTGCTGCAATATGTGCCTCTTTTTCTACCGAAATGTCATCAATAGCTCTCTTTGTCTTCTCTACAAAGCTTTTCTGAAATCTTTTAAGCAAATCTTTTTCCCTGTTTACGGATAGAAGTGCTGTTCCTTCGAGTCCAATTTCCTTAGACATCACTACGTCCATCCCCGGTTTGATATTAGAAATATCTATGTTACATTCCTTCTTCCTTACACCAACACCTGTAAATGTTACTACCATACTCGTAACATAAGGGACTGTTTCGGTATGTCCTCCGAGTATTTCTATTTTCTTAGGCTTACAGACGGATGCAACTTCCCTCATAAGCAGATTTACATCTGATTCCATTGTATTTGATGGCATAGTTACAGCAATCAGAATACCTTTTATTACTCCTCCTGCTGCCACAATATTATTCTCCGTTTTTGTAACACCATATAAAGCAATATTATCCATACCAAAAGTTACCGTATCGGTAGACAATATGACATCTTCATCCTCATTAACGTTCATAGAGGCAAAGTCCCTTGCGAGACCTGCCCCTTTAAATACTGCCTTATTCTTATATGAAATTCTCTTAAGAACCGAACGCCTAAGCATTGGTTCTGATATTTTTCCTATCTTCATATATTTTCCCTAATACTTTTATGCCGGCTCTGTTGTTTCCTCTTCCTGTCTGTTCGGCTTATTGTTTGTCTTCTTCTCTGTATTTTTCTCTGTCTTTTTCTCGGTTTCTTTCTGATTTTTCTTCTTTGTTGTAGTTTCCTTAGGAAGATTTTCTCCTGTACCTACCGTAACATAAATAGGAGCTGTTCTGTATCTGCTGGTGTTAACTTCTTCTCTGCTTACAAGTTCACCATCCTGATATACTTCTTTCCAAAGCTTTGCTGTATATCCAATATGTCCAAGAACAGTTATAACTCTTTCACCCTTTGGCATATTAGGATTCTCTGTAACAATTTCTTCCGGATATGTAGAACTAAGTGTCTCACTCACATACTTAACAGTCCTGCCGGCTTCCCTTGTTTCTTTACCATAAATGTTAAATGTAAGAGTTCCTTCCGGATCATATATTCCCTCAATATAAAGAGGTACATCTGTATTATTTGCAAATTTAAGATCTTTATATGTACCTGCAAGAGCCGCATCAGCAGCAAGCGGCACATAACCAACACTCATCGAATGAGGAGACCTCTCCACCACTTCAAGCTCCGCCAAAAGAACTGCATTATAAAGTGTACTCGATACCTGGCAGATACCTCCACCAAGACTTATTTCAACTTTACCGTTTACATATGTTCCCGCTCCATACCAGCCATTATCTGCTGTCCATGGCTCCAAAAGTGCGTTAGCCGAAAAAGTTTCACCCGGATAAACCATAGTACCATTTATAAGGTTAATACCATTTCTCATATTCATATTTCTGTTATAATCATTGTTTTCAAAATGTGTAGAATATGTACCTAATAAGTCTGTTACCTTTGCACAATCTTCTTCTACACTGGTTGGCTTATCATCAACAACGGTAAGCGCAAATGCAGCATCTTCTTTGTTCCACTCTTTTAAAAGAAATTCACTAAGAGCTTCAACCGACTTCTTAACTGCTATCTTTCTTCCAATTTTACTTTCTGTAATTGTAAAACTGTCACCATTTTTAACTAATGCAGCATTTGTATGCGGAATATTATATTTGCCACAGCTTGCATTAATTGTTTCTTTCATTTTGTCGTTATCAACGGAAAATTCTATCTCAAACTTTACATTTTCATTCTCTATATCTTTTCCATCCTTATAACGCTTAATTACATTCCCACTATTAGCATAAGCTATAGCTTCATTTACAATCTCTTTATTTGACCAGTAATACCCCAAGTCCTTAACTGTTACCTCTGAAGTATTATCGTCCATAGATAATGTAATCTTCTTATCCGTAAATTCTTTAACATACTGATTTACAGCCTTCTTTATCTCTTTTGCTGTCATTCCTTTTATATCAATATCTTCGATATAGATACCTTCTACTGCCTTATCAGTTTTTTTCTTACTTTGTGCCGCAGCTATACAAGGAATCGTCATTAGTAGAACAGAGACTATCATAACGATAATCGCAAACAGCTTCTTTCTTTTCATAATTACATTTACCTTTCATTATAAATAAATCTGTGCTATTATTACATATATGGAACTGCCATTGCAAGTACCATAGATAATACGAGAATTATTGCTATAACTGATGCAAATATTCTCCTGTTTTTTCTGTCGTTAAAATTAATCATAATTAATTACCTCCATTTTTTAGTAAGGAGCATTCATATGAAAATACCCTTTACACTTTTTAGTTTATTTGTAATTTTTGCTTTGTGGACTCTTTATGAAATTCACAAGAGCAAAACTAAGCAACAAAAGGATGAACAAAAATTTTGGGAAAGAGAGCGTGAGGCTGATAACGTGAGACGCAAGCCTGTTGACAATCTCCCATATATAAGTATAACCGATGAAATCATTCCAAATATTGATACCTATAATGATAATCTGTTATCTCTTATTAATCAACTGTCTGCTATGAAAGAACTCAAGATTCTTAATCTTAGTGGCAAGTCCAATACAGATTTAAAAATGGAATATGGTCCTGCCAATCTTCCTTTCTTAACTGAATGTGATAACAACTTTATAAAGCTGTGTCGCATTACAAATGCTCTCGGAAAAGAGCTTGCAGACAATAACTATATAAATGATGCCATTAGCATCTATGAATTTGCAATATTTAACGGAAGCGATGTAAGCTCCAGCTACCACGAGCTTGCAAAACTATATCTTAGTTCCGGAAGAAAAGAAGATATAAAGAAGCTCATCGAAAGAGCAGAAGGTCTTGATTCACTACTTAAGGAATCAATAATTAACAAGCTTAATGATTGTTATTCATCTTCCCATAATTAAATATTATTTTGTCAATTTGTCTCGATGCCTCATTTCTTGTCATTCTGGAAATATCGGCATCGAACTCTATTTTATGATATTTAATCAAATCATTCAAGTAATTTATTTGTCTTTGTGTAATTCTTTGCTCTTTTTTTACTTTATATATTATTTCAGAGGGCTTGAAAACACTTTCTTCCTCATCAAAATAATCTTGCTTACACAGCAAACTGTATAATCTGTGAGTGACAAGCGCATCATTAAATGCTCTATGATGATTGTTATCTTCAATCTCATAATAATCACACAAATAATCCAATCTTCTCGACTCAAGATGCCCAAGATACTTTCTTGCTATTTTTAGTGTATCAATTGTAAGATAGTTGAATTCGAATCCATTATTAATGGCATTACGTTTTAAAAATGAATAGTCAAATGTTATATTATGTCCTAACAATACATTTTGTCCACAAAATTCTATAAATTCGGGTAAAACCGCCTCAATATAGGCTTCATTTTCAACCATTTCATTTGTAATTCCTGTCAATTCCTCTACTCTTTCATCTATACAGACTCCCGGATTAATCAGCCTTGAAAAGGTATCGACCACTTCAAAATCAACCACTTTAACAGCACCAATTTCAATTATTTTATTTTTTTTTGCGTCAAGACCTGTGGTTTCAAGATCAACGCATACATAATCTTTTATCATTTTTTATTTGCACTCTTACAATATTTATTCAAAAAACATTCATCACACTTTGGATTTCTGGCAGTACACAACCCTCGTCCATGTGTAATGATTTGTATGTTAAATAGTATCCAATGATCCTTTGGTAACACTCTCATCAAATCATACTCTATCTTTTCAGGATCCTCTTGATTAGTAAATCCTAATTTTTTAGAAATCCTCTTTACATGAGTATCTACAACTATACTTGGCTCATGGAAAATATTGCCTCTTATGACATTTGCTGTTTTCCTGCCTACTCCGGCAAGCGAAGTCAAAGCCTCTATTGAATTTGGAACTTCTCCATTATATTTCGTAACTATGGTATTCGCACAAGAAATAATATTTTTAGCTTTATTATGGTAAAAGCCGGTTGAACGTATATCCTCTTCAAGTTCCTTAATGTCAGCTCCTGCAAATTTTTCAAGGCTGTCATATTTCTTAAATAAATCCTTAGTCACAACATTTACCCTTGCATCAGTACACTGCGCACTAAGCATTGTTGCAATCAATAACTGCCATGCATTTTCATGGTTAAGATAACACTTATAATCTGTTGAATAATGTTCATCAAGAAGTCCCAGTATCTCATTCACATATTTTGGCTTTCGCATTTCCATCCACACCTCTTTCGTCATAATCAAATAACACATATTTTCCATCAAAAATATCTATGTGAATATTCTTTCCTGACTGTGAATATTTCTTATATAATTCCTTTAATTTGTCTTTATAATCATTAAGGTCAATAGCAAATTCAGGACGTTTCTTGCAATTCTCCCTTATATAAATATCATATGTCATACATTCACACAAGCTGTTGATTACTGGTATTTTTTCTTCCTTTGCAAACTCTAACAGCAATTCATATCTTGCAATTCTTGAATGTTTCTCATTTTGTTTAAATTTATTATGATAAAATTCACCTAATTTCTCATACAATTCAAATGGATTGTCATAATAAATCTCAAGCAGTTCAACTGTTTTCTTAAATTGTCCGGAGTTATAATAAATCTCTACCATCTCTTCAATCTGCTTAAGCTTAATAACATCATAATATGTAATCCACTTGGTCGAAAGAACTTCATATGGTGCCGTTGATGTATATTTAATTTCATAATTATTTGACTCGTCATACATTTTCGAGCCTGAAAGCACCTTAAGAAATCCAAGCTGTAACTGGTCACATTTAAGAGCATATACATCATTAAATGATTTCTTAAAAATCTCCAGAGTTTCATATGGAAGCCCTGCTATTAAGTCAACATGCTGATGTATATTCCCATAGGAGTTAATTACTCTTATAACTCTGTATACCTTATCAAGATTCATAGTTCTATTAATCTCTGTAATAGTTTCTGCATTGGTAGACTGTATACCAATCTCAAGTTGAATTAGTCCGGGTCTCATTTTCTTAAATAACTCAAGCTGTTCATCATCTATCAAATCTGCTGCAACTTCAAAATGAAAATTCGTAATACCATTATCATTTTCATGAATAAAGCTCCATATCTCCATAGCATGATTTTTTTTCGCATTGAAGGTTCTGTCAATAAATTTTATTTGCTTTACCTTATTATCAATAAAAAAACTCAATTCCTTTTTAACGTTTTGAATATCTTTAAATCTTAATTTCTTATCTATTGACGAAAGACAGTAGCTACAAGAAAATGGACATCCTCTGCTACTCTCATAATAAATTATACGATTTTCAAAGTCAGACAAATCCTCATAAATAAATGGAATTTCATTCATATCCATAGGCTCAGACATAGGATTATGTTTTATTTCTTCTGCCCTATAGCATATTCCTGCAATATCCTTCAGACCACATTTACCCTCTAAAGCACTCATAAGATTCGTAAATGTTTTTTCGCCTTCGCCACACATTATTCCGTCAAATGCTGAATTACATTTAAGAAATTCTTCTGCTCTGTAGGACACCTCCGGTCCACCTGCCCATATTTTAAGCTTAGGCATTACCTTTTTAAGTGTATCTGCTATATATTTAATTTCCTCCACATTCCATATATAACACGAAAAGCACACCACATTCGGTTGCTTTTCATATATATCCGACACAATAAAATCCATTTGCTGATTAATAGTATATTCACAGGTTATAACCTCCGCCTGTGCTGATGAATATTTATCATAATAAGCCTTAAGCGACATTATTGCCGGATTAGAATGTATATATTTTGCATTTACTGCTACTAACAAACACTTCATTTTTTCTACTTCGATAAATAATCTACTAACTCCTGATACTTTTCTTTTGCATCTTTATAACCTAAATGATATAGATTAGTAAGCTTTTCTTTGTCCTTTTCAAGTCGCCCAATCTTAACCTCTCTTGTTGGTCTGATAACGACAACCTTGCCCTCTTCCTCAAGTTTCTCAATATATTTAAGAGTTTTATTATAAACAATATGTCTTGTTTCCATACATTTTACAAGCCCAGGATATTTTCTGTATTTAACCTTAATCAAAGGCATCATACTATTCTTTGATTTTTTATAGTTTTTATCTCTTGTAAGTACTATAACGTTTTTCTTACAACCACTCTTTCTTGCATGATAAATCGGAATAGAATCAGACGCTCCACCATCCAGATACTTTATTCCATCAATCTCAACAAATCTTGACAATAGCGGAAGAGATGCCGATGCTCTTATTTTAATCAAATCTCTGTCCATATCTTCAATTTTCATATATTCAGCCTTTCCAGTTTCACAGTTAGTTACAACTGAATAAAAGTTTCCTTGGTAGCTGTTAAATGTATCTGTATCATAAGGATTTAGTTCATAAGGAATCCTGTTATAACAGAAATCAACGCCAAAGAAATCTCCTGTTTTTAGCAAGCACGAAATTCCTGCATATTCCTTTTCTTCCAAATAATCAATATCTACTCTGAATGCCCTGCCTCTTTGTTTTGACAAATAACTGCATGCATTTACAGCTCCTGCTGATACTCCGAACACATTATCAAATTCTATTTTTTTATCTAAAAAAAAGTCTAAAACTCCGGCGGTATAAGCACCTCTCATTCCGCCCCCTTCTAAAATAAGACCTGTCATTAATTATTTCCTCCCTGATTAACTATCTTCATCATAACGTGAGGTATTCCTGCCTCATCATAAATCTCTTCATTAATTGCTCTAAAGCCTATTGTCTCATAAAAACCTCTTGCCTGGATTTGTGCTCCAACATAAATCTCTTCTATTCCATCCGAAAATGCTTTGTCTAGCATATTTCTTACGACGTAATCGCCATACCTCTTGCCTCTTTCTTCTTTTAAAACGGCAACTCTGCCTATTTTATAATGCCCGTCTACAAACGCAAGTCTTGATGTTGCAACAGCTTTTCCATCTTCATATGCAATAAGATGCAATGCCGTACTATCATATTCATCAAATTCAAGCTCCGCTGGAACCTTCTGTTCTTCAATAAATACTTTTCTCCTTATTTCTCTTGAATCTGATATATCTTCATTCTCTTTTTTAATAACATAATTTACCATTCTATCTCCTCTATCGGTGTAGGATTTTCATTTATTTTTACATCCCTAACCTCTCCATTTTTAAATCTCACTACTTTATCTGCCATCGGTGCAAGTGCAGAGTTGTGAGTTATTATAACAACCGTCATTTTTTCCTTACGACAGGTATCCTGTAATAATTGTAATATCTGTTTACCTGTATTATAGTCAAGAGCGCCCGTTGGCTCATCGCATAACAACAACTTAGGGTTCTTTGCTATCGCTCTTGCTATTGCAACTCTCTGCTGCTCACCACCCGATAACTGTGATGGAAAATTGTGTATTCTGTCAGCAAGTCCAACCTTTTCAAGAACCTCTACCGGTTCAAGAGAATTTTTACAAATCTGTGTCGCTAATTCAACATTTTCAACTGCTGTAAGATTCTGTACAAGATTATAAAACTGAAATACAAATCCTATATCCTCTCTTCTGTACTTAACAAGCTCCTTATCCTTCAAATCAGTAATAATCTTATCTCCAACGATTACCTCTCCTGAAGTCGCCGTATCCATTCCTCCAAGAATGTTAAGAGCCGTTGTCTTACCTGCACCTGAAGCACCTAATATTATAATCAGTTCTCCTTCTTCAATGCTAAAGCTTGCCCCCTTTAGTGCATGAGTTATTACCTCACCCATTTTATATTCTTTTACAACATTTTTAAATTCTATAAATGCCATTTTGCACCAACCTCCATTGCTAATAATCTACACTTACAAGGAACAACCCTGTTGACGGAGCTGTTATTCCTGCTTTACTTCTGTCTAATGCTTCAAGTATATCCTTGACTTCCTCTGGATTTTTCTTACCTAGTCCTACCTCAATAAGTGTTCCTGAAATAATTCTAATCATATTGTACAAAAATCCATTGCCATGAATATCTATACTTATTTTTCCATTTACATTTATAATATCTATGCTGTAGATAATTCTCACTTTTGACTTTTTCTTACCCGAATTAGTACAAAAACTAGTAAAGTCATGCTCACCAATTAAATAATAAGCTGCTTGTCTCATTCTTTCTACATCTAACGGTTTTTCCACTCTTGTAGAATATTTTCTCGTAAATAAATCTGCCACTCTTCCATTATCTATCCTATAAGAATAATGTTTGCCTACAGCATTAAGTCTGGAATGAAATCTGTCATTTACCTTTTCTACGTTTTTTACTCTTATATCCTTCGGAAGATGATCATTTAATCCATTTAATAATTCATCCGGCAATATACTTGAATTTGTCTTAACATTTGCAACCTGACCAATGGCATGTACACCCGCATCAGTTCTTCCGGAGCCTACGACCTCGACCTGCTCGTTCAAAAGCCTTCCGCAAATTTCTTCAAGTTTTCCCTGAATAGTATTCGTCGAACCCGGTTGCTTCTGCCAACCATTATATCTCCTGCCATCATATGCAATTGTCAGCTTATAATTTGGCATACATTTCACATCCTATAAAGTTAAATAAATGGAGCTGCTAATTCAAATCTCAGCTCCATTCACCATTTAAAATTAATTATTATCTGATTTCTGTTTTTCCACCCATATATGGTCTAAGCGCTTCCGGAATTCTTATACTTCCATCTGCATTCAAATTGTTTTCTAAAAATGCTATAAGCATTCTAGGCGGAGCAACAACTGTATTATTAAGTGTATGTGCAAAATATTTGCCTTCTGTTCCATTTACCCTAATCTTAAGTCTTCTGGCCTGTGCATCTCCCAGATTAGAACAGCTACCTACTTCAAAATACTTATTTTGTCTTGGAGACCATGCCTCAACGTCAATAGATTTAACCTTAAGATCCGCAAGGTCACCCGAACAACACTCAAGTGTTCTAACCGGAATATCAAGACTTCTGAATAAATCAACTGTATTCTGCCATAACTTTTCAAACCACATCATACTGTCTTCCGGTTTACATACAACTACCATCTCCTGCTTTTCAAACTGATGGATACGGTATACACCTCTCTCTTCTATACCATGTGCACCCTTTTCTTTTCTAAAACATGGCGAATAGCTTGTAAGCGTATGCGGAAGCTCTGCTTCAGGAATAATTGTATCAATAAATTTACCAATCATAGAATGTTCACTCGTACCGATTAAGTATAAATCTTCTCCCTCAATCTTGTACATCATCGCTTCCATCTCATCGAAACTCATAACACCTGTTACAACATCGCTTCTAATCATAAATGGCGGTATACAATATGTGAATCCTCTGTCTATCATAAAATCTCTGGCGTATGAAATAACTGCTGAGTGAAGTCTTGCGATATCTCCCATAAGATAATAAAAGCCATTTCCAGCAACTCTTCTTGCACTATCAAGGTCTATTCCATTAAGCTTTTCCATAATTTCTGTATGATATGGTACTTCAAAATCAGGAACAAGCGGTTCGCCGTATTTCTGTACCTCAACATTTTCACTATCATCCTTACCAATTGGTACACTAGGGTCAATAATATTAGGAATAACCATCATAATATTCTTAACCTTCTCAGCAAGCTCTGCTTCAAGTACTTCTAATTCCGCAAGACGTGCTGAATTCTTAGCAACTTCCTTCTTAACTTCTTCTGCCTCTTCCTTCTTACCCTGAGCCATAAGAGCACCAATCTGCTTAGCAATCTTGTTCTTATTTGCTCTAAGTGCATCCGCTTCCTGCTGTGTAGCCCTTGCTTTGGCATCAAGTTCAATAACCTCATCTACCAAAGGAAGCTTCTTTTCTTGAAATTTCTTTTTAATATTTTCCTTAACTACGTCAGGATTTTCTCTCAAAAACTTAATATCTATCATTATTGTCATCTCCTTTTATTTCTTTTACATATTAACATAGCTTATATTTTACATATAAAAGATAGATATTTCAACTATTTTTCAATTTATATTTGACATTTATTAACACTTGTAATATAATCGCATTATGACTTTAACGCTTTAAAGCGTATATGTGAAATTTGGAGGATATTATTATGGCAGTAAAAATTATCTTATTAATTATATTCTTTGCATCTATGATAAGCGTAGGAATATATTCAAGAAAACATGCTACTAATGTTAATGATTTTGTTCTGGGTGGAAGAACGGTTGGACCTTGGCTTACAGCTTTTGCTTATGGTACATCTTATTTTTCAGCCGTAGTATTTGTAGGCTATGCCGGACAGTTTGGATGGAAATACGGACTGGCTTCTACTTGGATTGGTCTTGGAAATGCATTTATCGGAAGTCTTATTGCATGGGTCTTAATGGGTAGAAGAACCAGAGTTATGACACAACATTTGCACGCAGCAACTATGCCTGATTTCTTTGGAAAAAGATATAATAGTGGCTCGCTCAGAATTGTTGCTTCTGCGATAGCTTTTATTTTCCTCATACCTTACACTGCATCTGTATACAATGGTTTATCAAGATTATTCGGTATGGCATTTGATATTGACTATTCCATTTGCGTAATTGCCATGGCCATTTTAACAGGCGTATATGTAATACTTGGCGGATATATGGCAACAGCAATTAATGACTTTATTCAGGGTATAATAATGCTCGTAGGTATTGTTGTGGTAATTGCTTCCGTACTTAATGGACAGGGGGGATTTACCGAAGCTGTTAAATCTCTTGCCCAAATAGAAAGCACTGCACATCCCGGAGCATATGTTTCATTTTTTGGTCCTGACCCACTTAACCTTTTAGGCGTAGTTATACTTACTTCTCTTGGTACTTGGGGGCTTCCTCAGATGGTGCAGAAATTCTACGCCATCAAAAATGAAAAGGCTATTAAAACAGGTACTATAGTTTCAACAGCTTTTGCTCTTATTGTAGCCGGAGGCTGCTATTTCCTTGGTGGTTTTGGACGTTTGTTTGATTCAGAAGCCCTACATAATGCAGACGGAAGTGTTGTCTACGATGCAATTGTTCCTTCTATGCTTTCTACTCTTCCAGATATACTTATAGGCATTGTCATTGTACTCGTTCTTTCAGCATCAATGTCAACACTATCATCCCTTGTACTGACTTCAAGCTCTACACTTACACTTGATTTCTTAAAAGGAACCTTATTTAAGGATATGAAGGACAAGACACAGCTTTTAATTATGAGACTGCTTATCGTATTCTTTATAGTAATTTCTGTAGTAATTGCTCTTGACCCACCTACATTTATTGCACAGCTTATGGGTATTTCATGGGGCGCACTTGCCGGTGCTTTCCTTGCTCCTTTCTTATATGGTTTATACTGGAAGGGCGTTACTAAGGCTGCCGTATGGGCAAGCTTTATAGCTGGTGTAGGCATTACATTATCTAATATGTTTATTGGATACATTGAATCTCCTATCAATGCCGGAGCGATTGCTATGATAGCAGGACTCATTGTAGTTCCTATTGTTAGCTTAATAACTCCAAAGCTCAAAAAAGAGATGGTTGATAAGACATTTGAGTGTTATGATGAAAAAGTTGAAGTTACAGAAAAAACTTCTTTAAGAGAAAAATAGGGAAAATTTCCTAGGAATATCAGTTTTTTACCAAACTGGTATTCCTTTTTTTATGCAAATTTGGTATAATTGGTGTAGTTTTATTTGTTTATCGTGAAAAAATTAAAAATTATGTCAAAGAGAGGTCATATATGTATACTGTACTATCTTTTTTTCAGCTAATTGGTTTAGCTATTGTATTAATTCAAATAGTGTATTTACTTAAGGTAAAACCAACCAAATTATCTTCTATTCTTTTGGCTTTTGATATTTGTGTATTCATTAATACTTTAGGATATATGTTAGAAATGACATCTACTCATATGAATACAGCACTTATGGCTACAAGAGTTACATATTTTGGCAAAGTTTATCTTGGTTTTTTGATGCTATTTTTCTTGTTTAAGTATTATGGTATCCCAATTAGCAAATTTGTTTTTGGAGCATTGCTTGTTTACCATTCATTTATTGCAATGTTAGTTCTTACAAGCAGTAGTCACAATCTATACTATACTGATATTATATGGATTGAGACCGGACTCTATCCCCATGTAGAACATGGATATGGTATTTTTTATATTATAAATACTATTGTATCGGCTTCTTATCTAGTTATTATGCTTACAGTTTGTATTATTAAACTAATTAAGGCAGATACAAAACAATCCAAACAAATGACCATTGCTATGACAACAGCTATTTCACTTCCTTTAATTGCTTTTATATTATATTATTTGGGAGTATTTAAAGTATATGATGCAACTAATGCTTCATACCTAATATCAGTATCTATTCTATTTATTTATTTTATAAAGAATAAGTTTTTTGATACCCTTGAATTGGCAAAGGACTTTGCACTGGATAGTATGGATAATGGTATTGTAGTTTTGGATAATACCAATTCTATGATTTACGCAAATGAAACTGCAAAAGATATTTTCCCTGAATTGAATTTAGGCAGTAGCAAACAAACTGTAGATTTTCTATATGGCTTGGTATATTCGAAGGAAAATTATTTAAAAGATAAAAGTGTATATAATGCAAGAATTCAAGTAGTCTACTCCGATAATGTAGTCGCTGGCAAAATGATTGTTCTTGAAGATATTACAAATACATATAACTATACTAGAAATCTTGAAAAAGAAGTTGCTAATCAAACCGACCAGTTAAAGTACATTCAAACTAATATAATCACAAGTATGGCCGGTATGATTGAGGCAAGAGATGGTGTAACCGGACACCACGTAAAAAGAACTAGTGCATATGTTAAAATAGTTGCTATGGAACTCAGAAGAGAAGGACGATATCCAGACGAACTTACAGATGAAAACGTTAGCAATATTATTCAGGCAGCTCCTCTTCATGATATCGGAAAGGTTGCTATACCTGATGCAATTCTTTGTAAACCTGGCAAATTAACAGATGAGGAATTTGACGTTATTAAGACACATCCTACAATCGGTGCAAATATGATTGAAGAAATTCTAAGAGAAGTTGAGCACGATGATTATCTTAAGGTTGCACGAGATGTTGCTAATTATCACCACGAGAAATGGAACGGAACAGGTTATCCTTGTGGTCTCGCAGGCACAGACATCCCACTTCCAGCGAGGATTATGGCTATTACCGATGTATTTGAAGCTCTTATATCTGAACGACCATACAAGAAGAGTTTTTCATATGAGAAGGCTGTTGAGATTATTAAAGAAGGTTCCGGACAACACTTTGATCCAATCATAGTCGCTGCCTTCTTGAACGTAATTGATGAAATTAAGAGTGTGGGATAAAAAACAAAAAATAACACTTCAACGCAGGTACGCTTTCGCTACTTCCGTCACGTAACGGTACATAAGGTGCTAAGGAACAGCACCTAAGTACCGACGGACTACAAGTACCTGACTTATGAAGTGTTATTTTTTACTCTTTTTTGTAACTTGTATATTTACTGCTAATTACAAATTTAGTCCTTTTGCTTCGTCGCATCCAAGCATTACGTTAAGACATTGGATTGCTGCACCCGAAGCTCCTTTTCCAAGATTATCAAATCTTGCTGAAACAAGTATTCTATCTTCGTTTCCTGTTACATAGATTTCCATTCCATCCCAACCAGAGCAACCATTTCCTGCAAGGAAGCCATTATAATCTGTCTCTGTTCCAAATGGCATTACTGATATAAATTTCTCATCCTTGTAATATTCTTCAAGGTATTTGTGAATACTTTCAGGTGTATTCTTACCATTTAACATATCTGTGTAAAATGGAACTGATACAACCATTCCACTATAGTAATCAGCCACTATTGGCGAGAATAAAGGCTCTCTTGTAAGACCTGTTATAGCCTTCATTTCCTTAAGATGCTTATGAGTCTGACCGAGTGCATATTCTCTTGGCGAATCAAGCTCTATGCCTCTTACCTCTTCTTCGTATTCAGCTATCATTTTCTTTCCACCACCGCTGTAGCCGGTTAATGAAAAGCTTGTTATAGGATAATCCTTTGGAAGAATATTCCCAGCTATTAATGGATATACAAGTGTTATAAATCCTGTTGCATGACAGCCTGGAACTGCTATACGTTTACCATTCTTAATTGCATCCCTGTGTTTCTCCGATAATTCCGGATAACCATATGCCCAGCCATCTTCAGTTCTATGAGCTGTGGATGTATCAATAATTCTTACATTATCATTTTCAACCATTGCAACTGCTTCTCTGGCTGCTGCGTCAGGAAGACACAAAAATGTTATATCCGACGCATTAATAAACTTCTTAATCTCTTCAGGATCTTTTCTAAGTTCAGAAGAAATCTTAAGTAATTCTATATCGTCACGTTCTGCAAATCTTTCAAATATTCTAAGTCCTGTTGTTCCTTCACTTCCATCTATAAATACTTTTGTCTTTGCCATAATAGCATCAAGTCCTCTCTTTTTTTATAATTATTCATTATACAATCGTAATTTTATATGTCAAGTTTTTTGTTGCAGAGCAAAACAATAGGCAATTCAAATGAACTGCCTATTATAGTTCTTTACTTATTACCTTTTAATAATTCTATTTCCTCTTTGAGTTGTTTTATTATGTCATCTTGTTGATTAAATTTCGCCTTATATTCCGTTTTTAGACTTTCAAGTTCCGCTTTTGTATTCTCATACTCCGCTTTTGTATTCTCATACTCCGCTTTTGTATTCTCATACTCCGCTTTTGTATTCTCATACTCTGCCTTTGTGGTTTCATACTCTGCCTTTGTAGTCTCATACTTAGTCATAGTCTCTTTAAATTGAGATTCTACTCCTTCATACTTCTTAAGTCTTCTCTCATAATCAGCCTGCTTTCTGTCAATTTCAGCATATTTTCTGTCCAAATCTTCGTATTCAAGAATTAATGATTCATCCATTTTATCAATGACCTCCATCTGATTATACTTGGAATACAAATAGCCATATAATTTCTTAGTCATCTGTATAAGTCTTCCAGTATCACTTCCTGTAATATTCCCTAACTGATAATTCTTATATATATTCCCAATTATATCATTCTCAACAAGGCTTTTCAATCTCTTTAAATTACTCTCATTACATTCCTTTTTAAGAATTTCCCTTAATCTTAGCAATTCAAAAGGAATCAGAATAATCATTTTCTTATTATTAATCTCTTCTACTGAGTGTTCTTGGTATTTAAATGTTTTAACCTTATAATCAAACGTACCTTGTTCTCCAAAATCAATGGTTAACGTATATGTATCCGGCACTTTTTTAGTATCACCAAAGTAGATAACCCTAGGTTCCGGAAAACGCAATACATCCGAATCACTTCGATTCCTAATACTATGCTTATATCCATAATCAAAAACACGCATAACAATATCATCATCTTCGTAAACCTGCGCCTCAATATGATAGACATTATACCTGTTAACTGTAATAATGGTATCTGCTAGCGTTCTCTTAAGTTCATCATCCACGAATTCTGTCCAGTGGTACTCAATCTCACTATTAAGTGGATAATCTGTATCAAATAATCCGTTAATCATATTTATAACAGACTTTTCTGATAAAGTAAGTATCTTCTTAAATATTTTATCAAATATGTGATAATTATTTTGCTCCATTTTCCTCCATTTCGTCAGATGTACATCAGAATTTCATTTATATTTTGTATACTGATAGTATACTACCACCAATCACCCGTCTTGTCAATATAAAAAGAATATTTTTTATATTGATTTTTAGTTTGTATAAACTACATTATCTGGATGAATACCATAAAATGCATTTTTTTCAATTCTGACATCATATATATTTCCTTCAAATATTATAACCCTCAAATTACTACAATTTGCAAAGGCTTTTCCTTCAATAAGCATACTATTTGCACCTAAGTTTAACTTAGTTATTTTTTTGCAACTTGAAAATGCTCCTTTACCTATTCCATAAACCATCATCCTACGCCCACCAATTTTTACTATATTAGGAATAATTACATCAGATTTTTGTTTTCCACTAAAACCAACACACATCAAAACATTGCGTTTTACTTTATATTTATAATCACCGACTGTATATACTTTACCGTTTTTTAAATCAATTTTAAATGTAGCTTTTGCAGTTCCTTTGTAATTCCCCTTACCTTTAATAATCACTGTTGCAGTTCCTACATTCTTATTTTTCTTGTAGCTGATTGTATAATCCCTGTTCTTTTTAAGCTTCACTTCATTAAGGATAACTGATTTAACAGCTGGCTTTTTAGTCTTACCATCATAGAAATACATCTTTTTAGCAAGGTTAACATTTGCACTTTTTATATTAGCTTTAGTAATAGTAACAACTGTCTTAGCAACAGCCTTTTTATAATTACTTGTCTCAGCTGCAGTTATAGTAACTGTAACCTTTCCTGTCTTTTTAGGCTTTAATGTTCCTGTACGTGTAACTGTAGTTATAGATGTTGAACTAAGCTTATAACTTAATTTTCCATTCCCCTTTGTTCTTTTTGCACCAATATTAATACCTGCCAAATTATATTCTTTAGTTAGAGAGGTTGGTACAGAAATCTTTTGCTCCGCCTTGTTAATTGTATACTGAATACTAATGGTTCCTGAATAATCATTTAATCCTCTTACAGTCACTTTTGCTTTTCCAGCATTTATACAATTTGTATATGATGTTCTGTAATCTATTCCTTCATTAAGAATTACACCATTGTCGTACATACTAACCTTTGGTTTTATTTCGCTACCTGAATATGTAAAGCTCGTACCCTCTAAATCATATTCTATAGTGTTAATATTCTTCTGTGTTACAGTCTTTCCCACCGCCTGTTTAGACCATAAGTCAGAATCAGCATTTATTTTTATCAATGGAACAATAGATAACTCACAAATTGCTTGAAAAGCAACTATCCCATCTTCAGCACTTATTCCTCCTATATTATCATCAGAATTCATAAATGCATATTCTATAATGTCATCCCTTTCTTTACTTCTTGCATAATCACTAATCCCCATCGTTAGAGTATAGCTTTCTTCACCCATATCAAATAATGGATTAAAACCATATTTTTCACTAGTAAGAACAGCTTCTGTTGGAACCATAACTAAATCACTACTATCACTATATGGTTCATCCAATACAGCTATTTCATCCTCACTAAAAGCTACATTAATAAAATTAGTTCCTTTAACTGAACAATCTATATGCTCTTCATTATAATTCTTTTTATATGCATTCAAGAATGATCTTAATACCGAAGATTCGTATTTACTATCATATTCATAAGCATTATAAATACTTCTTACCTCACATTCTAAAATATTATCCGCCATCAATACGAAATATCCATCTTTATTCTCTAGCACCCTCCATTTAATCGGCTCATACTTAAAATACTGATAACTATTATCTACTAATAATCTTCTATACCTCTGCCCACCAACAACTGCATCACCGTTGTTATTATACTCTGCTTTTAATATCGCATCTGTAAGTTGACTGGTTCTTAATTTAGACTGAGGATAACTGCCAAAATAAATATAATCCCAAACTGTTGAATCAATATCCTCGTTATATACGGGATTTTTTATATCACTCGCATCATCAGCATACACCGTCCCAGCACTTAATCCTAATACTAAAAACATAGCTGCAACTAAAATTTGTCCTAAAAATTTCTTCATAAACATCCTTCCTTCCAAACACTATTTCATGTATTTTTATATTACCATTTTATATCCCCAAAGTCCTATGCTGAGAGCTTAGGACATAGCCTATTCAAATTGCTATAATTCTATATAGAAATTTACATAAGGAGATGAAACAAATGGACGAATCAAAAATAATTTTTCAAGTAACTAAAATTGGTATTGCAGTTAATTCTAAGTGGCAGGTTTTCCTGGATGGCAAATATGTAGGTAATGTTGATTTCAAAAATCAATTACAAATTATAACAACTCCAGGGAAGCATGAAGTTCAATACAAGGTTGGTTTGAATTCAACAAAAGTCTTGGAAGTAAATTTAGGCAACGAAGATGTAATTGTGGAATGTGTGTGGGATGGTTCAGTAAAAAATTTTCATGTTGTAGGTAGCGAAGATAATAGTTCAAGCGAAACAGTACCTATACACGATAACGAAACAGGCTCAAAGGCGAGTAAGAAATGGATAATAGGAATAATAGCTGCAGTTTTGATTTTTGCTGCAATAGGAGGTTTAAATGAAGGCTCAAATGAAGGCTCAGTTGGAAATACGAATACTAAAACAACAGAAATAATTAATGCAGCAGAAAAAGTAGTTAAAAGTCAAGTTGCAAATGAGTTAGATGTGATTCCTAAACTATCATCCGAGATAATTGCTCAGGGAGACGAATGGGCAATAGTTTTGTCTCGATATACTGCAGAAACTGTTCTTATAGATGGAACACCTTGGGTTGACGACGGAACCTATATAGTAGAAGTTTATGTAGACGACTACTTTATAAACAATGGTGCTAATATGCTGAAATCAACAGATTATGAATATGAACTTTCAGATTCAGAATTAGAAGTGATAAAAGCACAATGGGGACTTGATTAAATTACTATTTAAAAAGCCTATATGCATATCCACCATAGGACCACATATAGGCTTCTTAATTTAATTCGTTACATAAAAATACATAATATACACAACTTCACCTTCCGAATAAGCAATTTTAAAATATTCTCCCGGTCTGTCCGGTACATTAAAACAGCTTACATACACTCCTTCTTCTTCCTCGCTGGTACTTATAGGTTCACCTAGTCTACTTTCCAAAGAATCAAATGAGGTATTTCCATCTATACCATATGAGAATTTGTATTTATCTCTGTAGCCTTCAGGCAATTCCTGATACTTTACATAAACACAGCATATTCTATCTATATACAAATCAATAAACATACCTTCAAAGTTATATGTAATTCCCTCATCACGCTGTTCGATTGTATACTCTGGGTTGCCAAGCAACGACAAAGCAACTTGTATATCTTCTCCCAACAATCCTATAAAATCAATCGTATCATTCTGATAGCCTTCCTCAACCTTTTTAAATATCACATCAGACCCTATGCTCCAAAGGCTGTCACTACTTACACTCGTAAGTTTAATATTGACATAAATCTCATTCTCCATAAATGTAAGAGTCCCAATACCACCATTTCCCCAGCCATCATCGCCAAATATAAACTCTGATTTACCATCAATTATCTTAGCTGTAATTCCGTTTAACTCAGCAATTCTTGAACTTGGCGGCGACTGATAAGAACACAAATCAAATATCACCGTATCTTCATTTATTGATATAATCTTAAGTATATTTCCCCCTTCTAACATTGGATCTTCTCCTTCAAAATCCTTGTTATACCAGGTTCCACAATAACTAAGCATATCTACCTTAGGCTTTGTTTCTTCAACCTTTTCTGTAGTTGTAGGCTCTTCCTCCTTAGATTTATCTGTGGTATTTGCTTCTTCAACCTTTTTAGTTGTAGGCTCAGCTGTAGTTACACTATTTTCACCTTTTTCATTATTAAAAAAGCAAACAAAATAAATAATTCCAGCTAAAATAATCACTGACAATATTCCAATAACTATAAATGGAATTTTACTTTTTTTCTCCTTTTTTACTTCGTTATAGTTCTCTCCTATACTAAATTTAGTCATACAATACGGACAAAATGCGATTTCATCCGGCAAATCTTTTTTACACTTAGGACATATCATGTCAAATCACCTCTTTCGTTAATTATTAAATATATTATACATTCACAACAAATTTCTGTACTATGCATTCTGCTTAATCCAGTATATCTTCGATATTTTGATATCTGTCATCGGGATTAATTCTTGTACATCTATTTACAACATTTTTCCACTTACCTGTACATAGCTTTTTAGCCGGATGTTCACCCGTAAGCATTACATTTATAAGTATTCCCACGGCATAAATATCTGTTCTAGGGTCTGTTTCAGCTATTCCATACTGTTCAGGTGCTGCAAAGCCATTTGTTCCAAGAATCGTTGTATCTCTATCATACATTTCATTAAATATACGAGAAATGTTAAAATCAATGAGTTTCACATCTCCATCCTTGTTAATCATAATATTTTCTGGCTTTATATCTCTGTGTACAATATTATTCTTATGTAATATTTTAAGAGCATTTACAAGATTTTTAACTACCTTTTCTACACCTTCTGTAGTATATGTTCCTGTTTCCAATACCTCTCCTATAGTAATTCCCTCTATATATTCTTCAATCACAAAAGAATATTCTCCATCTGTTACAGCCTCATATACTAACGGAAGATTATCATGTTCAATTCCTTTTAATATTTTGTATACATCACAATTTCCTAAATACTCTCTTACTACAACATATTTTCCACTGGATTTATTCTTAGCAAGCACTATACTATAATCTAATTTTCTACTTAAAACCTTTTCAATGTTATATTCTGTCTCTATAACCTCTTTAAGCCAACCATACAACACTTTTTCTCATCCTTTGCATTCATTTATATTAATTATAACAAATTAATTAATCAAATCAACTGTATAATTCTAAGCAATTTGCTTAGTACTTTTTCTAATTCATATGCTACAATAATAATAGTAATATTTATGACTATGTCTATTTTTAAGGAGTTTTAATAATGCACAAACCTACAGATGACTTATATAATGAACTTAATAAAACCTCTCAACTAGATAAATATTTAAAAGAAAATGACCAGTTTTTAATTGATACGACTTTGTCAGATTATTTATGTAATAAATTTAATGAAAAAGAGCTTTCTAAAGCTCATGTTCTTAAAAATGCAGATATAAATGAAATATATGGTTATCAAATTTTATCCGGAAAGCGTTCTCCCTCACGAAACAAATTACTTTGCATTTGCATAGGTGCTGGATTCACGCTTGAAGAAACTAATGAGACATTAAAAATTGCTGAATTCTCACCTCTTTTCCCTAAATTGAAACGTGACAGCATAATAATCTTTGGACTTCAAAATCATTATCCGATATGGAAAATAAATGAAGAATTATTTAACCATCAGGCTCAGTCTTTATAAATACTTACATATTAAAAATCACCAGGCACATCAAAGTGACTGGTGATTTTCTTATTCTATTGTTCTAAAAGCTTCCCATTGCATATGCAAGTAGAATATCATTAGACAATCCTCTAACACTTACTTTTTCACAACTTCCAGAAGATAAATCTACATCCAACACAATCTCGCTATCCTTTATTAACCCTGATGAATATAACATAGAAGTATCAATCCCTGCATTAACATATTCATTATATGTACTCTTAATACTAGGATTCATCATTGCTACTCCTGAAAATGTTACTCTGAAGTTATTTTCATCAAGTCTTTCTATCCCTATTTCTAATTCCACAAAAGCAGCATCAATTATACTTCCCCATGATTTACAATAAACATCTGAACGATATGGTGTTGTATTAATTACATTAATACACTCTCTTTTTTCTTCACTAGTTACAAATGAGTAATCAATTTCTTCTTTGGTAGTATCTTCTTTATCATCTATTTGGATATCGCTTTCCTGTCTGTCTTTATATTTTTTCAAATCATAATATATATCTAAATATAATGCAACATCACCCTCCTCAAGTAAATATCCTATCCCATTATATTCATTTATATTTCCTTTCATCTCGCAGGTTTCTGTAAATATCTTATCGATTTTGTCCTTACTCATATTATTATTAATTGCATATATACATCCATAAGATACTAATTTTAATATCTCGTTTGCTCCATCATATCCCCTCGTATAAATTGATGGATTTGTAATTATACCAATTAGTTCAATATCTTGTTTATTATCTAACCGAAGCACTATTGTAAAATAATCTCCATTTCCCGGACTATATGTAAAAAAATAATCTCCGTTTTCTTCTTGGGAAAAACGTATTTTCTCAAGATGCAATACATCTTTCATTCTATCATATATTTCACTGTCATCATTCTTCATATTTACTTGATAATATTTATTAAATCTATTCACAAATTCTTCTAGATTTATAGCCTCAGGTTTAGGATTATATAAAACTATGCACCCCACAACCAAAACAATAGGCGAAATCAATACCACACAACTTATAAACCACTTTTTTAATGCTTCACCATTTTTCATGTATTCCTTCACTCCTAGTATAATATATTTATACCATCATACAATAATTATATATTTTTGTCCTAAGCTCATTGCTTACTATATATCCTTCTTATTAAATACAAACACACTAAGTACCATACATATAATCGCCGTCACTATTGTCACAATCATCGACATCATATATTTATCAGGAGACTCTGCGCCAGCAGTAAGTGGTGCCGTATCCATAAGAAATGTTGGCAGGTATTCCTTAATTTTAGGAACTATGCTAGCTAAATATGTTCCAAAAAACACTCCACCTGTACCTACAAGAACCGCAGTGTTTGTCTTAACCAATGTCGAAAATAATACCATTACAGATATTACCCACAAGCCAAGCACCCACCAGCAGCCCACTGAAAATAGTAGATTTTGCATAATACCATTATCCCAATAATAGTCAGTATAAACATAGGTGATTCCGTAACACATCCAATAACCAACTGTCCATAGCACTAATAAAACAAGTATTTTTGAAATTACTACTTTGTATCTGTCAAGACCCTTTGTAAGCGCCATTATTAATGTTCCGGTCTGATATTCCTTGGTAAAAATGTTGCTCTGCAATAGGATAAATGCTATTAATCCCATAGGGGCATTTTTAAAAAATTGCAACCATGATGATGACGCATCTACTTCAACTGCTGTAACAACCATTCCGCTCTCAGCCATAGACTCCGACATAGTTTTAAGTAACCATGGTGTTAATTTTGCAATAGCCGGACTCATAATTCCAAGTATTAAAAACACCACACCAAGGATAACCAATTTACTTAACCTAAGCTGTTCAAGGCATTCCTTCTTAATAAATGCAACTAATGTTCTCATTTTTTAACCACCTCCAAAAACAATGTTTCTAATGAAGGTTCTATATTTTCAAGCTTATTTATGGATATCCTATTGTCCGCTATAAAACGAAGCACCTCGTATAGATTTTCTTTATCATCTTTAAACACAAGCTGATTATTAATATTTCTTTCAATACTTTTAAATTTGTTTAATATTTTTTCATGATTTTCTTCGCCCTCTAACTCAAGCAAATATTCCTGTGTACGATATTTTTCCTTAATTTCTGCAACAGTTCCCTGTATACTTATAACACCATCATTTAAAAACGCAATATCTGTACATATACGGTCTACATCTGACAAAATGTGTGTCGAAAACAACACTGTTGTCTGCTCCTTAACTGATAATAAAATATCAAGGATTTCCTTTCTTCCCACCGGGTCAAGTGCCGATGTAGGCTCATCACAAATAAGAAGCTTTGGACTATTCAGTAATGCCTGAGCTATTCCAAGCCTCTGCTTCATTCCTCTTGAAAATCCCTTGATTCTATGTTTTTCATTTCCAAGTCCCACCAAATCAAGCAATTCAATTCTACGTTTCTTAATATCAAAAGCACACATACCTGTTATTTCGCCACAAAATTTAAGGTATTCAGGTGCTGTCATAAATGAATAAAACTCCGGAACATCTGGCAAATAACCAATGTAACGGTTAGTTTTATTTTGACCATAGCTAACCTTCTCACCTGCCACAACTATTTCACCTTCGTCGGCTTTAAGTAAACCGAGTACTGCCTTCATTGTGGTAGTCTTTCCTGCACCATTTTTCCCAATAAATCCAAATATACTATTCTCTGGCACGTTTAAATCAATACCCTTAAGTACTTCTTTTTCTCCAAATCTTTTCTTCAGATTAGTAATCTCTAACATCTTACGCTTCCTCTTTTCCAAGTAACAGATATAAAATCGGACCCACAAAATTCATAAATACAATTACAATTACAAGCCACATTGCACGGCTGCCTCTCTTGTAATTCTGATGAGTAAGTATGTGGTATAAAGCATAACCAAATAATCCAAATTCAATAATAACAAGTGGAATCAAAAACGGTAAAAATTCCATTACTTCATTCATAAAAACCTCTCCTTTCCCATAAATATATAGGTTATTATATCACAGTTACATCCCAAAATACATCCACAATGTCACTAATTATTCCTGGAACACTTTTCTGCATCGATAGCAAGAACCAGCATTAATGTTGCCAATGCATTTCTCTGGTTATCAACATCAATTACATAAGTATCCGTAAGTTTAAAAATTTCCTTATATATAGATGCAACCTGATTTCCCTGAGAATCAATAACCTTATAATCCCATTCAAAAAAATCTCCATCTATATGCCAGCCATTATAATCGATATCATATTTAGGCACAAAAAATGTAAATTCTTTACTTATTGAGCCAACATAGCTTCCATTAATATAAATCTCATATCTTGGTAAAAACGACAGAACAACCTGTTTTATTATTCCCACTTCATTTCCCATACTATCAAATATCTTAAAACAATGTCCCCATGATAACTGACCCTGAACCGTAAATAATATTTCTTCTGCTTCATTATATATATCGTAGCTGTCAAACCATGTAAAAATCCTCTGTTTAAATATCATTCTCATATTAATCACAATCCTTTCCATTACAAATGATATACCCATTTATGCAAATGATTATAAAAATTTTAACACATTAAAAATGTGTAATAAATCTATTATTTTACAAATCACAAAAGGCTAATATATCAAAATTTGCACTAATGCAGTCCTCGAACCTTCGAGTCCAGAATTGGACTTATAAGCGCGTGACGGGGTGCACGACATCCGGGGGATGTCGGCTTTGCACCGACCGCAGCGGAGCGGAGACCTCGAACCTTCGAGTCCAGAATTGGACTTATAAGCGCGTGACGGGGTGCACGACATCCGGGGGATGTCGGCTTTGCACCGACCGCAGCGGAGCGGAGACCTCGAACCTTCGAGTCCAGAATTGGACTCGAAAATAAGAAGAATCAGTACCTTTGGTACTGACTCTTCTTATTATTGAGAGCGCGAGACGGGACTCGAACCCGCGACCCCAACCTTGGCAAGGTTGTGCTCCACCAACTGAGCCACTCGCGCATATGAAATTGTTAAGTCTTTCGACTGAGAGCGGGTGATGGGAATCGAACCCACGTATCTAGCTTGGAAGGCTAGTGTTCTACCATTGAACTACACCCGCATATATGTAAAGCACTCGATGCCTAAAGGCATCTCATGCGTAATGCCCAGAGCCGGAATCGAACCAGCGACACGAGGATTTTCAGTCCTCTGCTCTACCAACTGAGCTATCTGGGCTAACCCTGATTTTACAATCAGCAATATGTATTCTATAATACAGATTTTATTTTGTCAACATTTTTTTGAACAATAATCTAAAACACGGACACGCTACATGTATTGTAACGTGTCCGATTAATTACTATTTATTTTACTTTCTTATAAAGGATTCTACTATACGCGCCTGTATACGTCTTGCCTTTTACTACTTTATAAGCTCTAACCTTAACGTAATATCTCTTTCCTGAAGCAAGTTTCTTTATAGTAAGATTTAACTTCTTAGCTCCCTTCACCTTGTATGTTTTGCTATTCTTAAATTTCTTATTTTGACTTATTACAACTTGATATCCAGTTCCATTCGTCTTTTTCCATGTTATCTTAAGAACCTTTTTCTTAGGTGCTGTAATTTTAGATAAGGTTACCTTTTTAGGAACAATTGTAAATGTAGTCTTTAATGTACCTTTATACTTTCCTATACCTGTAACTGTTACTGTAGCCTTTCCAACGTTCTTGTTATTACTATAGCTAACTTTAAAATCTCTGCCCTTTTTAAGACCTGAAATTGTCACTGCCGGCTTTATATACTTTCCTGTATACGCATACTTTGTCTTTGAAAGTTTTACCTTACCGGAAAGCTTAACTGTAGCGGAAGATATATCCGTATCTGTAGAGCCTTGAAGCTCGCTTAGCTTAAATGATTTTGTCACACCATCATATGTATTAGGAGTCTTCGATGTCTGATAAGATAATTTTCCGTTAGCCACCTTCATACCATATACATATCCTTTGCTGGTATCAGCATCTAATACCTTTGTTGAGGTATTTTTAGCGATATCATATGCGAATATTGTATCCTTATTCGAATAATATAATTTACCATCCGCATATCCTAGTCTGCTATAATTTCCCGGATAATAACTTGTCGTACTTGGAAATGCAAACCATTTGTCTTCAATGGTAAATAATCTGCTTCCTTCAGCTGTAAGTGCATCAGTTGAAAGATTATGCTTTACTAAAAATGTCTTCTTCCCATCATCACTATCCTTTAGATAATATACCATTCCATCTATGCAATACATTTGGTCGTTAACATTCTTCCAGAATACATTAGAAGATGCATCGTATTTTCTATTGTCACAGATCTCAAAATCGTTAACAGACCATGTATGATCCGAAAAATCACTAGCTGATTTTAAGAAATAATTATATCTTACTGCTCCATACCAGTCCGGTACAGGATCATCCCATGATACGTCTACAAAATACCATTCCGAATCAAGCTTAACCTGATTCCATGCATGGTTAATCTCGGAACCATTTGTAGTAGCCTTTCCTGTTATAACATAACACTCGATTCCAAGTTTATTCATATAATATGCAAATGCTTTAGAATATCCATCACATACAGCTTTTTTCTCTAAAATTGCTCCCAATGCTGAATGTTGCTTATCTGCTACCGTTCCGGCTACAAATTCATCATACGCGTATTCAACATCCATACAGAGATAATTATGTACTATCATAATTTTTTCAAGTTCACTCATATCATCTTCAATATGACTCATAACCTTCTTAACCTCTGTATCAAACTCAGTTGCATCATATGAAAAATATCCTTTTGTTATTGTAATAGTCTCAATAACATTATTTCTAACTGTACAACCAACGCCACCATTCATATTTACATAGAAAATCTCAGGATGCTTATTTAACAAAGCATTAACCAAATCCAGTGCTACTTTTCCGCCTTGATTCTGTGCAACCTCAATATTATATGCGGATACATCTATAGCTCCTGTCGTCTTTGCTTTTAATTTATTCACAAGATAGTTCTCTAATCCTGAGTAACTATCAAGTGACTCTATCATAGTTCCATTTTCGTCAATGTCTCCATTATATGTATCAGAACCAAATACAGTTATCATAAGCATACAAATAAAAATACACATCAACGATAAAAACAATGATAATTTTTTAGTTAAATTCTTTTTCATTGTAAATTACCACCTTTCTATTTTCACGTACTTTTTTTATGATAATTTTATCATATCTCTCCTTTAACTTGCAACACTTTCTTTATTACAGCTACATAATATTATTTCATTAATTCATCTGTAAATCTGATAATCTCAGGCGCAATTTTTTCTCTTTCCTTCTTAAGCGTATAATTATAAATCGGATATGCAAAAGAAAGGAGAGCAATACCAAGGATACCAATTATAATCCCTGGCACAAACCATATCCCCATCCATACCATTGTGCAACTCATTCCAATCCCCATAATAAGAGTTCCTATAACACCTACAATTATAGATATCATATTTGCTTTATTGGTAACACTTCTATCCATTTTTCTAAGCAATTCCATTTTATCTTCTTCCTGCGAAATGTATTTGCTTCTGATTTTCTTGATTTCTTCCTGCTGCTTTGCAGAATATGTATAATTAAAGCTGTTATTCATTTATTTTCTCCTTAATATTTCTAATTTCTTTTACTGATTTTACAATTATATAAATTGACATGGTAACCACAATAATACTAACTCCAGCTCCGGTAAGTGCTATCATTAATCTTTGATCATCCGGCTTCATTTCTGCTCCAAACTGTGAAAACATTGCTGTCTCAAGTGCAAGCATAGATACCAGTGCCGCAGACAAAGTAATCACCTTAGTCATTGTCATAACCGGACTGTTATACTTACGATATTTTATAAGGTTTATAATTGCATGGGTTGTAATATAAAATGTAAATAATGCCACAACATAAATAAGTATACTCTGATAATTAAATCCTCTATTCTGATAGAGAATCATAAGAACTGCACCTGTCAACACAAAATTTAATGTAAGTAATATCGAGGAACAAAGTACCGTTCTCTTCAACTCTCCCAGCCTGTTATTACCAATACCGATTCTATTTACATACCTTAATAACAAAAATCTCATAATGGCAAGTATACTGTAATATACTCCCAGAACCACGAACCACATTGAACTAAAAAACAAAAAGGATAATATATTTACCCCAACATATAGAAGGTTTATTCCAAGTGATATATACAGCGATATATGCGTACGGAATGCCATATCCGTCATATATCTGTTACCAATTGGATTACCATATATCTTCTGCTTTATCTGCCTATATTGTCTTGGAAAAACTATTCCAAAAAATACACACACAACTGATAATGTATAAAATGAAAGTACATAAACTACATATGCAATGAGGGATTTTTCAAATCCCTTTACAAATATAGCAATCAATGCCGTACCACACATAACCGATAGCAGCATCATAGCCCAGATTGGTGGAAAAATTAATTTTTTCCCTAATCTCTTCCAGTCCATATTAAACTCTCCTAATCTTTACCGTAAATGTCGTACCTTTACCTACAGTACTATCCACACTAATCTCACCCTGCATAATATCTATAACCCGCTTTACAAGAGCGAGACCGAGGCCATTTCCCTGAATAGAATGGGATGTATCCCCCTGATAAAATTTTTCAAAAATATGTTCTCCTGTCTCCGGTGATATTCCACATCCTGTATCGCTTACCTTTACAACAGCATGATTTTCAGTTGCACAAAGAACCACCGAAACTTTTCCACCCTCGCCTGTAAATTTAAATGCATTAGAAAACAAATTATTCCAGACAAGACTTAATAATTCGGCATCAGCTTTCACTTTAACGTCCTCTGTAATATCGGTACTAATCTCTATATTTGAGCTCTCCCATACATTTTCGTATTGTAACAAACATTCGCAAATTTGTTCACCCAAATCAAATTCTGTAGCCTGAGGATATATCTGCTGATTCTCAAGTCTGTTAAGCTTTAAAATATTTGTCATCATATCAGCCAGACGACGTGAACCTTCTGTCACACCCTTAGCATATTCTATTCGCTTTTCCTCTGATAAACCCGGAGATTGTAAAAGTGTTCCATAATTTTGCATAACAGCAAGAGGGGTTTTCATTTCGTGTGAAACATTTGCTATAAAATCTGTGCGAAGTGTCTCCACGCTTCCAAGCTCCTCTGCCATTTTATTAAAGCAATCAATTATTCTGTTGAAAGTATCATCTGCCCCGAGTTTTCTCTGGGACTCAATTCTTACAGAAAAATCACCTTCTATTATTTTTTCAGCAGCCTCTGTGATATGCTTTACAGGCCGTTCTACTGTCAATCTACGACGTATGCCATCAATAATACAAAATATAAGACTTATGATTACCACATTTAAAAAGGTAAGTCGTGCAGCCATATTTATATTTTCATTGGTAAGTGTAATATTCATGGTATCTGACAAGATTGATACAAACAGCATTGTACAGCAGGTAATTACAAATGCCACAAGCATAAAAAATATAAAATAATTATTTATCCATTTTAAAACTTTCACTTAATCACCGCCTTGTATCCCAGACCATGAACAGTAACTATTTCAAAATCACTACACTGCGTAAGCTTACTTCTAAGTTTTGTCATATACACATCAACAGCTCTTGGCGCCGTTTCAGTATCCACATCCCAGAATTCATCCATAAGCTGAGTTCTGGTAAATGTTTTCTTCGGATAAGATAGTAATTTATAAAGAATGCTAAACTCACGGTTAGTCATAGGAATTTCTTCTTCATTTAAGTATGCAGTATGTTCATCCGCATCCATTACAAAGCTGCCTACCTCAAGTTTTCTGCTTGTTGCAATCTTTGCACGTCGAAGAAGTGCACCAATACGTAAGAATAACTCATCCAAATCAATTGGCTTAACCATATAATCATCTACGCCAATCCTAAATCCTCTTTGCTTAGACGCAATATCGTCACGAGCAGTCATAAATAATATTGGAATATTATCATTTAATTCACGAATATTTTTTGCAAACTCAAAGCCGTCAATACCAGGCATCATAATATCAGAAACGACAAGGTCAAACACCTTTGTGTACATTTCATCATACGCCTCCTCAGCCCCAAGGCAACCTATCGCCTCATAGCCATTATGATTTAGAAATGAACACACTGTCCTGTTTAAATCCTTGTCGTCCTCAACTACTAATATCTTGAACACTTCTTTACCTCCATTCTCAGCTATAATTAAATTTATTATAACAGAGAAATGTTTCTGAAATGTTAATGTTTTTAAATAATTAATTTTTCACTAAGCTTTAAAATCTGTTCTGCATATTTTTTCTTACGGGAATCCAATATATTTTTGTAAATTGGATAATTAACTATTGCCATTGCAATACCTAAAACACCTATAATAATTCCTGGAACCATAGCATTTTCAATACCAATTGAAGTTCCAATATCAGTCATAACAAGGCTCATTCCCGAACCCATAATAATTGAACCAAGGCTACCGAATATGTATGCAAATACATTGGCTGGTCTTTTTACCCTTTTATCCAATTCCTTAAGCTCATCTAATTCTGTGTATTCCTTTTCTGTGTACTGAGTGCGAATTTTTTGCACGAGAAATTCCTTTTCATCTTTAGACATGTTCTGTTCCATATTTTTATACCTCTTTTCTGTTTGTTATGAGGCAATTATATTGGAGGAATGTTTTTGAAAGTTTTGAGAAATGTTAAAGTTTTGTTAAATGAGGGGATTTTTCCTTGGAATGCCTAACGGCTGTCGCGGTGCTCTTCACGAGTAAATGCAAGCATTTCCTTGTTCTTCGCTACTCGCGCAAATAAGGATTTTTTGATATTTGATTGATGGATTACACCACTTTGACACCATCCACGCTAGGCATGAGCCGTGCAAGGTCGGACAATATCAGCCGCTGGGTGCTCGCACACATAAGGCTGATGTTGGCTGTTGTCAGCTGGATTGTATTTCGCCAACCAAGGCTTACTTTGATACGATTGTAGGTAACTCTGTAAGTCTGCCTTGTAGTATCGCGACAGTTGTCCTAATTCTTTTCCTGTTAACCAACCGCTTTAAGGAAAAGTATGGTGTGGAATGTGTATCAGCTCTGCACCACAACAAACGCAAGACCAACTATCATATCCATCTCATCTTTTCCGAAAGGGAGCTGTTACCGGAACCTATAGAAAAGCTTGCAACACGCAATATGTTCTACAACGAGCAGAAAAAACATGTACGCACCAAGAAAGAGATATTGGACGATAGTGGTAATGTCCGTAAGGGCTGCAAAATAATCAAAAAAGGCGAAGTCTATGAACGAACCTTATTTACTGCTAAGAATAAGTTGTTCAAGCAGGAGCATTATCTTGACGAGGCAAAACGCTTCTACACTAACCTTATCAATCTTCTGATAGAGGATGATAAGAATAAGCTCCATGTATTTGACAGAAACGGATTATACCTTGCCACCAAGAAAATCGGTAAGAACAATCCCAAAGCGAAACAGATAAAGGAAGATAATGAGGTGCGTATGCAGTGGAATCACGAAGTAGACCGAGCCTTAGTCAGCCAAGTGCCAGAGGATGAGATACGGCAGATAAAGCAGAAATGGATTACGGAGCGTATCCGGTTATCCATTGATGTATTCGGCAAGTGTCCTGAAAAGCTGGCAGGCATTATCACAACAGCCACAGCGAAACTTGCACTTCTAATTTCTAAGGTACTGACCGCCGCAAGGGAACTGAAAAACAAGCTGTTCCATGAGGCTCTTGAAAAAGAATACGGAAGTAATGCTGTTATAAAAGCAGATAATACCGCAGATATTGTTATAGCTCCGGCTAAGGAAGCAATAACAGAACCCGAACCACCAGAAAACACTATCACTGTAACTATTCCTAAAACAGAGGTTGTAGAACAGCCCAAGCCACAGATACCACCAAGACCGGTTATTCCACCGGAAGCTACCGCTTTCCCAAGACTTCAAAAGATCAAGGTTACTCTTGATAAACACAATAACCTTATCTTTGAAGCAGAGCGTGAACGGACAAAACTGGAACTTGAATTAAGCGATTTGAAGGGGCTTGCAAGGCTCACCAAGAAAAAGGAACTTGAAACCAAGATTGTCACCAAAACCAAGGAAATCCGAAGCCTCAAAGCCGGATTATCCGGCATTGCCAGACAACACGGATTTGCAACGGTGCAAGATTTCTACACAGCATTCTATACCGCACAGCGTGCCACAGACGCATATCAAAAAGAATGTGCCAAGTGGGATGAAGCCTACGGAGAAAAAGCCACTCCAAAAGCTGAAACCATGCACGAAAAGATACGGCGTTATCAAGAAAAGGCTGACAGACAGAATGACAGCCAACCTCACCGAAACAGAGATAAAGGGGCGAGATAAATCGCCCCTTTTGCACATAAACTTTTAATGAGATTATCAATATAATTTAGTCATTACTATGAGCAGCTATCGAAATTGCTTTGTCATCAAAAACCTTTTGCTCTTGTTTCATCTGCTGTATTGCATTATTCAGATAATCTCTTGATTCTTTTAACTCTGCGTTATTCTGCATATCTGATTCCATAAATTTTTCGATATGTTCAATAACTCTTCTAAAATTCTTTAAAATCTCAGTATACTGTGGCGGAATTGCAACAATACAGAAATTAATCTCCTTATTAACACTTTTGCATTTATTTGTAATAGTTTGTTTTGATTTTCCTGTCTTATTTATTTGGCAAATCAGCTCTCCTATTTCTTCATATTGCTTAACTAAAATGTGAAAAATCTGATTCAATTTTTCGTATTCCTTAATATCAAGAACACTCTTTATTCCTTTTTCAGTCGCTTCGACCTTTGATTTAAGCCCATATATTTGCCACAATGCAATCGGGAGGCCAATTATACTACAAACACTTGCAATATTAGCTATTATTTCCCACACTTTATTACTCCTTCTTCAAATACGAATACTTAGGCATATCACCATATAGCTCCATAAACACTTCTTCCCATCTTCCTTCATCCATGAAGCCTTTCGCTAATTCTTCGCACATATGATAATCCCCATAATGATTTGGAACAATATCATATATTTTACTTTCAAATGTCGCATGTGAATAACGCTGACCATTATCTATTTCCCTGCGGCATTCATCCATCAAATCCATAATAGCATTGTATTGCATTCTAGAAAGTCCATATTCATATATACTTCTATCAATTCCCGTATTACTAAACAGTAATTCTTGTCTAAATTCAATTAAATCCAAGCGCTCCATTATAATTTTATATTCTTCACTACTCATCTAAAAATTCCTCCTATTCAAATTCAATTTCTTCATTAACCTTCTCATGAATGTCAACTCTGTTCTGAACATCAATGATGTTAACCAACCAGCCATTCAAGTTACAATTTCTTATAAATTCATCAATTCTGTTTACTCCAAACATTTCTTTTATGGTAACTACAACTCCAAATCGAAGCCCCACTCCATCTTGGGGATCTAATCTATTATTTGTTTTAATTTCCATTCCCCAGTTCTTATTTGTATAAGTTTTTTTAGGAACTTTTCTAGACTTGATTTTCTCGGAAATATATTTCACATTATCCCATTTTCTAAAACGTTCTCTAGCTTCACCTTCAAGAATGTAGCGTCTTACACCTGCCGAATCATCTTCTTGATTCTGTTTATCCTCATTAATTTCATTTAATTTTCCATCATCTTTAATTCTTCCAAAGTGAAGATTTAATTCAGTGTTAGTATAATCAACTCCTTGTGCTCTATCACATATTGGAAAATAACACATTGTTGCCCTAGCAAAATAAGGATAAGCATTGTCCTTAATAGGAATCGGAAAATGATAATTGTATGTATTCCATTTTTCGCTAACATCGGTAACGACAAATTTAATCTCATCATCGGATGTCTGAACAATGTCATCTATTTTTATTGGAACAACCCCATGACCATATAATGCTACCTCTTCTGGCGTAGGTGTTTCATTCCAACCTCTTGCCGCATCAATTATCATCGCTTTAGCAACTTCTCTATTTAACCCCAACACGTCAATCAAATACGAAAGTTTTCTCGCAATCCACGGAGCGGCAAAAGAAGTTCCTGCTAGATAAGTAGCTCCTAATGGTTCACATACTTGTATATACTGTTCTTCGCTTCCTCCATAATAGCTAACATCTGGTTTTGCAAAAAACGAAAGTGCAAGTCCTTTTCTTGCATACTTTGGCGACAATCCGCTTTTTGTAACTGCATTTACAACTAAACTATTAAGAGAATCTGCTGGCGAACCAATTTTTTCAATATTTGGATTAGGCTTATTCGTCCCCGCCACAACAAATATCACATCATTTTCATACTGAATTTGATCTAACACCGCTGCTTCTGCTGAAATAAAGTTATCGTTTATTTCTTGATTACTTCCAAGGGAGATATTCCACACTTTAATATCCTGATTATCTGCAATAATCCTCTTTATCTTTTTAATAATTGAGAAAGAAGAAAACTGAGCTCCTACAGCCACACCAAAATGTCGTACTTGAAATCTTCCGCACCCATCATCCAACCACGGATTTAGTTTTGGACCATCTACAATAATAGATGAGACTGCTGTACCATGCCTATAATCCGATGGACTTTTAGGAATAATATCATCAACCATATCCTGATAATCAACCCACTCACTAAAATATACTCGCGTATCAAAGAGGGTATCTATAACTCCTATTGTAGGTTCAATACTCGGCGATGGAATATGCATCATATCTTCTTGGTAATCATCAATAAAATCTTCCGATGTCAAATCAAGCAAATTTTCTGTTGCCATAGCAACAAGATAGGGTGCCTTCTCAAACAAAACTCTAGATTGATTATCATCTAGATACACTGTACGATTGTCAAGTATTCGGTTTGCCAGAATGTCAATACCAATTTCTTGAAACAGTTTTTGCGTATCCATCCCTATGTCGTATAATGTTATTATACTTTCTTTATATTGTCTATTCTTCTTTTCCACCTCAAAAGTATCGATATATGAAACATCTGCAACTATCTGTTTAAACATACTTTTGCTCAATGGATAATTTTCAAAATTGATTTTATCAAATTGTTCATTATCTTCAAATACTTTTTTTGTAATACCTTCGCCAAATGTATGTGTTAACACTTGATTTGCTATTTTCAATTGCTGTATACTGTTTTCTAAGTCCTCGACAGACAAAAAATATGTGATAATGTGCTTCGTCTTTTCTGCATTAAACTTCGCCCCGACAATAGCATAATTAGAATCTTTTCCTTTAAAAATCCCTGCAACCCGATTACTCTTAGCAACAATCTTGTTATAATATACACTTACTATAACTCCAGAAAACGGCCTTTTCTCATGCAACCAAAATTCCCGAATTTGACATAATTTTGACATGAGCTGATTTATCTTCTCACTTGTAACAGTCTCTTTGCTATTCATCGAAGGGCCGCCACCATTTACATTCTTTGCCGCTTGTACAAAACGCTTACCCTTCAATTCTAAAACATTATTCATCGACTTCTCCCTCCTTGCTTAATTTTCTAGCAACCGTGCTTTTCGGTTCCCCTTTAAGTTTTTCAATTTCTCTTATAGTAAAGCCCTGTGCATACAATTGACTAATGTCGGTTGTGTCTAAATTACCAATCAAATTATTATAAAGCCTTCTTAAATAATCATATTCATTATTCAAATCACTGAATGCCAGTGTACTTTTAATAACATTTTTCAATTCCCCTGGATACGGTAACTTCTCGGATGTTTTTAATATTTTCTTGAATAATCTTGTATCCTTAGATATTCCTTTAAAATTTTTGACAAAAGAAGAAAAATAAAACTCTGCAACTTCAATTAAATCGTCTTTACTATATCGATTAAAATTTATAACTGCATCAAATCGCCTAACCAATGCCTTATCAAAATTTGAAAACAAATTTGTTGTTGCAATAATCACTATCTCCTTATTCAGATCCGTTAGACGGTCTAATTCTTTTAAAATTGTTGATGTAACTCTTCCCATTTCTCTCACATCATTAGAATTTATACGATCCAACGCAATTACATCTATTTCATCAAACAAAATAACTACTCGATTAGAATGTGGTAGCATATTAATCTCATTAAATAGATTGGCAATATTCTTATTTGTTTGACCTAGCTTACTATCAATCAAATGGTCAAAGTCCACATAAAACAACGTTCTATCTAGCAAGCGTGCAATATGTTTTGCCGCTTCCGTTTTACCGCTTCCCGGTAATCCTTCAAATAAAAATTTGTTAATGCCCACATTATGTTTGACAGCATTTATAATCCCTTTAACATCTTCTAAAATTTCAGTTGGTAAATTTAAAGGTGCCATCATTCGAATATCTGCCTGTTTTAAATAGTCACTTTCAAAATCATTACTTTGTGGTGTATACAAATTTGATTCTGCAATCAACCCCATAATATATTCTGCTAATTGCTCATCGCCAATACTATCAAAATATCTTGCAATACTTATTGCCTCGTTTCTAAAACCATTCTCGTTCTTTTCTACATGATATTTTATTAAATTCAACACATTTTGTTTTTTCATAATATAACACCTCCAACCATATATAGACTATCATATAATGGGACATTTTTCAATGGTTTGGGACAAATTTTCATTTTCTTTTTCCAATATAACACATCAATTACTTTTTTATTCTCATGAAATAATGTGTCTCATCCTCACCTGCTATGTAAGCACCATTATTACTAATCGCTTTAAATGATGGAATGTTGCTCTTTAACACCCTTAGATATATCTCATCTTCCGGAACAATTTCTCTTGCCAAATCAAGAACTAACGTCAATCCTTTAGAACCATATCCTTTTCCACGAAACTCTCTTTTAATACTATACCCGATATGACCAGCACCAACTTTAAGTGCCTCTGTCAAATAATGCCGAATCCTATATTCCCCCACAAGCACCTGCTCATCCCACAAATAATAATATGTTTCTGGTACAAACCATTCGGGCATACCAACTGGATTCTCATGCATCATAAGCTCTGGTAATACAGTAGCTTCATATTCTTCAAAAGTTATTCCCTCGTAGGGATTGGTTAATCCATTTTCATCCTTGGGCAATGCAGTGACATACTCCCACTGTTCTTTTATATCTTGCAAATTCATTTTTCGCAAATCCAACATATGTATCCTCCAATTTTCTCTAATACCAACAATTACTTATTGATTTTTTACCAAAATATCTAAAGCATGATTCGTAGCACCAATCAAATCCATTCTTTCACAGATTGAAAAATGATATTTCATCCACATATCAAAAGTTGCATCATCCATTGCATCAACGCATTCTCGCATATAATTTGTCGCTCCATCTGCTGCAACAATCTTTAATCTTTTTACATTTTCAAAGCAAGCATTCAATTCATCAATTTCTTCTAATCTAACCATTTCAAACAAGTCTTTTTCCTCTGATATGCATCTGAAATCATCAGTTAACATATGATTATTAATACAATCCCATATCTTTCCTGCTTTGAAAGTAAACTGAATCATAGTCGCCTCATTCATACAATATGCCACCAGAATATGTCCTTGTTTTTTGGTAACACGAATCGCCTCCTCCAGCACTTTCAATTTATCCTCTTTCGTATACATATGATACATAGGACCTAACACAAGTGTAATATCAAAAGATTCATCCTCAAATCTCGATAAATCCAACGCAGTTCCCTGACAAGTTCTAATATTTGCTATACCTTCAATTTTCGAATTCATAATTTCCAAATTATGCGTAGTATATTCCAGTGCATCCACCTCATGTCCTTCCCTGGCAAGTGCAATGCTATACCTTCCGGTTCCTGCTCCGACCTCCAGTATCTTTTTCTTTTCTGTACCACCGATAAATTTATGAATATACTTCATAGTAGTCAAAAATTCTACCTGACCATGCTTGCTAGCTAATCTTCCTTCTTCATCATAATTTGCGTAATAGTTTTCTAAGTAATTCATTCCTTGTTTACCTCCAATTCTATACATTTCCACTTTTCTCCGAGTATTTCAAAGACTATATCTTCTTTCATGGGGATTTCTTTAAATCCGGCTGCTTTGTAACAATAATATGCCGAGAGGTTGTTATCAAAAACACCTAAGGTTATTTTCTCCGCCTTCAGCATATCAAAAGCATATCTCATTGCCATCTGTATCATTCTTTTTCCGTAGCCCATACCTCGCTTACTGTCATCAACTATAATAAATCCCAGACGAATTATTGTCTTTGCCTTATTCGTATAGCGCAATATCAAATGCCCAACCGGACCATTTGCATCCACAGCTGTTACGGGATAAAAGTTATCCTGCTCCTCACAATCGCCATTACATTTCAGATATTTATAGTTAATATCCTCCGCTGTTATTGGGTACGCACCATATCTGTCAGAGCTCCACTTGCGAAGAGCCCTTTCATCTTTAATCCAACTTACTATCGCCTCTGCATCTTTTTGCTTATATGGTCTTATGATTAGTTGCTCTAACGATTCATTTATAAATTGTTTTTTCATGATTTCATAAACCTGTATTACACCATTTTTACATTCCAAAATTCCATGTTCTACGGTTTTGTAACCTAAATGAGAATATAATCTGCAAGCCGGTAACGAGGCATCTATATCAACACAATCATACTTTTCCTTTATCAGTTCTTCCAGCTGATTCATGATAAAAGTTCCATAACCTTTTTTCTGATACCCTGGCAAAACATAAACTCTTGTAATATGATTTTCATTCTTTGTTCCCGTACCAATTATCTCCTCATTCTCTACCAAAATGTATGTATTTCCAACTTCAATATCCTTTATAATATTTTCGCAACTGTGAAATTCACAAAACATATCTACAATTTCTTTCAGGTAGTACTTCGGATAGATCACCTTGATAGTTTCCTGTACAAGTGCATATACCTTTTCTGCGTCGCATCTCTTAGCTAATTTAAATTCCATATCCTTTTCCTGGTATATTGTAATTGACTCATCTAACAGTCGCTTACAAATATACCTTCTCCTTTCTACCAACCTTTTATCCGTGGTTGATTACGGTTTTGTATTTTTGTATGATTAAAATATGTGATGTG
>SVDX01000016.1 GCA_015057605.1 Lachnospira sp. | reverse complement strand
GTTGCTACCGATGAATTACTTGTTGTCCATGTTACTGTTTTACTATCTGTTGTATCACTTGGATTGTAGGTAACTGTTAAAGTCTTTGTTCCACCTACATTCAATGTTGTGCTAGTTGCGCTTAATGTTATACCTGTTAATGGTTGTTTTACCGTAACTGTACAAGTTGCACTTTTACTTCCACAGGTTGCTGTAATCGTTGCTGTTCCCGGTCCTTTGGCTGTTACCGTTCCATTGGATACTGTTGCTACCGATGAATTACTTGTTGTCCATGTTACTGTTTTACTATCTGTTGTATCACTTGGATTGTAGGTAACTGTTAAAGTCTTTGTTCCACCTACATTCAATGTTGTGCTAGTTGCGCTTAATGAAATGCTACTTAGAGGCTTTGCATCCAAACTTGTATAGTTTGGACGGATATACGCCACAATTGGACATGCTGAGTTCATAAGTTCATAATAAGTATAACCACTCTTTCTAATAACAACTGTTTGTATATCCATACCATTGTTTGCTGCAACTGCTTGCACTACATTATTGCTAAATCCTGTTACAAATCCAACTTGATTTAAAGTATCACATTCTGATTCATGCATAATATAGATATCTCCCGGTTGAGGAACAAATGTCGATTTTGTCACTGCTTTTGCTCCACTCAATAGGGTTTTGTCATCTGATGTTATATAAGAACTATCTGTATAATAATAAGCCGTTGCTCCGTAATTCTTAATCATATCTTTACAAAAATCTGGCACACCTTTTGAATTACTAAAAAGTCCATCCACCCCTACTCGTTCAGCACATAATTTCAGAAACCATGTACACCAATCCCCTGATGGAATATCAGTTCGTCCTGCACTCGTGAATTTACTACTTGTCCATCCTTCTAAACTAGTTGCATAATTAATAATGTTTGTTTTTGCTTGTGTTGAAGATGATGATGTCATAGCATCTGGTAATGAAATGTTGTAGTCAGGTTCGTAATTTGTTGCGCGTGTAATAGCAACTGAGTAAGAAGAGTTAAAGCTTATCGAATGTATCTTCACAGTCGCTACATCAGCTACCACACCACCAACATAGTTACAATCCAAAACTTTAATTGCATTATCCCCATCATATTCTAAAAACATTACTGAATGACCTAATCCTGAAATTCTCATTACATCTCCAATTCTAATGTCATTAGCCTGAAGATTTGCCTTCGTAAATGTCATCGTTTCAGGACCCAGCAATTTTCTATAGACATTGCTAGTACTATCTTCCTTTGCAATATACCATAATGCAAAATTAACAAACCCATGACAAGTTCTTCCAACATTAGAACCATTTCCTAATGGATAATAATGTCCAGGTAAAAGTGCTACATCCAATGTATATCCAAACTTTGTTTTGAACCAACTTGATTTAATTACATTTGTATTTAAACAATTTGTACAATTACCCGCACTACCCGTTGCATGTCCACTAGGACAAGCTCCACCATTTTCTGTAAATTGTATCCCTTCCCCATTTTCCAAACTACCATCATTAATCTCTAACAGTTTTGCAAGTTCCTTAACTCTTTCCCTTACCTGTTGCTCGTTTACTATCGGTAGCTCTGTTGCAGCTTCTACCCTCTCCGTTTTAAAACTTCCAATGCCACTAAACATTTGGAGTAATAACACTACAATTAATACTTTTGCTAATAATCTTTTTTCCTTTACCTTCATAATTCGTTCTCCTCTTATAGTATAGTAGTAGTATTTATAGACCCTCTCCAAGGTCTTTTTGTTTCATTTTCAATAAATAAATATCTATATTTTGTTAATACTATCCTTAACATCGTCAATAAAAACGTCTAACTTTAATTATATAGATATTTAATCGCCTATATAGTTTATTTTATATTACCATTTTTTGCTATACAATTCAAGTATTATTAAACTATATAGGCAGGTGATATTTATGGAATTAGATTACAATTTAATTGGGCAAAGGATAAAAATGTATAGAAAATACCGCCGTCTTTCGCAAGAACAGTTGGCAGAGAAGGTTAATATATCAATTCCACATATGAGTCATATTGAAACCGCTAATACAAAACTTAGTTTGCAGGTATTTATAGATATAGCTGACGCCCTTTGCGTTAGAACTGATACTCTTTTACAGGACTCATTACCTGACTCAGATAATACAAAATCTGATATTATTGCTTTATTAGATACTTGCACGCCAGAACAATTACTGATTCTACATGACATAATCAGCGCAACAAAATTTTCTTTCGATAAACATATTTATAATAAATAATAATAAAAAAGCTCAGTAGCAATCACACTACTGAGCTTTAACTCTCTCATTACACTTCCATATAACTCTTATTTAAATCCACATGCTGAATGGTTCCGACTTCACCACTCTCATATAAGAATATTCCTGTTTTTCGTATCATACCTTTTGTCGCTTGTTCATCTTTCAAAGCAAAGTCTGTATCGGTATTTAAAAGGCATATTGCTCCTACACCTTTTTGTGCAAGTTGATATAATATGGCATTGCCATTTTCATCTCTTGTCCAGATTTTAAGCTTATTCCAGATTGAATCGTTTTCATCAATCCAGCCATTGCCATCCTCATCGAAGGACGCAAGGTCTGCAAAACCATTGCCACTTTTAGCACCAAACAGTTCATTACCATCGTTAATTGCACCATCTTCATTTTTATCTAATGCAAGATATCCGCTTTTGGTCGAAAGTTGCGCTATTTCATCCTCAACGCCATCTGCATCAATATCAAAATAAAACGTCTGATTCTCAAGTTCTGCCACATCTGTATCAAGATTAATTACCAATGGGTCGCACATCACGACCTCTTCCATTTGCAATTCCTCTTTGTAATATTCTTCAAATGTGCGACTCATTTTTACGTCTACATTGAAATTAATTTCTCTGCCGTCAGAGGTTTTTACTGTTCCTACTGTAGAAAATGCGGTAGACTCACTTTCCTTAAAATAAGTCTCTTGCGTATAATGAATCGTTCTGACTTCAATAGGATTTTGTGTAATTGCCTTTAATTCCTCAAGCCTTTCTTTGTACGAGAATTTTGCCTTGAAAAGTATATCAAATATATACCTAAAGCTTAAATCTCTTATCGTTGATGAAATATCAACCTCTTTCGTATTAGTATTAATTTTCTCTCTGGCATTAGATATCCCAATAAATTCCTTCCATTCATCAATAAATGAAGTATTATTGTCCTTTGATGCCTCAAGTTTTTCATTGTCTTGTGCCTTTCTTCCCTGGTAGTCCGTTATATCAAAACGTCTGACACTCATTGACGAAGACCTATAGCTTCGTGCGGATTCCATTCCTATTGTACTGGAATCAATTCTCATTTTACCTCTCTTTCCGAAACTATTAATAAAGAGTCCGCATACGGACTCTCGCGCCGAGTGCGGTCGCGATAGCGACACATTCTTTGTACGCGCGAGTGCGCATCCATAGCGGAGCGCTTTTGTATTATAGGAAATCCTGTAAAGGAATTCCCTATAATACAAAAAGGATGTTTTTATACGCGCAATTCCCTGTGCATATAAAACCATCCTTGTAGTTTCAAATATTCTTGTAAAATGTTTATCGTCATTTTATAGACAAATGTGAATACCTTAATTAATTATTATTGTAATATTTTGCCATCCTGTACAAGCACTCTTATTAACTTTCTTTGTAAAAACGGTTTCATAAGTGCCTCAAGCTCTTCTTTAGAGCTTATGCTGTATTCGCCATCTGTAACTAATATTATAAGCTTTGAGCGTGCATGGAAAAGTCGTAAGTTTTTCATAAGCTCGTTATAATCCTTATCTTCTTTTCTTTGCTCATAACCCATATAAGTAGCAGAAATCATCGCCATTGCCATTGGCAAAATTCTATTATTTATGGATGTCTTATTCCAACTTACCATATTAAGTCTCACATTTGCAAAGATATCACTATGTCTTTTTAATTTCTGTAATAGCTTAGGAACCACATTTTCTACTGTTTCTTTTGAAAGGCTTTCATCTATGACTATGGACATTTCAAACGTTTTTCCTGGTATATTCCCTGGTGAATGTAGCACTCTTTCTACTTCATTTGTAAATTTCTTAAAAAATATTAATTCTGACATTGTTCCACTCAATCTTTAAATATTAATTACTTTATTTTATCACGTTATCTTTTGTATTTCAATTCATAACTGCAATCGCATAATTAAGATACGCCGCAAATGTAAGCCATATTATGTACGGTATATTAAGGTACGCCGCAGGTTTTGATATTTTATAAAATTTCAATATCATTATTGCCACCGCTACCCATAAAACCAATAACCATATTAATGAGTACCAATACCATGAAAATGTAAAGAAAAATGTTGGCCACAAAAAATTCAACGCCAACTGAATCAAATAAACTGTAAGAGCTTCACTTTTTTCTTTTTGCGATGCAGATGAGTTATATATAAGATATGAGCTTATGCCCATTAGAATATATAATATGGTCCACACCACCGGAAATAACCATCCCGGTGGTGATAAAACCGGTTTATTAAGCATTTCAAATGCCTTCATTGAATTCATAGTAAATAATGCAGATATAATTCCTACCACCAAAGGTAGTGCTATAAATTTGCTTAGAGTTTTCATACGTTACTCCGTTTTTTTTATTATACTATGATTTTTTCAGTAGATTTATTCTAATTTACATTTGTAGCTTTACTACTTTGTGTCCATGTTTTACTTGTTGTTCCATTTGACAATGTATATGAGGAACCTACCACAAATTTATCACTTGATATCCACATATTTGTATATGAGCTTCCAAGCTTGAAGCTTATATCTGTTCCGCTAAGGGTATATGTTCCTGCACTAAATGTTACTCCACTTCCCGATGATGAAGACGATCCTGGTCTTCCCATACCACCACCAGATGATGAACTTCCAAATGTAACATAGTTATTAGTTGATGCACTTGAGAAGGATTTATAAAGTCCACCTGTACATATAATTGTTCCACCTGTTACTGTAAATGTACCCTCCATATCAAGTGATGCCGCATTTTGATTATTATTCGGGCACTTAGATATAACGATTCCACCTGTTTGTGTATATGAACCATTTGAATCTATTCCATCAGTATCTCCTGAGCCTACTGTTACATCTATATAACCACCATTTACTTGTACTGCTGGTGTCTTTGAGCCTGTGGTCGCATTGATACCATCATCCTTTGCAACTACATATACTGTACCACCGTTAAATGTAAGCACATTTGCTTCAAGTCCTTCATAAGAATTAAGCACATTTATATAGCCACCGCCAATTATAAGATTAGTATCTGAATGAATACCATCATCAGCTGCTGTTATTTCAAGCTTGCCGCCACTTATATTTACAATACCAGTTGAGCTGGCACCATTTTCAAGAGTTATACCACCATTAGCATGTACGCCGTCATCATCACATTTTATGGTTATAGTTCCGCCTGATATTAAAATCTCATTATCAGCTTTTATTCCCTTTGTAGAATAGGTCGTACCAGAACCATTTGATGAATTACCTGTTGTATATGTAGACCAGTCTCCTGTTATCTTTGATGATGACATTGAACTAATCACATACATATCCTTTGCCACATTGATTGTGCCACCCTCAGATACCGCGTAATATGTTGTATCCGAATTATCTACTTGGCTCTTTGCAAAGCAATAAATTTTTATGTTATTATAGTTAGCAGGCTTTGACAATTTATAGTAATAATAGGTATTTCTTGATGAGCCTGGTCTACCCATTCCGCCACCTGTCTGCATTGAATGATATGTTGCATTTACCCATTCACCAGCACCGGCATCATTGTAAAAATATGCTGCATATCTGTAATTGTTGTAATAAGTAAAACCACTTACTCTTATATACATTTCAGACGAAGCTGTTTCTACTACATCTGAAGAATAATTAGAATAGTTTCCGGTATAAATGTTAATATTAGGACTTGCTTCTTTACTAATTTCAACATTATATGCTGCATCGATGCCATCACATGCTGCATATATATCAACATTTCCACCAAGAATTGATATAGTACCTCTTTGATTTCCTTTATCAGAAATATCGCTATTGGTTGTTTTTAAGCCATCACCACCTGTAGAAATAGCAATTACATTGCCTGAATTAATTGTGATTGAATCGTTACCCTTTATTGCATTGTTAGGCGCGCTAACCTTGAGAGTAACATTTTTTATTTCAAGGTCATCCTTTGTATGAATACCATTATTGTATCCAGCTTTTATAACAAGATTACCCTTGCCAGCAAGCTTTAAATCCGACTCTGCATATATACAAGCACTTCCACTTATGTCTTCTTCACTTGTCTGCAATGCTCTCGCATCAGTAAGTACGTTATAACTTCCTTCCTCTGATGATACTGTAACCGAATCTGCAGCCTTCACATAAATAACTGAATTAGTTGTAGATGTTACTGATACACCATTCAACACTATCTTAACCTTTTGCTCCGCTGCATCAACACAAATATATCCTTCGCTAAGGGTTCCCTTACAAATATAGTCACCTGCTTTGGTTATTGTGTAAATGTTATTACTAAGATAATATCCGTTGTTTACCTCTGTTGTAATAAAGAAATCACCCGTAGGCTCCTGATAATTATCATTAGCATCCTGTGCCGTTGTAGGCTCAATAGCACTATTATCCATAGTGGTTGTCTGCTGTTCATTATTCGTTGAACTACTTGTTCCTTGTTGATTGTTGTTACTTGAACCACTTGTTCCTTGCTGATTACCACTTGTCGGTATGCTTACTCCTTGATGATTATCTGCATAATTTTCTGATGCACTTTTTTCAGTATTTACAGTAGTTTGTTCATCATCCATAAGAGTCTTTACGCAACATACAGCAAAGACCATAATCAAAATTATCAATATACATATTCCTATAATTTTTATCTTTTTCATTGCAACGCTCCTATTTTTAGTAGTTTATAGGAGAATTATAGTTTATCAACCTTAAAATTACTATAAATGCCACTTTTATATATAACAAAAGTAGCTGTGATTAATCATAATCACAGCTTTCGTTCTAATTAGCTTTAAGCACGTCAATTACATTTATTTTCTTCATTTTCTTAATTGGAATAATTAATGATATTGCAGAAACTCCAATTGCAATAATAAGATGTACAAGTAAAATCTTCCAATCAATTGCAAAGCTAGCATTTTCCATAAAATAGCTAAAAATTTCATTTACTTTAGATTTCGTAACAAAGCACAATATCATAGATATTACCGTTGAACTTAATCCATAAATCACAACTTCTAAACATGTCATAAAACATACTATGGAATCAGAGTATCCATGTGCCTTTAATACCCCTATAGTAATACTTCTTCTTTGTATACCTGTCAAAACAGCTTGTATCATAATTATCATAGATAATGTCATTATAACTACAGCGATAGCCATAGTCAATTCTACAAAACCTTTTAAGGTTTTTATATAATCTTCTATTGTACTTTCATAAAACACTTCATATCCTATGTCTTCTAATTGTTCAGCTACTTTATTCATATAACCTACGTCATCAAGATATATTTGCGCACTATATACGGATAATACATCTCCTGACATCACCGACATTATCTCGTTAAATATATCCATTGTCATATATACTTTACTTCCTAAAAATGACTCCTTTGTCGGATATACACCTATAACTTTACATCTAATACTATCAGTGACAATTTCTCCATTTTTTATGTAGCTATATTTTATATCCATTTCTTGATCCACAAAATTTTTCATAGTCACTACTTTATAAGTCTCAAACTCTACATCTGGCAGTAATATTCCACTAACATCTTCATTTCGCAAATCAATATCTGACATAAATATGTTATTCTTAAAATCATACGTATCAACTGTAATCGAATACGCAAAATCACTTTTAGGATCTTCTATCATACAGGGTAAATTATATTCAGGTAATACATAGCTAACTCCTTCCATAGTCTCTATATGATTTATTGCAGATAATGGTATCTTTCCTCCCGCTTCAAAAGGCATAATTTTAATCTTCGCTTTTTCTTCTAATTTTTCTACTTTTTCATTTGTTATATTTAAACTAGATAAATACAACGAAAATGCTACAGACGAAATAAACATTGCAAGTGACATTAATATTACAATAATTACCGCTTTCACCTTAGTCTTTTTTATATTATTAATTGTTATTCTAATGATCTGTTGCATGTTCACCCTCCTTTTCTCTCACCTCTTTAGTAAGTTCAAGAACTTCATCTGCATATTCACATAATGAAGCATTATGGGTTACTACTATTACAGTTTTTCCTTGCTGACTTATTTTCTTTAAAATTTCTATTATCTGTATTGCATTTATTTCATCCAAGCTTCCTGTAGGCTCGTCACATATTAATAATTTAGCATCTCTTGACAATGCTCTAGCTATCGCTAACCTTTGCTGCTCCCCTCCCGAAAATGTATTTAATGGAGAGTCCGCCTTTTCTGCAATCCCTAATTCTTCTAAAATTGATTTTATGTATTTTTCTTTTTCAGATATGCTTCTTTTATCTGGCATAGAAATAAGTACATTATCTATAGGACTCAAGTCCTCTATTAAGTAGAAGTTTTGAAATATATACCCAATATTATATTTTCTAAATTTGTCTCGTTCTTTTTGTTTTAAACTATAATATGACGTATTCCCCAATATTACTTCACCATTTTCTGGTTGTAATAAACCACCTATAATATTCAACAATGTTGACTTACCACAACCTGATGGTCCTAATATCATAACCAGCTTACCTGTTTCAATTTCATAAGAAAAATTTTTAAATATTTCTTTTCTATTATCTCCATCCTTATATGAAAAATTAATGTTATTCAATTTAATATGCATATTTTATCCACCTGTTTTTATTTGTTTAGCATTGACTCTATATTATATCCCAAATACAGCGAAAACAGCGTACATTCTTTTTGCTTACTGCTTATATAATAACCGTCTTCACTTCTTAATTTTTTTAGTTCTTTTCCTATGTTCTTTTTATCAACTTTAATTTCCAAAGTATCACATAACATTAAATAATAATACATATCCATAATAGTATGTATTTCATTTTCCATACTTTGAATTTTTTCTTGTGTTTCGGTTACATCATTTATATTTTTTGATATCAAAACCAGCAATGAGTAATTAGTCAAGGACATCTCTTTGCCATTATTCTCTTGAATAATTTGCTTAGTCTTTCTTTTCAAATCCATTTCCTGGTTCATACCTAACCTAAAGTACAAACGCTGAATACAATACATATCAATAAGCCTATATGAATCGTTACTGTTAAGGAAGTAATTCACTTTTTCTAATATTTTTCCTTTACAGCTATTATCGTTTGCTAAGTTCGGATTTACAATCAACAAAGTTTCGTATATGTAGAATAATTCTTCTGCACTAACGTCTTTATAACGCTCATCATCTAAATACATTTTCAAATAATCTGAAATGATACTTTTATCTAATTCCATACTATCTTGCTGATTATAAAGCAAATATACTCCGCAATAAGTTGCCATTATAGATGGAGTTTGTGGAATAACAGCAGAATATGTATTATCTTCCAATAAATAATGTTCATCAATTTTTGAAATACACTCTTGTATTACTTCATAATAATCGTCCAATAAATTATATTCATTTAATATTTTTACAGCATCATAAAATAGTGATAATGTTGTATATGAATAATATACACAGCCTACAATATCGTGTTGAACTTCTTCTGTCAATTCATCTTCAATTCCAAGAGTACTTTTTATTACTCCAAGATAATGTATATTCATAACGTCTACAACATCACCAATTTCAATATTATTAAGACAATCCTTTTTATTATTATAGTAATTTTCTATCTTACTTCTTTCATACCGTACATCAAAAAAATCTGCAAGCTGTATAATAGTACTTACATAAAACAAATTATCTTCGTTTGTAATTGCATTAATTCGATTTGACACAGCCATTTTAGTTACTTCAATATCATCAATATCTATACTATTTTCTTTAGCAAAACTTACAACATATAATGTAAAAATCAGTCTTACTTCTTCATCCATTTCTTCTGGATGACCTGCTAGACCATCTTCATTCATATAATCATCAATAAAATTCTTATAATGACTTTTTTGAACATCCGATAACTCAATCTCTGTATTATATAAATAATATATTTCATCAATACTATCATATTTCAATTCAAATTTCGAAATATCTATTGAGCTTTTCCTATTATTAATTACTCCATTAATCTTACTCATAGTAGATGTACTAAATAGGTCTGAACTTTCGTACTTTTTTACATCATCTACAAACATCTTATTCGGCAATTGATATCTATATACTAAACTTATATAATCCATTTTTTCTCTTGAATTTAATTTATATATTATACCTAGTATTATAAGAATAACGGTAACCACTATAAACACTAGTACAGTTCGCTTTTTTTTCATCATCGTATCCTAATTACCCTTCATATTGGAGCATTTTTAATTTTCATAATTTTAATAATACACTCTTACTTCCGCTAAGTTGTTATACAGGTTCCCATTTATGTATACTGACTGCGTTGAAGTAACATCTATAATCCCATGATTGATAATATTAACTGGCAATCCCAATATTCCAGCCAATGTTCCAAACATACCTGCTCTTATAGTGTTATTGTACGCACATATGCTAGTATGAGCATTACTATTTGCTGCCGTTGTAAAAGTGTAGTTTCTATTATTATCGCCAACAGTTACTCCTACTCCTGTATTACCCACTGTTAATTCTCCATCAATTCTTGTTGTATCTATAATTAACGAGTTTTTATGATCCGTTATACGATATTCTTTATCTACAACATATACATCTGAAAATGACTTCGCATCAAATGATATCTTTGTATTTGTAAAATTCTTATTTAAATCACTTATCCACACTCTAGTATTAATAGCTGCTACTAAAGGATTTTTATACCAATATTGATATATTTGCTCTGGATTATCATCTTGTTTTGCAGCATATATATTATGTGTAGATATTATTATAATATTTATTGATAAAACAATAGCAAAAAATATTTTTAAAATTCTATTTTTCATTACTTTTCTCCTCTTATTGTAAATTATTAAAAATGCTCCTCAATTATTATAGATATATATATTTTTTTTGTCAACAATATTCTTTTGTTTAAATTTTAAATTTAAAATTTAAAGCAAAAAACAACCTTCTTTTTTTCTTTATAATAAAAAGAACACCGCCTTAGCGATGTTCTTTTCTATTTATAATTATTCAGCCATAGCCTTTAATCTATCATATTTAGCCTTAGCGTCTTTGCTTGCTCTTTCGAACAATGCTGTAGCCTTTTCTGGATTTTCTCTTAATAATGAGTTATAACGAACTTCATTCTTGATGAAATCTGTATATTCCATTGTAGGCTCCTTGCTATCCAATGTGAATGGATTCTTGCCTTCTAATGCTAAGTCTGGGTTGAATCTGAATAAATGCCAGTAACCTGAAAGAACTGCGTTCTTTTCTTCTGTCTGAGCAATCTTCATACCGCCCTTAATACCGTGGTTGATACATGGAGCGTAAGCGATGATAAGTGATGGACCATCATATGCTTCAGCTTCCTTGATTGCCTTAATACATTGATTCATATCAGCACCCTGTGAAATCTGAGCAACGTATACATAACCATAGCTCATTGCGATTGCAGCAAGGTCTTTCTTACGAACTTCCTTACCACTTGCAGCAAATTTAGCAACTGCACCAACTGGTGTAGCCTTAGATGACTGTCCACCTGTGTTAGAGTAAACTTCTGTATCAAATACTAAGATGTTTACATTAGCACCTGTAGCAAGCACATGGTCTAATCCGCCGTAACCGATATCGTAAGCCCAACCGTCACCACCAAAGATCCATTGTGACTTCTTAGCAAGGTAATCCTTATCCTTTAAGATTACATTAGCATCTGCACTACCATCAGCTTCTAGGGCTGCAACTAAGTTCTTTGTAGCTGCTGCATTAGCTTCGCTATCACCAAATGTGTCAACATAAGCCTTGCATACTTCTGCTAATTCAGCCTTGTCCATCATAGCCTCAACCTTTGACTTTAAGCCTGCTCTGATTGCATCATTAGCAAGTGCCATACCATAACCAAATTCTGCATTATCTTCGAATAATGAGTTAGCCCAAGCTGGACCCTTGCCTTCTCTATTAACTGTATATGGTGTAGATGGCATTGAACCAGCCCAGATTGATGAACAACCTGTAGCATTAGCGATATACATTCTATCACCAAATAATTGTGTTACTAACTTAGCGTAAGGTGTTTCACCACAACCTGCACAAGCTCCTGAGAACTCGAGTAATGGTTGCTTAAATTGGCTACCCTTAACTGTTGTTTCTTTAAACTTTTCAAGAACTTCTGGCTTTTCTGATACTGTTAAACCGTACTCATATAATGCCTGTTCTTTTTCTGTTACTTCAGCAGCTGCTGCCATTGATAATGCCTTAAGACCCTTCTTACCTGGACATACATTTACACAGCTACCACAACCTGTACAGTCTAATGCACTGATTGACATTGTAAATGACTTGTCAGCTAAGCCCATAAGTGGAATCATATCTGTTCCTTCTGGCGCATTCTTAGCTTCAGCTTCGTCTAATACAACTGGTCTGATAACAGCATGTGGACATACATATGAACAGAAGTTACATTGGATACAGTTTTCTGGATTCCATACTGGAACTTCTACTGCAATACCTCTCTTCTCGTATGCTGATGTACCTGTTGGTAAATGTCCATCCGCTCTATCAAGGAATGTAGATACTGGTAACTTGTTACCTTCTTGTCTGTTAATTGGCATCTGAATATTCTTAACGAAATCAACTGCATCTGGTCTACCTGTTACTTCAGCTTCTTCAAGTGCAGTATCAGCAGCATTCTTCCAGCTTTCAGGTACTTCAACCTTAACTACTTCTGAAACACCCTTTTCGATAGCAGCGTGGTTCATAGCAACGATTTCTTCACCCTTCTTGCCGTATGAAGCTGTAGCAGCATCCTTCATATACTTAACAGCATCTTCAATTGGAATAATGTTAGCTAATTTGAAGAAGGCAGCCTGTAAAATTGTGTTAATTCTTCCGCCTAAGCCTAATTCCTTACCAATCTTGATACCATCGATTGTATAGAAGTTAATATTGTTGTTAGCAATATATCTCTTAACATTACCAGGAATGTTCTTTTCTAATTCTTCTGCATCCCAATCGCAGTTTAATAAGAATGAGCCACCTGGTTTAACATCTTGTACCATGTTGTACTTGTAAATGTAAGATCTGTTATGACATGCAACGAAATCAGCCTGGCTGATAAGGTATGTTGCCTTAATTGGGTCATCACCAAATCTTAAGTGTGAAATTGTAACACCACCTGACTTCTTTGAGTCATAATCAAAATATGCCTGAACATACTTATCTGTGTGGTCACCGATAATTTTGATAGAGTTCTTGTTAGCACCAACTGTACCATCTGCGCCTAAGCCCCAGAACTTACAGCTAATTGTGCTTGCAGGTGTTGTAACTGGATTCTCTGTAACTTCTAATGAAAGGTTTGTTACGTCATCCACAATACCTAATGTAAAGCCATACTTGCTTGTGTTGTTAAATGCGGCAATAATCTGGCCAGGAGTTGTATCCTTTGAACCTAAACCGTAACGGCCATTGATTACATTAACCTTAGCGAATTCTGTGCCTCTTAAAGCAGCTAATACGTCTAAGTATAATGGTTCACCAATTGAACCTGGTTCCTTAGTTCTGTCAAGAACTGTAATCTGTTCTACTGTCTTTGGAAGAGTAGCTAATAAATGCTTTGTTGAGAATGGTCTGTATAATCTAACCTTGATTAAACCAACCTTTTCTCCTCTGCCATTTAAGAAATCTACTGTTTCTTCAATTGTATCACATGCTGAACCCATAGCAACGATAACCTTAGTTGCATCAGGTGCACCATAGTAATTGAATAAGCCATAGTTTGTACCGATCTTTTCATTAACCTTGTTCATGTATTCTTCCACAATAGCTGGAACATTGTTGTAATATGTGTTACAAGCTTCTCTTGCTTGGAAGAAGCAGTCAGGGTTTTGAGCTGTACCTGTTACCTTTGGATGTTCTGGGTTAAGTGCATTTCTTCTGTATGCATCAACCGCATCCATATCTAACATATCTTTTAAATCTTCATAATCCCATGTTGCAATCTTTTGTAATTCGTGTGATGTTCTAAAACCATCAAAGAAATGTAAGAATGGAACCTTACCCTTAATAGCTGCTAAGTGCGCTATTGGAGCTAAATCCATAACTTCTTGTACATTTCCTGAACATAGCATTGCAAAACCTGTTTGACGACATGCATATACGTCAGAATGATCTCCAAAAATAGATAATGCATGGCTTGCTAAAGCTCTTGCAGATACATTAATAACGCCTGGTAATAATTCACCAGCGATCTTGTACATATTTGGAATCATAAGAAGTAAACCTTGTGACGCTGTAAATGTAGTTGTTAAGGCACCTGCTGCCAACGAACCGTGTACAGCACCAGCAGCACCAGCTTCTGACTGCATTTCAACAACTTTTACAGTTTGTCCAAATACATTAACTCTTCCATCAGCAGCCCACTTATCAGCGAGTTCAGCCATAACTGTTGATGGTGTGATAGGATAGATAGCAGCTACATCTGTATAAGCATACGACACGTGTGCGGCAGCTGTATTACCATCCATAGTTTTCATTTTTCTTTTAATCATGGTATTTTTTGCCTCCTGTAAAATACTTTATACTACTATATTATAAACAATTTTGGAAAGAAAATAAAGAGCTATATTGCATTTATTTTTCCAAATATATGTTTGTAGTATTCTTTTGTGAATTTTTCCCGTTTTTCAGGGTTTCAAGACTGACATCAAGGAACTTCTTGGTGTCCCATCCTTTCTTGTACATAGTTAGCCCTACTGTTATCGTGGCCATCTCATCCATAAAGCCGTAGGACTCTTTAAAGAAATTCATTCTCAATTTTTCAACAATATTGTATGCCTCCACGGCAATATCATTGTCAAATATAATAGCAAATTGCTGTTTATTAAGCTCTGCAACAGTCATTCCTTCCGTTGTAAGCTCTTTTATCTTGCCAACAAGTGCCGCTATTACCATATCACCTTGAAAATAGCCATATATCTCATTAATTTCATCAATTCCGTCAAGATCGACTATTGCAAGTGCAAGTAAATCTTCCTTTCGCTGTGCCTTTAAAAGCTTTTCGCTTAATATTTCCATAAATGCTGTATAATTATAAAATCCAGTTCTGCTCATACCATCTTTAACATCATCTGTATCATTACTAAAGCCTCTTGAGAGTACTAAATTCTTTTCCTTTTGCACTTTAATTATAAGCGTTGTTGCTATATATACCGTCACAAGACACACAACAGAAATAATACTTTCCACTAAAAGATAAAACTCTGTTTCACCTAAATGATAATAATTCATAGCAATAGCTGCAATAAGGCACAAAAACGACATTATCGTGATACGCTTTGTCATCTTTTTATCCATATAAACAATGGTCAAAAGTATAGGCAACGGAAAACAGCACCACATTACCGAAAAATGAAAATGTACACACGCTATAACCGTTATAATAAACAATGTCAGTACAATCGGCACATAATTGATTATGATAGATTCACTTTTCATATTGCTTTCAACTATATAAGCAACTGCAACAAGCAAAACATTGACAATAGTCGGAATGAATAAATAATTCCACAAATAGTCATTAACATTCATATCAATAAGATTTAGCCAGTGTAAATAAAAATACATACCAATCTCTATCATACAAATGCATATAACAGCGCATATGTCAATAGTTAGTAACGTTTTTCTCCATTTTTTATAAATGCTTTCGTAGCTATCCATACAGTCTCCTTTTACCAACAAAAATGATGTATCCCATCTAATTTAGAATACATCATTTTATACTTTTTTTCAACTTATTTCAGCTTTATCAGCTTAATTTTATATGTAAAAAATTGTAGCAATATCACGATTGGTAGGGTAATTATACACCATATGTCCTCTCTTATCACTTCATACATAGACATTATAAGTATTTTTTTCTTTGTCATACCATTTCTATATAGTATTTCAAATTGCTTAGTTCTGTTATTGCATCTATTTTGTGCAAACATTATGGCTACCATTATATTCATAAACAGCGCTAAAATTACTGTTATAGCATTTTGCATAATAGATGTAGCAAGTTGCTCTCTATAAACATTTTTCTCCATATAAAAGCTTTCGCATTTCATATTATTAACACGTGTATAAGCTTTAACAAGATTATCTGTTGAAAACAATACTGCACTATCTGTAAAACGCATATTAAATTTATTATAATTTAAATTAAGCTTATAAAGGGCATCAAAATCCTTACCTACATATTTTCCTATACAATTTCTAAGTAGTTCATTTTGATTATCTACTAACTTATTTGCCAACTCCATTGAAGCAATTGCCATATAGTAGCACTCTCCTGTTATTAAATCAGCAAATTCTTCTTTATTGTTTTCATCCAAATATATTACACTTGCAACCATCGGCATAACCGCAGCAGATGTATTGATATCAAACAGCATTTCATTTATTTTTCTTTCTTCTTCAAATGTATCTGGGTCTATTTTCTTTATATCCGACTCTGTTACATCGTAACCATAAGCTTCTTCTATAGGATAATAATGATATACAATATCCATTCCTTCTTTTATGGTCTTATCATAGTTGCCATATGCATTTTTATTGAGAAGTAAAATTATCTGCTCGCCTTTACAAAACGCATCATAGTCAAGATACTCCGAATCAGAATATTTTGATAAACGTTCAAACAATGCCTTATCAACATTAAGATACTCCGTACCAAACAGATACTTAGAATCCTTACCTGCTAACTCAGTACTATTTTGCATCAACGAAAGGCCCGTTTCATTATAATTGATACCTTCCCATTCTAAACGTCTTTGATTTTCATAAAGTCCCCATTCAACGTTCTCAACGCCTGCAACAGACTCTATCATATCTATAAGATTCTTAGAGCATCCATTGGTAATACAGGCATTTGAATACTTTAAGTATTTATTACTCCTGCCTAATTTTAAGTTAGCAATACCACAATTGCTAAGCATATCCTGATAATCTCTATTTATCTTGTTATTATTAAATGCCCATTCATATAAATCTGCAAACTCTGGATATGGTATATCCTTATCAATATAAGCAGAAAACTCATAAGGTTTTAAATACCTATCCGACATTGTTGCTACTAAATCATATTTATTATCATTTGCCTCAAGCTCTTTTTTAGCAAGTACAACATTATAAATACTTCCAAGTATTATAAAGATAATGCATAAATTAAATATTCTTATGCCCAATCTTACAAAAATGCCTTCGCTTTTAGAAAATCTATTTTGTATCTTTATTAAGTGATTCTTATGATTAAGTCTTCGCTTTTGCATCTGTTTTTCATTATCGCTTATGTATACTCTGATTTTCTTTGATTTTTTGTGTCGTTTTTCTTTAAGTATTACAATAACATCCGATAACCAGCTCGCAAGAATTGCTATTATCATAGCAAAAATACTTCTTTTTATAACACTATCGCCAATTCTATAAAAATCAATATTTAATGCAGCTTCTACCTTATCTGAAATAAGATTTCCTAATAAATATGCCACTATAATACCTAAAATTCCAAACAGTATTATCATTACCATTGTTTCAATGTTACGAATCAAAAGCAATTGCTTTTTACTTGCTCCTAAATTACGCATTTTCTCATTGAAATCTTTTCTCATTCTTCGATAATCTACGATTTTAGCAGTCAAAATTGCAACACCTATAATAACAACCGCAAGGTACATATAGGTATATACAAATTCAGCACCCCATAATTCATAATTATATACCGAATCATTGTAGTAAATGCCCTTCATTATGTCATTCAATGTCAAATAAAACTTGTGCCAATCATCAAGTTCAACACCATCTTTAATGCCATAACTATATATGTCAAATTTCATTTTTGTATCAATTTGGTCATATTGATTTTTATTTACTATAACCGTCGGCATAGCATCGCCACATACCCATAGCTCAGTATATTCCTCTAAAATTCCGCATAAAATGTATTCTTCGTATATTACATCCTCTTTTGAGGCCGAATACACTTCTGAGTACGATATTTTTATGGTGGAGCCTATCTGTGTAGGATATCCATATTCTACAAGTGTTGAATATTCAAGTGCAATCTCATTATCCTTTTGTGGAAGATGACCTTCTCTTAGTTGCATATTATTTTCTGTAAAAAACTCTTCAGAAATATAACCTAAGTATCCCATTTTAAACGTATAACTGCCATCATAAACTGTTACTGCTGATCCTGCATGCTGAGGTTTTGTTAAAAACTTATGATTAGAAAGGTCCTTATTTGCTTCACCTTGCTTTACCTCCACTACAAACCATGAGCCAAATCTTTCTTTATTCAGTTCATCCTGCATATTATACATATTATCTCTAAATAATGCCGTCGCCGTTACAAATAGCATTACAAGAAATGTAACAAAACATGTATTGAGTACCTGCTTATATCGCCTAAAGAAGCTTTTACATACAAGCAAAAATACTCTTATATTCATGATACTCTTCCATCCACAATATTAATAATTCTATCTGCATATTCAGCCATCTGCTTATCATGTGTTACCATAACGATTGTTTGATTATACTTTTGAGACATCATAGTAAGCATCTTTGCCACACCCTCTGCACTAGCTGCATCAAGGTTACCTGTAGGCTCGTCCGCAAATATAATTGCCGGTTCCATAAATATTGCTCTTGCAATTGATACTCTTTGTTGCTCGCCACCTGACATTTGATGTGGATATTTATTCTTACAATGACTTATTTCTAAATCACTTAAAAGCTGCTCCATTCTTTCCTTATTAGGTTTCTTACCATCAAGAATTGAAGGAATCGATATATTTTCAAATGCTGTAAACTCTGGAAGTAATGCATAATCCTGATATACGAAACCAATCTTAGTTCTTCTAAATTTTGCAAGCTGTTTGTCCTTAAATTTGTAAATGTCTTCACCTTCAATCATAACAGTACCGCTATCGGGTCTATCCATACTTCCAAGTATTCTAAGAAGTGTAGATTTGCCTGAGCCACTCTTACCTATAATAGCTACAAATGAGCCCTTCTCAATAGCTACATCGCATGATTTTAATGCGTTTGTCTCAATCTTTCCGTTAACATATGTTCTTGAAATGTCCTTTGCTTCTAAAATGTAATCCATATTAGTCATCCTTTCATAATTAATTGTAAATTCATTCTACTATATGAACCTTACAATAACCTTACAAAAATCATTTTTTTGATTTTTCTTTTAATATATATATAGGAATAACAATTCTAAAGCATGCACCACCATATGTATCCGAGTTTTTCGCTTGAATTGTTCCGTAATGAGCTTCCACAATAAGCTTGGACAAATTAAGGCCTATGCCGGTATGGAAAGTGTTCGAATCCCTTTCCGTTTCGAATCTGTTAAATATTTTTTCTGCCTTATCATCTTCAAAACCATTACCATTGTCTTCAATATGTATAATACATTTATCTCCTACAGTATCTACATTAATAAAAACATTTCCTTTATCTAAAGAATTCGTAATTATATTAATAAAACATTCCTTTAACCACTCTGCATCACCTAAAAGTGTATGCTCCTTCTCGTTAAAGTCAAGCACCACCTTATCTGCCTTTTCACCTATTGCCACAACAGAGTCCTTCATAATATCATTTAGAACAATATTTTCTTTTCTAAATACAGTTTTACCGCTTTCAAGCCTGCTTATATTTAATAAACGTCTCACAAACTCTTCCATTCTTTTAATATGGTAAAAGCAATGCTCTACTGTCTCATCATTTTTCTGCAACTTATCATTTAATATCTCTAAATCCAATGTTATCGCTGTAAGTGGTGTCTTTACTTGATGCGCGATATTTTCCGTAAAATCCTGCATCTGCGCATTAATTTTCTTCGTAAAAACAACCTCTTCATTGAGTCTTTTCTTTAGTTCTTCATTTTCGCTTACAATATCATCTATATCCTTTGCAATGTTAGTTTTCTTTATCTTTACAATAGTCCATATCAATAAAGCCGTCATAATTAAAAATATTACTACTAACAATATCAAAATAAACTTTATCTCGTAATTTGAAAACAATTGTTTAAACGCACTCTTATCATAGTTGTTAGTCTCAGCTGCTTCTAATAATAATTCTATATTTTCTTTAGATATTTCGTTCACAAAATATTCCTGCAATAATAGCTTGCAGGCTTCACTGTCCTTTACATAAAGTCCACCTATTAGTGATAATATTTTTAATTGGTAATAGCCAAACAAAAATATACTTATTGTAATAACTGTTATGGTTGCAAATATAAAAAATGTATATAATCTTTGTTTTAATTCATCTATTTTTTTATCCATGTGCTATACCTCAAAACGATATCCAATACCTCTTATTGTTTCTATTTTTCCTTTTGTTATCTTATTCTTCATTCTACTTATAACTACTGTTAGTGTATTATCTTCAACAAAATTCCCTTTATCATCCCACAAACGTTCAAGCAAGGTTTCTCTCTTTAATATAAGACCTTTGTTAGCCACAAAAATTTCCATAAGTTCACGTTCTATTGCTGTCAAATTATCTGGAAATGTATATGTATCATCGCTAACTTTATCATTTAACTGTGCTCTTCGCAAGTTTGCTAAGATACGCGCATTAAGCTCCGACATACGAAATGGCTTAACGACATAATCGTCTCCACCTATATTAAGGCCCTTTTCTATGCTTGCTTCATCATCCACCGAAGTAAGAAATATAATCGGTTCTGTTTTTATCATTCTAATATATTCACATACCTCAAAGCCATCACCATCCGGCAAAATAACATCCAGCAAATACAAATCAAAACTTGCATTGTCAATCTGTTCTTTTGCCTCTTTTACATTTTTAGCACCGCTTACAGCATAGCCTTTATTGCTTAAAAGCTCTATAAGATTATTCCTAATATTCTCGTCATCTTCCAATATCATTATTTTATTCATAAGCACTCATCCTTCCTATTTTTTCATTATAACATTATTTATGAATTATTGCATTTACATTTTTATTGTGGTAATATCATAAAAGAAGTTTTTTGGAGGATATAGCGTATGAAACATTTTAAAATTTATATTTCGCTTATAATAATAATGCTTGTAGCCTGCACGGCCTGTAAGAGGAACGATTCCAACGTAATTCCACCTGCAAGTACATCTAATCAGGAACAGACTAATGCAACACAGCCTACAAGTGAACCTACAACAAATGAGCCTACTCAAGGACCTACTGATGCTCCTACTCAAAAGCCTACAGACGCTCCTACACAGGCTCCTACACAATCGCCTACACAACCACCTACTCAAGGACCTACTCAATCTGAAAACACCGATTTTTCATCAATCACTAATGAAAGTATTTCCTTTTGGTATTCTCGTGGACAGCGCAACGAACTTGGACAACCTATCTCAGCCGTTAATTTTCAAGAGCAGTACGGACAATATGCTGACTTTATAAAGGGTAATGATAAGGTTATTTACCTTACATTTGATGAAGGCTATGAAAATGGATTTTCAGGCAAGATTTTAGATACTCTAAAAGAAAAGAATGTTAAGGCTGTATTTTTTGTTACTCTTGATTTTGCAACAAGAGAACCTGAGCTTGTGAGAAGAATGATTGCCGAAGGTCACATTATCGGTAACCACAGCTGTAAGCATCCTGCAAAGGGTATGCCAAGCCTTAGTACACAGGGACACATTGATGATGTAATGAAGCTTCACAATTATGTTTTAACAAATTTCGGATATGAAATGAAGTTATTTAGACACCCTGCTGGAATATATAGCGAACGTTCATTTGCTATATTAGATAGCTTAGGCTATCGTAGCGTATTCTGGAGTTTTGCACATGCTGACTGGTATGTTGACAATCAGCCTTCAGTACAGACAACTCTTGATCGCACAACAGGTGAATTACACAATGGAGCTATTTATCTTCTCCATGCAGTTTCAGAAAGTAACACAAATGCTCTAGCACAGTTTATTGACAACGCAAGAGCTAAAGGTTATGAGTTTGGAAAGTATTACTAAGCAACTTAAAATCGTACGACGATACATGTGAATAGTTATATAAAAGTATAACCCGTGAAGAAATTCTTCACGGGTTATACTTTTATATAATAGATATATTGGAATTTGACGCTCCATCAAACTGAAAGTTTCCGTTACTCTTTTTCCTTTTCTGCTTTTATCTTTTCCAATATTTCCAAATATCGATTATGTGAAAGAATAGGTTTCTCTTTTTTCGATTCTCTTGTATAAATATTCTCAGGAATTTCCATATTATTATCTACAAATACTTCTTTTATGTGCCTTAAAATATCATCCTGAACAAATGTCTCGAATTCAACTTCTTTTATTCCAAATGCATGGTCCCCATAATAACATTTTCCATTCCTATCCGAAAGCATTAAAGAACCATCACCTATATACGTTCCAATACAATAATACCCTTCAAACTCATCAGGTGCTGAAAGAACTTCTACTCTTTCTAATGGAAACACCTCTGTTCCACAATACCTAAAACCATTACATAAGCCAATAAACTCCTTGTATCCTTGTGGCAACATTGAAACATTCTCACGCTCCCAACGTTCTATCAACTCTTGTTCAATGCCAGCCGTAAATCTAAAGGCATCAACTTTGTTTTCCTCTAAAATACCTGCAAGGACCTCTATGTCTTTATACAATTCTTTAATACTATACACTTTGTTATCCCTTTCTACTCATCAAGCATCAATTTTCCTGCTTTCGCTTTTGCCTTTAATCGTGCCATCTGCTCTTTTTCAATTTCTTGTATGCTTTTCTCAGGTGTCGGTAAATCCTCCGGCATAGTGCCACCTATTTTTTCTATAGCACTACGCACTTCTCTTCCAACAGAATAGTGAATGGAAGTGGCTACTTTTGCATTATCGACTTCATCCTTCCTCAACTTTTCTTCTGTCTGTGAAATACGGAAAAGATTTGCAATCAACTCTGTACTGCCCATATAATCAAGTATCTTATGACCGACCTCAAGATGCTTTCTCTTGTGAATATCATCAACATCTAAACCACCATACAATCCCATATAGCCCGCATTCTGAAAAATAGCAAATTCTTCATTCGTAATTACCCCGGCATTATGTGCAGTCTCCGCAAGCATTTGATTCCACTGTTTAATATCTCCGCGTACAACCAAACGCCTTCTATCTTCATCTAATTCATTGAAATGGTCTGCCACTTCTTGCCTATATGTTTGGATTGCAAAATATGTTTGCCCTAATGCAATTACTTCTTTTCTCGGATCACCATTTTGCACAATCAGATAGCATGCATATCTGGTTAGTTCATAATCAACCATCTGCTTTGTGCCACCTTTGGGCATATTTGATGTTTTCCTAACCTCGGGAAAACATTCCTCTACACTTCTTCCACTGTTTTCACAAGCCAACATTGCCCGCCTTATTACTTTATGAAAATTTTCCCATTTAGTATACTCTAATGCTGGTGCAAGTTCTCTTGCAGACCAATACTCTGTTCCATCCGGTCTAATTTGTTTAATATCTTCAAAGCGTTTGTATTCTTTCGCATTTAATTCTTTCACTATGAATCCCTCCAATCTTCTTCATATATATTCAAGATTACACATAGTAACTCATGCACAAATTCAAATTTATCTATCTAATGTTTTTACAAATTTGACAATTTCTTTACTCATCTCATCACTTTTGAAATGGTGAATATAATGACCACAATCATAACTTATCAACGTTGCGTTTAATAACGTTGCAAATTCTTTTTGAGCATTAGTCCAATATTCTTGAGTCTGTTTTCCACTTGATGAAAACAATAATATTGGACATTTCGGATATCCTGCTTTTTTCAAAACGTTCACACTTCTTAATATTTCTTTTGATTCATTGATACAGCAAATATTAAAAGCATTTCTTTTTCTCAACAGCTTGTGTTGCTTAATTTCAGATTTAGTTAAACTTTTATTACTTATAGGACATAACATTTTTTTAGGTGATATTTTGTTGCAAACCTCATCAGTTTTATCTTCTTTTCAACCTTTTCATTAGTCCACACACTATAAGTCAAAGGTGTGCACATATCATTCCCGATTATTGCCACTACGTCATTAGGATACAATTGTGCCCATCTTAATGCTTCCACACCTGACATGGAATGTGGCATTAAAATATATGGTCCATTTTCTCCGATAATTTCAAGTGCTTTCTTCTGTGTTGAAATAAGTGTATCTATATCTGCAGGTGAATCAAAAATATCTGAATATCCGTAACCGAACTTTTCCATTACAATTACTCTGAAATTTTTTGATAACTTTTCATACAGAATTTTAAAATCATACACAGGAGCAACCGTTCCTGAACCTGACATAAGAACAATCTTCGGATTAGCTATATCTCCAAGAATATACACATGAATATTATGCCCATCTACATTAATAAGTTTGCCTTTACATTTCAAAAGTTTATCCATAATAATATCTCCACAAATTCAAGTTTATCTTTCTGTTTCGCTATGCAAAGCCACTTTTGAACAATATGCTTCTATCGCTTTACTAATATACTCTGCTGTACCATCAGCATGCTTATCTATATTGTTCTTAAAACGTTCATCTGCAACATACATCTTGCCTAAACCCGCTAATATTTCATCCGTACAGTTATAATAATTATTAGTTATATGATTTTGCAGTGTTTTTACAAGATTCTGTGTAGCATCTGAATCAAATGATTCTCCATTTTTCATACACATTGCAAACTCTGAGAGAATGTTATTCATTCCATCAGCAAGATTATTCCAATTATCCTTTGAATAATGTTTTGTTTTTTCTATGTATTCATCATACGCAGCTGTTTTTCCCCATTTTTCTTTAGCTTCAAGCTCATATTTTTCAAATTCTTTGTTATCAAATACTGACATAAATTTTCTCCTTTTAGCTTATTTTAACCATTAAACTTAAAAATCATAATTCTTTCTCTTGAATCATTTCCTTCAAACAAATCTTCACATTCTATCTCATCATAAAATTCCAATTCATCTAATGTCATAAGATATACTATGTACTCAACAGAAGGATAATAAAAAAATAATAGCACTTCTCTTGGATTTTCATAGTACGCTTCTTTTATTCTTGTAATAACCTTACTAAGTATTTCCACGGAAAATGGATTAAAAAAGTAGCATCTGTTAACCTCTGATGGCACTCGATATTCCTGCGCTTTTGCAAGTACAAATGTCACCTTTGCTTTCGAAATGGCATTTTCATGATTATCCAGTGCTGTCTTAAAAATGCGCTCATCGTATTCAATACCTATAGTGTTAGCTTTTGTCTGGTACGATAAAAAGAAGTCTACACGACCTTTACCACAACCATAGTCTAAAACTACATCTTTTTTACCAATTAGACCACTATTTGCCAACCGTTCCAATACACTATACGGTGTAGGCTCGTATGGGTAGTTATATTGATCTGAATTAGAGTCATCCCTACCCGTTGTTTTTATTTTTAATAGCTTATCCCATGTATTTTCATTATCTGCCATAGGGCACCTCTTTAATCATTTAGAATTTCTATATCACAATTCTTTAATGTACATCTTAAATAGTAACCATCCTCTGTAGTTATCCCTATACATTCGCCATTTTCGCTGATTGAAGATAGCTTACCAACAATCGCCTTATTTCCATATATCAAACGTATTTCATATGTATATCCTATCATAGATAAAACTTTTTCTTTTTGATTGCTTCCAGATATAATATAGCGCTCTCCGCCACCTATTCCAACATCTTTAAAGTGTATGGGAGCAGTTAACAGATTTCCAGAATTTATTTTTGATTGTAATTCATTCAGTTTATAATAATACTCTTTATTGGTTTGTCTTAACACATATTTATCTTTTGTCTTTTTTACCCAAATTCCAATTATCCTGCACTTTTTGTCACTACTATCTAATTTCTCTTTATCCAAATCTACATCACTTAAAAATTCCAAATCTATTTCTCACTTTCTTACCTATAACTACCGCTAACACACACAATACCAAATCTCCCGGTAAGGTAGCTAAAAGTCCGTATTTAAGTATGTATATAATATCTATTTCATTTCCAAGTACTATCTTTGTCACACCTGCAAAATATGCCATTCCTACAACATATATACATACCAGACCTATTATGCCTGCTACAAAAAGCTTTGAAAAACTTTTCTTTTTCATTTTTTCTACAATAAGTCCTGTAACAAAGCTACCCAAAATAAATCCTATTATATAACCAAAAGTCGGCTTGGCAATGTACCATATTCCACCGCCCTCTGAAAATATCGGAAGTCCTACAAGCCCAAGAAGCATATATACAAATGAGCTTATAGCTGCTTTTTTACCAAGTAGCATAGCTGATAATAGTACAAATAAAGTTTGCAAGGTAAAAGGAATTACCAAAATCGGTAGTCTTACAAATGCACCCACTACTATAAGTACTGTAAAAAATGAGCACATTATCATATCCTTAGATTTCATCTTTCACGCACCTTTTCTACTATACACATAACTATGAAAACCACGATATTTGCCATTACAATACTTGCACCCGATGGTGTTGAATAAGCATATGATACCGTTATTCCTACCATAAAACAAAGCACTGATATAATAACTGAAGAAATTATTACGCTTTTATATTTTTTGCAAATGCGCATTGCACTAAGGGATGGGAATATTATAAGACTTGAAATTAAAAGTGTCCCTATCATACGCATACCTATAACAACAGTTATCGCCGTAAGCATAGCTATAACCATATTGTAGAGATTAGCCCTTGTGCCTGTTGCTTTTGCAAAGCTTTCATCAAATGTTACCGCAAATATTCTTGGATAAAATAACACAAACATAACAATAACAACGATTGCAAGTACAATAGATATAATTACGTCTGTTTTGCTCATCGCTAAAATGCTACCAAACATATAGCTTGTAACATCTGTATTCATACCTGATGTAAGAGACACAACCATAACGCCCGTTGCAAGTGCACCACTGCACATAAGAGCTGTTGCTGCATCACCATTTAATCTGCTGTTTTCATTCATTCTAAGAAGTAAAAATGCAGCCACTATACATATCGGAATTGCCACTACTAAAGGTGCTAAATTAGCTGCATATGCTATCGCAAGTGCTGCAAATCCTACATGTGACAGGCCGTCACCTATCATCGAATATCTCTTTAACACAAGACTTGTTCCAAGAAGCGCCGCACAAAGTGACACTAAAATACCTGCTACAATAGCACGCACCATAAATGGGTATGAAAACATTTCAACAATTGTATCAAACATTTTGTCCACCCCCTACAAAGTTCTTAGAATACTCTGATTCCATATATTCTTCCTTAGTTCCAAAAAATAATTGTTTTTTGCCTAAATGAAGTACATGGCTTGCCTTTGCAAGTCCTTCTTTAACATCATGGGAAACCATTATAATAGTTATCTTATCTTTTCTATTAAGCTCGTCCACAATATCATAGAGCTCTTTAGTCATAACAGGATCAAGTCCAGCATTTGGCTCATCTAAAAGAAGCATATCCTTTGTTGCGCAAAGTGCTCTTGCTAAGAGTACGCGTTGGCGCTGTCCTCCTGAAAGTTCTCTGTAACAACAATTTTTCAAATCTAATATTCCAAGCTTTTTCATATTTTCCTCAGCAACCTGCTTGTCTTCCTTTTTATAAAATGGAAATAAGCCTAAACCATTTAATCTGCCTGTTAACACTACCTCAAATACGCTTGCTGGAAAATCCTTTTGCACTAAAGTCTGCTGCGAAACATATCCTATTGTATTTTGTTTAAAACCTTCACCAGTTACTATTTTTCCTTTTGACGGCTTCTTAAGATTAAGAAGTCCTTTTATAAGTGTACTTTTACCAGCACCATTTTCTCCAACCACACAAAGATAATCTCCTTTGTTTAGAGAAAAGTTAATGCCTGACAACACCTCTACGCCTTCGTAAGAAAAGGCTATATCCTTACATGTTAATAAACTCATTTAATTCAATGCCTCCTGTAATGAAAGAACATTTTTCTCCATAAGGTCAAGGTAAGTTACACCTGCCTCAAAATCCACCTTTGAAATGTTGTGGACCGCATACAGAGTCTGTTCTTTCGCACCCGTTGCCTCACATATTGCCTGACACACCTTAGTATTAGATAACTCTGTATGAAACACTACTGGTATATTATCATTTTTAACTTTGTCTATTAGCTTTGCAATAGTGTCCGCACTTGGCTCTGACTGTGTGGAACAGCTTGGAAAAGCTGCTTCATAAGACAAAGCATATGCCTTTGCAAAATACAAAAATGGGAATCTGTCACCCACTACTATTGTTTTTCTTTTAGCTTCGCTAATTGTCTTTTCAAACTTACTATCTAATTCCTCAAGCTTATTTATATAAGTCTTGGCATTCTCTTTATAAAATTCTGCATTAGCCTCATCAATGGCACACAATTCATCTCTAAGCTTTTCAACCATCTTTATTGCATTTTTAGGTGATGTCCAAATATGCTCATCATATTCTTCTTCATGTCCATGCTCGTGATCATGTTCTTCATTACACAACAAATCTACTGAATCCATCATACTTACTATCTTAATATTCTTTGTATCTAAGGATTCAATAATTGTTTCAACCCAAGCATCCGAATCGCCACCGTTATACACAAAAAGCTGTGCCTTATTAATAGTCACTATATCCTTTGGTGTTGGTTCAAAGCTATGACTTTCAGAGCCTGGTGGCAAAAGCAAAGTAAGATTAACCTTATCACCGGCTATTTGCCTTATAAAATCATATTCTGGGAAAATAGTAGCAACTACATTTATCTTGCCATTATCTTCATTCTTACCATTTTTACAACCGAATACTACAAATGCAAGTAGCATTATCATCAATAAAATGTATATCTTCTTCATCATTAATTACCTTTCACACAATTATTGCAAGCCCCATAAAACATAGTCTTGCCAGGATTAATTGCTATATCATGTTCACTTGAAATGTGGTAGTATAGCTTTTCTAATTCAGGGCAGTGAATGTTAACCATATCACCACATTTTTCACACTTCATAAAAAAGCCCTCTTCGCTGTTTTTAACGTATTTGTAACAGCTACCTGCTACTCCATCTATGCTTACTTTTGCAATTAAATTATCTTCTAAAAGCCTTGCTAAATGTCTGTAGATTGTGGTAAGTCCCACTTTATGTCCTGCTGCCTCTAACCTATCTGAAAGCTCATGTATGGTTACATAGCTGTCTCCACAATCTTTTATGCATTGTAATATAAATTCTTTCTGTTTTGTTTTATATATTTTACCTGTGTTCATAGTCATTCTCCTATACACAATAAATAATACGACAAATGCCGTACTAACTTTTATTATCTAATTAAAACTTCACATTATTTCAAATAATTGACTGCTAAAATAACAATACTTGTTGCAATCATAACAACACCAACAACCCTATTTAATGTTTTTGCTGATGCCTTATTTGCAATTGTTGCAGCAATTCTCGCCCATATAAATGTAAACACCACACAAAGCACTAAACAAGCAATATCTGGGATTCCTCCGACTGCTAAATGGCTTACACCACCGGTTAGCGCTGTAAACGCCATAATAAATACGCTTGTTCCTACTGCCATATGCATTTCATATCCCAAAAAAGTAGTAAGCACGAACAAAAGCATCATACCACCACCTGCACCAACAGTTCCGCATATAAAGCCAACCACAGCTCCACCAATTACAGACTTAATAAGTCTGCTATTCTTACTCTGTTCCGTCATCTGTTCTTTTGTAGTCTGTACTGGTTTTAGTAAAAATCTTAATCCTATAAAAATCATCGCAATCTGCATAGTTCCACTCATAGTCTTTTCTGGCAGAAAACTTGCCACATAACTTCCCACTGCTGTCATTATCAACACAGAAATTACTAACAGAAAACTTCTTTTTACATCCAAATTTCCATTTTTCTTATATGTCCATGCACTTACCGAACTGGCTAATACATCACTCATAAGTCCAATGCCTACAGCCTGATATGCCGGAATCCCCAAAAAAGTCATAAGCATAGGACCGATTATCGCTGCTGCACTCATTCCTGCAAAACCAGTCCCTATACCTGCTCCTGCCCCCGCAATAAAACATACTAAAGCCGTTATAAACAAATCCATACTTTCACTTCCTATATAATTCCTTCTGCTAATTCAATAGCCTACAACTTTAAATTTTATTTTCTGTTTATCCAACTTCATCATTGTACTTGCTCCCACAAAAAAAGTCAAGTAAATTGAAAATGTTTTTCAATTTACTTGACCTTATATTTACTGCTTTCCAGCCAAATAGTTAATAAATTGCTGTGCTGTTCTTCCTGATATACCACCGTGGCTTAATTCCCAAGCATTAGCACCTGCCTTTAATTCTTCATCCGACATATTGATACCCTGCTTTCTAGCAAGCTCTAATACTATCTCGAAGTATTCCTTCTGACTTGGTTTTGAGAAGTTGATTGTAACACCAAATCTGTTAACCAATGAAAGTTTTTCTTGCATTGTATCTGATCTGTGCATACCTTCATCAATTTGAACATCTGCTCTATCGCTCCAAGTTTCCTTAACAAGATGTCTTCTATTAGAGGTCGCATATATAAGCACGTTGTCCGGCTTAGTCTCAACACCACCTTCAATAACTGCTTTTAAGAACTTGTACTCTGTTTCAAATTCTTCAAATGATAAATCATCCATGTAAATGATGAACTTATAATTGCGGTTCTTCACCTGTGCAATAATAGTTGAGAGGTCTTCAAACTGGTGCTTGTATATTTCGATCATTCTAAGTCCTTGCTCGTAATACTCATTAATTATAGCTTTTACTGAAGTTGATTTACCAGTACCGCTGTCACCAAACAAAAGTACATTATTAGCCTTTTTACCATTAACAAATGCTTCCGTATTATCTACAAGCTTCTTTTTTTGAATCTCATAGCCTACCAAATCCTTTAAAAGCACCTTGTCAGTATTGTTAATCGGGCAAAATTCTACGCCATCTTCCTTGTGTTTAATTCTAAATGCCTTATTTAAGCCAAACATACCTACGCCGTAAGCCTTGTAAAATGCAGTTACAGCCTCAAATACCTCCTCGGCATCTTTAGCCTCCTCAATCTGCTTACTGACTGCCTGTACCTTTTCGCTTACATTTTTATTATACATTCTTTCCTTTTTTACAATTGCCTTATAATTGGAAACTGTGGAAAAACAGTCAATATCTAATGCCTCTTCAATTTTTGAAAAATCATAATCAAACAATCTTTTAAATATCTTAAAATCATTTTTTGCAAAATGATTAACTGTACCGTCACTTGCGCCTACCTTTTCGCAGGTTATACTAAAGGAATTCTCATTGGTTATAATAAGAAATGTAAGATAGTTGTGCCACAAATTTGTATCAAAGCCATAGGCTGTTGACACATCTAAAAGGCGCTTCATCTGATGATAAATCCTTGTAGCAAGCGCTTCGTTGCTACAGCTTTTGTTATCAAAATCCTCAAAAATTTCTGCTAACTTGTATAATATACAGTCATCGCCTAAATCGCTGTATAATATAAGCTTAGATATCTCTTTGTACATAGTTAGTTCTCCTTGTATTCTATCATTTCATTTAAATCAAAGGAATAAATATACATCCTATTAACCGCGCGTCCTAACAGACGTTCTAAGGCCTCTTTGTAATAATCAAGCTGTTTTCTATATCTATCAATAAGCAAGGCTTTAGGATTGTCATACTGCTTTACTCTGTCAGTTTTATAATCTAAGAGCACCAATTCATCGTTATAATAATAATACATATCAATAACACCCTGAACGAGTATAGTCTCATCAATGCCTTCGTATTCAGGACTTATATCCGATGCATTAACACCTAATATAAACTGTTTTTCTCTAAAAAGTTCGCCATTAGCATATGCTTCTTTTATCTCATTTGCTTCCTTTGTTGCCATAAATGCCTTAATCTTACTTATATCTATAAGCTTTATATCTTCTTTACTTATATATCCCTTTTTTGCCATTCTGTCAAGCTCATTTTCTATATCAGCATCATAAGCAATACATTCCATAACCTTGTGATACAGTGTACCAAGTGCTGCTCCGTCTAATTTTTCTTCATTAGAAATGAATTTAGGCACAATAGGCGTGATTTCCGGTTCTATTAATGAAAATGTATCTTCATCATCTATGCTGTGTGCCATCTTCTTTATCTCAGTAACAGTCATCTTGCTATTTAAATTTACTGCCTTTTCGTAAAAGTATGGCTTATTAAAACGTTCTTTATTAAAACTGCTACTTTCTTCTATAACAGATTCTTCCTCACAAGCCTTTACATCAAGAGCTAACACTTCTTCTTTATTATAAATATTTAACTTAAATTTCCCATTTCGCACCGCTGGCATAATCATATCAAGGTAGGTTTCGCATTTTGACACATACGTATCATTAAAGTCCATCCATTTTTCTTCTTTCTTAGCGTAATCCTTTGTAGCTCCACTCATTATAAGACATTCTTTTGCACGTGTAAGCGCTACATAAAGCACTCTAAGCTCTTCTGCAATATTTTCTCTTTTTATTCGCTCTGCAATAACTGTCTTATTAAGTGTAGGTGTCTTTTCCCTTGTATCCTTGTTAATATAGTCAATGCCTATTCCAAGCTCAGAATCTACTACTATTTTCCCTTGCGAATCTCTTTGATTGATTTTTTTACCCATGCCGGATACAAATACAATAGGAAATTCAAGCCCCTTGCTCTTATGTATAGTCATTATTCTAACTGCATTGTTTTCCGCTGATGTAGCACTATTGCCTAAGTCGATTTCATATTGCTGTACCTTATCTACGTATCTTAAGAAATTAAATATTCCAGTATAGCTTGTAGATTCATATCTTCTTGCAGTCTCAACAAGCATATCAAGATTAAGCTGTCTTTGTGCACCCTGACCCATTTTGCCTGCATGGTCAAAGTATCCTGTGTTGTATATAATCTCTCTTATAAGTTCTCTTGCACTAAGGTATATGGCTTTTTCTCTATACTCATTAATCAACGCAAGAAATGCTTCTTTTTTGGCAACTATCTCTTTATCTGCGTCAAACTCCATAAATGCTTCATAAAAACTTACATTTTTACTGTTAGCTCTAATTATTGCAAGCTCCTTTGAGTCAAAATCGCCATAATATGAAAGAAGACTCGCGGCTAATGGGATATCTTGAATCGGATTGTCTATTAGCTTTAACATGTTAAGAACTGTTATTACTTCCTTTGCCTCAAAATATGCCGTAGAGCTTTCTAACACAACTGGTATATTACGCGACTTAAGCGCCTCTAAAAAGTCCTGAGCGTAAGAGCTTGTACTTCTAAGCAAAATAACTATATCCGAATACTTTGCCGTTCTGTATGCATCAAGCTTAGCATCCCATACATTTAGACCATTAGCTTCATCTGTAAGCGCAACTATCTTGCTTGCTATGGCTATAGCCTCCAACTCCTTAGCATCTTCTGAATCTTCTATTACAAGCACCTGCGTATCCTTTGATATATTCTTATTGGTATCTGCAAAATATGCTGTAGGGTTAAGGGCTACATTTTCATCATATTCTACATTTCCAAGCTTTTTTTTCATAATCATGTAAAAAATATCATTTACCCTATCAAGTACACAGGCACGGCTTCTAAAATTATTGTGTAATTCTATTTTTTGATATAGCCCATCCTCATTTGAATAGGTATCATATTTTTCCATAAATAATTCTGGTTTTGCAAGTCTGAATTTATAGATACTTTGCTTTACATCGCCTACCATAAATGTGTTAGGCTGACCCTTTCTTTCTTTCGAAATGCTTTGCAAAATATATTCCTGCAAATAATTACTATCCTGATATTCATCAATTAAAATCTCTTCGTAATATTCACTCAGTTGGTCTGCAAGTTCCGTATAGCTTATATTACCAGCTTCATCTTCCTTTATAAGAAGTTCTAACGCCATATGCTCAACATCATTAAAATCAACAATATTCTTATCCTTCTTTGCAGTCTGAAATCTGTCATTAAATTCTTTTACAAGCTCTATTATTAAGGCTACAGTATTATAAGCCTCCTTTATATCTAAAAGCATTGCCATAGGATTTTGAAAGAAATACTGCTTTTTAATAGTCTTAAGCTCGTCTCTAAAACTGATTATATCCTCTTTTATATCTTCATAAGAGCCATTCTTATCTCGACGTGGCACAGAAATTTCATCCTTTATCGCCTTATACATTTGTTCGTAGCTTTGTGCTTCTAATATCTGCTTTGCACATACAATTGCTGCATTATTACATTCTACTATCTTTTCAATTTTTTTATCTGCAATGCCAATAAGGGTAAATGCATTATTTTCAAGCTTTTCTAAGCTTACAGAAGCAAGTTCTTTTATATCTGTTAAATCAAATTCAATCTCACATACCTCATAGGCCTCTTTGCATTTATCAAGCCATTTATTCGGAAATGGATATGCGCCTGCAAATTTATGAAGCTTGTAGATGATTTCATCAATTCCACCATCCATCTTACCTGTAGAATATGTATAAACAAATTCCTTAAATTTGTTATCCTTGCTTTTATACAAATCCTCAAGCATCTGACTCATTACATCTGCCTTTAAAAGCTTAAGTTCTGCCTCGTCAGCAATCTTAAATGTCGGATCAATATTAAGATTAGTAAAATTATTTTTGACAAGGTCGAGACAGAAGCTATCTATTGTACAAATCATCGCACTATTAATAAGCGCTAACTGTCTATACAAATGTTGATTAGTGGCATCCTTTTCTATGCGTTTTTCGATTGCTACACGAAGTCTTTCGCGCATCTCAGTAGCTGCTGCATTAGTAAATGTAACCACTATAAGTCTGTCGATATCAATTCCTGACTCAACCATTTTAACAATTCGCTCAACCAATACAGCCGTTTTTCCGGAACCTGCTGCTGCCGAAACTAAAATATTTCTGTTGTGCAAATCTATAATCTTAGTTTGCTCCGGTGTCCACTTTATCGCCATCCGTCTCTCCTCCTTTCAAATAATCTACAATATCAATATTCTCAAGCTTTCTAAACTTGCAACCTGGAGTATTAAATCTACATACTGACTTATATGGACAGTATTTACACACATAATCCTCCTGTCCTTCCTTATATGGGTTGATAGAAATATCGCCCTTTATGATACGGTTACCGTACTCAACCATTCTCTCTATTATGAATTTACCCATATCTCTTACAAGCTTTTCATCAACAATATTTGCCTGACCTCTTTTAGTTGCAAAGGTATCATAATTAGGGTCCATATACTCCTTAACCCTTTCGTCACTATTAACATAGCCCTGCATTCTAAGTTCCTTTAATACCGCTTCTTCAAGCTTGCTTTCGTCTTCATTATCATAGAGCTTATCTACAACTGGATCCTTAATGTTATAGTACATTACCGCTGCAGGTCTTGCATTTTTATCCCATTTAAAATCCAATGCCGCATTCATATAAGCGAGTAACTGCAATTGTAAGCCATTATACATTTTTACAGGCTTTAACTCATTTGAACCAGTCTTGTAGTCAACTATTCGAATATATACATTTTCATCATCCTCATACACATCTATTCTATCTATGACACCGCGAAGTCTCATCATAGCACCGTTATCAAGTTCATATGTGTCTGTTTCAAATTCCTTTTCGTATAGCTTTGCCTTAAATAAGCTGTTTTCAAACTGCTTTCCTATTGCCCAAATGGTTTTATCCATTATTGCAATTGTCTTTTCAATAATAAATTCATTTCTCGCACTATCTGAGTAAATGTCATCATCCTTTGCTTTTGCAACCTCTAAAACAGCCTGATTGACATATTCCTTCCTTACACTATCAGGAAGATTACTAAAATCGTATTCGCTATTCTTTATCATTATCGAAACTCTTTCCATAGCCTCATGGAAGAGGTTTCCTATGTCTGCGCTGTCAATTTCATATATCTGTCTTTCATTTAATTTAAGACCATATTCAAGGAAATATCTAAAGCTACAGCCTGCATATTTTTCAAGTCTACTAATAGTACCCAACAAAATTGCGCCATAGAGCTGCTTAGCAACTTCATTACCAATATCCTGTGATATATTTTCAGTATATAGCTTAGCCTTAGGTATAACGATGCAATCTTTATAATTGTCATCCTCTTTAACGTATTCAATCCTAAGCTCCGTAAATATCTTAGTTATAGAGTCAATTAAATACGATTTTCTTATTTCCTTTCCATCAAAATCACTTCTACTGTAGGATAAATACAGTCTTCTTGATGGCTTTGTAAGATTAAGATATAGATAATATCTTTGAATAAATACATTTTCACGAAGCAAAGGTTTTATCTTAAAATTGTTATCATCAAGTATCTGTCTTTCTCTATTACTTAAAATGCTACCACCGCTTAGCTTTATTGGAATTATTCCATCATTAACACCAATTAGGAATAATGCTTTTATATCTTTTAATCTTGTTCTTTCGATGTCACCAATTGTAACAACATCAATTGTTGGTGGAATAATACCCACCTTTACTTCCTTAAAGCCAACCTTTAAAAGCTTTACAAATTCCCTAAAGCTTATCTCATCCTCGCCCATAAGTTCAACAATCTTATCTAAAACCTCAATGATTTTAGCGAATATCTGCGAGTATTCTTTTGCTAATGCTTTTTTACCATTTGCTTCAAACTGACTTTTCATATTATCAAGCTTTAACTGAATATTGGCATGAAGCATATAATTGTATATTTGAACGCAGTAATCCTTAGCTGTAACACATTTTTTAATTTCATCACAAAAAGACATAACCTCATTTAAAAATGCTTCTCTATAAAGGTTAATGCTTTTAATATAATCTTCCTTTGTGCTTAACTGCTTATTCTTTCTAAGCCATTCTTTACTCCATCGACTCTTACCTCTTATGCCGTAAGCAAGCACATAATTTTCCAATTCATCTATATGCTCTCTTGCAATGTCACTAATACCTGATTTTAAGTATGTAAACACTGAAGCATAATCAAAATCATTAAGGCAAATATCGGTTAAAGCCAAGATTCCTTCTATGGCTGGATTAGACAAAATGTTCTTCTTATTATCTAAGAATGCTGGTATATTATTCTGTTCAAAAAGCTTATATGTCATTTCACCATAGTTATCCATATTACCAGTTACTACAGCGATATCCTTATAACGATAATTTTCATTTACTATAAGGTGTTTGATTTCATAAATAAGTCTTTCTATCTCTTCCTTTGGCTTTGAACATTCAAATATTTTAATATCATTTACAATCTCTTTGTATGAACTAAAATTATATCTAAAAATATTCTTTTCAAGATGTGACAGTTCCACAGATTCTCTAAATCTTTGATTCTCGCCCTGCATTATAATAGGTTCTTTGATATTAATCTCGTTAAACTGTGCAATATTATAAAGCTTTGAAATACTATCCTTAGGAAGATAAAATAATTCTTCTACACCCTTAATAACATTAATCTTTTCGTTAGCATCTATTGTAAAGCTTATAATCACATCCCTTGAATATTTCAAAAGCTCACCTATCAGTTTTAGTTGCAATGGCGTAAAACCAGTAAAACCGTCAAGTATAAATGTTGTAGTCTTAACATACTCAGAATCCTTTATACAGGCGCATAGAATATCTAAAAGCTCCTCAGAAGCTATATATTTATCCTCTATATATGTCATAAATTCATTGTATATAAAAAGTATGTCGTTAAGCTTTACATTAAGAAGATTGTAATCTGTAGTATTGCTAATTACCTCCTTTAATTTGTCTGCTGATATATCATATTGTAAAAGTTCTGATATAACAGACTTAATCTCCTCAATGTAACCCATTTTATCTATATTTTTTGCTAAAACGCCAAGCTTGTCCTTATTCTTTTCAACAAGCTGTCTTATTATGATGTCTTTTCCTAAGTCGTCTAACTGCTTATTAAGCACTATACCATTTTCATCAAACACTCTGTATGCTAGTCTTACAAAGCTTGATGCATCAATATTCATAACACCCTGCCCTGGATGCATTTTTACAATTAGCTTTTGCGTTTCCATAGTAAATTGTTCTGGCACTATTATCTGATAACTTTCTTTATCATCCTTGCATGCCAAAGCTATAACATCCTTATACATTTTATAAGATTTTCCTATTCCACTTGAGCCATAAACTATCTGTAAAGACATCTTTTCTCACTCCTAACATAAACTTTCGTGCATACTTTTATAAATAAAAAATATAATTCAATATAAAGATTTTTGGAGGTACATATATGAATCCGGGCACAAAAATAGTAATTATTAAATCAAAGCATCTCCTATACGCTTCCATCCTTGCAGTTATCGCAATAATTCTACTTGTTATCCTTGTAATAAATGCAACTAAAAAGCCAAAAGACAGCACTACTAATGCACCTGTAACCTATAATGCTGGCGTATACACAAGCTCACTTACTCTAAATGGTAATCCCGTAGAGCTTCAGATTACACTCGATTCTAACAAAATAAAAAACATTGAGCTTGTAAATGTATCCGAAAGTGTAACTACTATGTATCCGCTAATTCAACCTACACTTGATGATATTGCAAAACAAATCTGCAAAAACAATTCAACTGATAATATTACTTACAATGAAGAATCAAAATATACCGCTCTTATTCTTCTTGAGGCTATTGAATTTACTCTTAATAAAGCTATTATATATTAATGTATGTACCATAATCAGTACAAAAACGGACTGTCGTAAAACAAATCTGCGACAGTCCTTTATATTTTACATGTTTTCTAATTGATCAAGCCAAAGCTTAACTACTGCATCACTTGGCATTTTCAAATCCCCACGTGGAGAAACTCCTACGCTTCCAACCTTAGGTCCGTCAGGCAGGCAGCTTCTCTTAAATTGCTGTGCAAAAAATCTTCTATAAAACATTTTAAGCCACTTTAAAATAAGCTCAGACGAATATTCATCCTTAAATGCTGACACCGCAATTCTAAATATTTTATTTGGTTCAAATCCGTATCTTAGAGCATAATACATAAAGAAATCCTGTAGCTTATATGGTCCTACTATGCTTTCTGTCTGCTGTGATATTTCTCCTTCCTTTGGAGGAAGTAGTTCTGGGCTTACAGGTGTCTCTACTATATTCATAAGAACTTCCTTAAGCTCTGCATCTGAATTCATTGCACAATATCTTACAAGATATTTTACCAATGTCTTTGGAATTGAAGCATTTACACCATACATGGACATATGATCTCCGTTATATGTAGCAAATCCAAGTACTAATTCTGATAAATCTCCTGTGCCTATTACCATGCCGCCAACCTTATTTGCCATATCCATAAGTATCTGTGTTCTCTCACGAGCCTGCGCATTTTCAAAGGTAACATCATGCACATTTTCATCCTGACCTATATCCTCAAAGTGCTGTCTTACAGCCTTTACAATGTTGATTTCTTTAAAATCTGCTCCTAAAAGTTTTATAAGCTTTAGAGCATTATTGTAAGTTATATCACTTGTACCAAAGCATGGCATTGTAATCGCTTTGATATTCTCATGTGGAAGTCCTAACATATCAAATGTTCTTACTATTACTAAGAGTGCAAGTGTAGAATCTAATCCACCTGATATACCTATTACTACATTTTTGGTATTAGTGTGCTCAAGTCTCTTTTTAAGCGCATTTGCCTGTATAGAAAGTATTGTCTCACATCGTTGTTCCATTATAGCTTCATCTGGTACAAATGGTGTTTTTTCATAGTCTCTGTCAAGTTCAATATCCCTTTTAGACATTGTAAACTCAACCATCATATAACTATCATTTTTTATATTAAAGCTTGCAAGTCTTCGTCTCTCATTACGAAGCTTTTGCAAATCAACTACCGCATAGTTAATGTCTGTTGTAAATGCTTTTCTTTCTGAAATGCATTTGCCATCCTCTGCAATAATACTGTGTCCTGAAAATACCATATCCTGTGTTGATTCGCCATCGCCTGCATTTGCAAATGCATATGCACAAACTAATCTTGCAGATTGTGTAAGCACTAATTCTTTTCTGTAATTTGCTTTTTCTACAGCCTCAAAATCTGCTGCCAAATTGACTATAAGAAGTGCTCCATTTTGCGCATACTCTATGCTTCTTGGGCTCACAGCCCACAAATCCTCGCAAAGCTCAGCTCCTACTAAGAGCTCATCCATATCCTTACATTTGAAAAGAAGCTTATTGCCGAAAGCTACCTGCTTATCCCCTACTAAAATATATTTGTTAAAATCACAAGTATTAAAATATCTTAATTCATCGGAAAGCTGTAGCTTCGGCACTAAACCTAATAATTCTCCATTACTAAATGCAGCTGCCACGTTATAAAGCTTAGAATCAAGCATATATGGCAAGCCTACAAATATCAGCATTTCACCGACATTACGCGAATACTCAACAATATTTAGAAGTGATTGTTTTGCCTTTGTAAGCAATGCATCCTGTAAAAATAAATCTGCACATGTTTTAGCAGTTATACATAGTTCTGGGAATACCAAAACATTAACCTTCATATTAGCTGCCTCATCAATTAAAGCACAAATCTCTTTTTCATTATAATCGCAGTCTGCAACCTTAAGCTTTGGTGTTGCAGTAGCTACTCTGATAAAACCATCCTTCATAATATTGTCACCTATTCCTATTCTATAATATCTGCATCTGTTACCCTTTCAGTTGGTGCAACTGTTGTAGTGTTAGTTGCAGGCTCAATTTCTGCACCATTTTCATCAACAGAAGCTGTGCATCCTGTTAAGGCAACCATTCCTAATGTTACTAATAAAACCAACATAAGATATTTAACCTTCTTCATAATAACCTCCTTCTGCGATAATCGCATTTATATTATCGAGATTATTATGTCAGTTATTGAAATTAATATTCTACAAATGCAATAACTTCCTTGCATTACCAGAAAATATCTTTTCTTTTTCTTCGTCTGTAAATGCAAGCTTATTAAAATGTTCAATCGTATTTTTTTGACCACCCCATGGCGAATCAGTTGCAAATAAAACCTTGTCTACTCCGTGGTTTCGTACTATTCGTACAAATTGCTCATCATCTATGTGCCCTAAACTATAGCTTATATCAAGATAAACATTTTTACCTACAATATATTCCTCAACTTCATCCCACATTGCAAATCCACCAGTATGAGCCAATACAATTTTATCATATTCAAGCGCATTTAGCAAATTTTTACTTCTATTTGGAGGACAATGTATTACCTCTGGTAATCCTATATCAAGTCCGGCATGAAAACTAACAATTAAGTCGAGCTTTGCCGCATAATCGACTATTCTTAATATTTTTTCATCATCCACAAATGTATGCTGATAATCCGGATGAAGCTTTATACCCTTTAAGGAAAGACTCTTAATATAATCAAGCTCTGCCTTATAATCTGGTGTATCCGGATGAATACCTCCAAACGAAATAATACCTTCTATCTTTGATATCTCTGCAGCATAATCATTGAGGGTTTTAAATTGTGACGGCTTGGTTGCTACTGGTAATACTACCGAATAATCAACATTTGCTTCTTTCATACTTTCTTGTAAGTCTTTTAGCGTCCCATCAGAAAATGCTTTTATTTTTGCCCGGTTTTCTAATTGTTCTATTGTAGCTTTTACTATTTTATCAGGAAATATATGTGTATGAAAATCAATTATCATTTTAGATTTCCCCCATTAAATTTTATTTACTATTTTTACAATATATGGTATAATGTATAATAATTCTATAAGAAAGGAGTGAGTCGTGTGCAATATAATGTATTAGCTGAAGTAAATGCGTTTGCGCTCTCAATGGTGCTTACCATCTCGCTTATCATATCGAAATGCTATCATACCAAGCGTTCACGTGCCTTTACTATATGCGTTGCAAGTATAAGTGCTAACACTTTCATTAACTTGTGTTCCGTATACTGCATATACAATTATACTACTGTTCCAGTAGTTATTTCAACTATAATTACTTCAACATATTTTTTAAGCTTATGCTTTGTACCTATTTTGTTTTGTAATTATATTATAAGCTCATCAATAAGAACTAAATTTCACAGTCGCTTATTTCTCGGGCTTATGCTTATACCATACATAATATTTGCTATAATAGTTATATCTTCACCATATACACATTATATATTCTATTATGCTAACGATGGTTATCACAGAGGCACGCTTTCATTCCTAACCTATGTTGTAATGCTTGCTTACATTGTAGTTGATGTAACAATAACTATATTATCAAAAGATTATCTTTCAATGCATAATTTTAAGCTGTTATTGATATTCCCAGTATTTGCAGTTGCAATTGTATCTATTCAGTTTTTTAATCCTGAACTTTTACTTACAGGAACAGCTTGCTTTGCACCACTTTTATACATTTATTTCTTCGTGCAAAATGATTTAAACAACACCGATACCATTACTGGTTGTCAGCTACTTCCAGAATTAAGACATAGTCTTAATGACCGATTTGCAAATGATAAACCTTTTAGTGTAGTTATTATAAGTCTTGATAATTTAGATGCAGAGCTTAATTACAGACGTTCTCTAAGAAATATAGCTCTCATAAAAATCAGCAAATTCTTTAACGAATTAGTTTCAGTTAAAAATGTATTCTTATATTCAGATGATGAATTTGTACTGATTTTCGATGGTTATACCTGTGGTGATGACATAAAGAGTGACATTACCAAAATTCATGATTTCTTAGCCGGAGACATTATTATCGAGGAAAATGCTTATGACCTAAGCTTTAATGTCGGAGCAATCTTTTGTCCATCTCAGGCAAATAACAATGAAGATGTTCGCGAACTATTGATGTACACTCTTAATCAGGCAAGAAAAAGCGGACAAGACGAAGTATTTTATTGTGATGATGCAACATTATTATCTCTCAAACACAATAAAGAAATACTTGAAGTTTTACAAAAAGAATTATACTGCGATGATAGTGGTTTAGACATTCATTTACAACCTATATATTCCATCACTCACGAACGTTTCACACATTTTGAGGCGTTAGCACGACTTGAAAATACATCTATTGGCCGAATAAGACCAGATGAATTTATAGCAGTTGCTGAAGAATATGGGCTTATTAACCGCTTAGGTTATATGATTATTGATATGGTATGTAAATTCATTTCTGAAAACAGAGAAGCCTTTGAGACATATGAAGGTATTTCAATAAATCTTTCAGTTAAGCAAATGCTTAGAGATGATATAAAGGATCAAATCAAAGAAATTATTGCAAAGCACAATATACCACCCGAAAAGCTTATTATTGAAATCACAGAAAGTGTTATTATTGAAACTTTTGAAGAAATCAAAGATAAGATGTTAAGCCTAAAGGAGCTTGGAATAAAATTCTACCTTGACGATTTTGGTACAGGATTTTCAAATTTTGCAAGCGTTATTGAATTACCATTTGATGTTATAAAATTTGACAAAACAATTACACAGTCATTAGAAATAAGTCCTAAGAGCAACACGCTCCTTAACAGTTTAACAACTGCTTTTTTAACACATGGTATTGACGTATTGGTAGAAGGTGTTGAAACAAGCGAGCAGGATGCCCTTGTAAAAGCCGCAAATGTAACCTTTATCCAAGGCTACTACTACTCAAAACCTTTACCTAAGGATATAGTATTAAATAGCATTAAATAACATATATATAAAGCTGACAGATGATTTTATTCATATGTCAGCTTTTTTATAATTGTTTAAATGTATTTTTTATGCTTTTTCTACTTCTGCAATTGCATCCTTTTTCATAGGAATTCTACAGTTTTTGTTACCAAATTCAACAATTACTACATCATCTGTAATATCAATTAAAGTACCGTAGAAACCACTTGTTGTCATAACTGTATCTCCAACTTCCATTGAAGCCATCAATTCCTGATGTAACTTTTGTTGTTTCTTCTGTGGTCTGTATGCTATAAAATAAAACAAACCAATAATAAATACTAAATACAAAATAATCACTGTAAGATTACTTCCGCCTGATGCTAATACTGCGTTCATAATAATATCCTCCTAAATAAAATAACTTATCTTCTATTTTAGACCATACTCCATAAAACTGTCCAGTCTTTCTTGCTTAAATTCTTTATATTTTTTCATTTCAATGGCTTTTCTTATATCCTCCATCAAATGATTATAAAAATACAGATTATGAAGTACGCACAAACGCATACCTAACATTTCTTTTGCTTTAAGCAAATGTCTTATATAAGCACGGCTGTATGTTTTACATGCTGGGCATTCGCAACCCTCTTCAATCGGCATTGAATCTGTTTCAAATTTTGCATTGAACAGATTAATTTTGCCCTTCTTTGTATATACATGACCATGTCTTCCGTTTCTTGATGGATATACACAATCAAAGAAGTCTACGCCTCTATCAACCGCTTCAAGTATATTAGCTGGTGTACCAACACCCATAAGATAGGTTGGCTTATTCTGTGGGAGATGTGGAACTGTCACATCCAGTATATTATACATATCCGCGTGACTTTCGCCTACTGCAAGACCGCCAAGGGCATAGCCTGCCAAATCCATATCAGCAATTCTCTTTGCATGCTCAATTCTTATATCTTCAAAGGTTCCACCCTGATTGATACCAAATAAAAGCTGATTCTTGTTAATTGTATCTTCAAGACTATTGAGTCTGTTCATTTCCTTTGTACAACGCTCAAGCCATCTTGTCGTACGATCAACCGAATTTTGCATATATTCTCTTGTTGCTGGATGCGGTGGGCACTCATCAAATGCCATAGCAATTGTAGACGCCAAATTTGACTGTATTTGCATACTTTCTTCTGGTCCCATAAATATCTTCTTGCCATCAATATGAGAGTTAAAATATACGCCTTCCTCTTTAATTTTTCTTAGTCCTGTAAGAGAAAATACCTGAAATCCACCAGAATCTGTAAGTATAGGCTTGTCCCATACCATAAATTTATGAAGACCACCCATTTGTTTAACAATTTTATCACCTGGTCTTACATGCAAATGATAAGTATTTGAAAGTTCAATCTGTGTACCTATCTGTTGTAAATCTGTTGTAGATACAGCACCTTTTATTGCTGCTATTGTTCCTACATTCATAAATACAGGAGTCTGCACGGTGCCATGAACTGTCGTAAACTCTGCTCTTTTGGCATTTCCATCTGTACATAATACTTTATACATCGTTTCACATCCAATTATAAGTTTTTAACAAATTTGATTACATTTTCCATTTTTGAAGTCATACCTTCAAAAATCATATCCACAAGTGCGATTGCAGCCATTGTTTCAACAACCACTACCGCTCTTGGTACTATCATAGGATCATGTCGACCCTTTATTGATATTTCTATATCTTCTTTTGATTTATTCACTGTATTTTGAAGCATTGCTATTGATGGTGTTGGCTTAATGGCAGCTCTAAAAATAATATCGCTTCCATCACTCATTCCTCCAAGTATACCACCTGCATTATTTGTCTTCTTAATAATATCTCCATTATCTGAAGTTGTAAATTCATCATTATTTTCCTTGCCTGTCATATGTGCAACATTAAATCCTGCACCTATTTCAAAGCCTTTAACCGCACCTATTGACATAATTGCCTTTGCAAGGTTAGCATCAAGCTTATCAAATACTGTCTGACCAATTCCAGGCATAACATTTTTTATAACGCATTCGATAATTCCGCCCATAGAATTCATCTCTTTGAGCTTTTCGTCTGCATACTTTGCTACCTCTTTAGCCGCTTTTTCGTCAGGCATATAAAATGGATTATCGTTTATAACTGACATATCCACTTTATCAATAGTTATTCCACCAATTGCCTTTGAATATGCATTTATTTCAATTCCCATTTCCTTTAATATCTTAATTGCCACCGCACCAGCACACACCCTTGCGATAGTTTCTCTACCAGAAGAACGTCCGCCACCTCTATAATCTCTAAAGCCATACTTCATATCAAATGTATAATCTGCATGTCCTGGTCTATAATAGCTTGCTATTTCGCTATAATCGCCAGATCTTTGAGAGGTATTATATACTACCATTGAAATTGGAGTTCCTGTCGTAACGCCTTCGAATACGCCGGATAGTATCTCTACCTTATCAGCTTCATTTCTTGCTGTTGTATATTTAGATTGTCCTGGTTTTCTTCTATCTAAAAACACCTGGATATCCTCTTCACATAAGGCTAATCCTGCTGGACAGCCATCAACGACAACGCCTACACCCTTACCGTGAGATTCACCCCATGTAGACACTTTAAAAATATTACCATAAACTGAACCAGCCATATTTCCTCCTTTTCAAGCATATGACTTATATTGTCATATGCGCAGAAACCGCGCGAGAAAGCCTGTAGGGTTTCTCGTGTCGGATAATCAAATTTGCTTACGCAAATTTCTAATTGACTTTGGCGGCTTATCAAAGCGACAAAGCCATATTTCCTCCTTTTTCGAAGCATATGACTTATATAGTCATATGCGCAGAAACCGCGCGAGAAAGCCTGTAGGGTTTCTCGTGTCGGATAATTTAGTGTGCCTTTACCTTTGTCCAAAGCTCAGCAAACTTAGCCTTTACTTCTGCTTTTTGATGTCTGAAAACCTCATTATTTTCGCTTGTCTTTGGTATATAGCAATCAATATCTGCAAAGTCTTCATTCTTTACTTTATTAGCAACTTCAGTAATTGGTGAAGTGTAACCAACCGCTATAGTATTTGCTGTTGCATTTTCATTCTCTAAAATAAAATTCATAAATGAATATGCTAAATCTGTTTCCTTGCATTCCTTTGTCATAACCATACCATCAACCCAGAAATTTGTTCCTTCATCCGGCTCAAAAAATGCAAGCTTTTCATTTTCTGAAATGATTGCTACTGCATCACCTGAGTATACTACTGCCATCGCCTTGTTACCAGCAATCATACTATCCATTACTTCATCGCATACATAGATTGGATTCATTGTATCTCTTTGATTGATTAACCAATCATAAGCAGCATTAATTTCTGTTTCATTTGTTGTATTCATTGAGTAACCTAAGGCCTTAAGAGCAACCATAAATGAGTCTCTTTCAGAATCATACATATAAAGCTTATCCTTATATTTTGTATTTGTAAGGATGTTCCAGCCTTGCGCTAAATCTGCCTCATCAATAACTGTTGTATCATAAACAATACCTACTGTACCATAAAAATAAGGTACTGTATACTTATTATCCGGATCAAATGCCTGTCCCTTTACCAATGGATTTACATTTTCATAGTTAGGAACCTTCTTCAAATCAATTTCTGCAAGTTTTTCTTCTGCTATTAATCTTTCAATCATATAGTCTGAAGGAATAAGAATATCATATTCTTCACCGCTCATAAGCTTTGTATACATTGCCTCATTTGAGTCAAATGTGTCTTGTTGTACCTTACAGTTAAATTCCTTTTCAAACTTTGTTAAAAGCTCAGGATCAATGTATTCACCTGGCATACTAATTCTTAAAACTTTTTTCTTACTGCATCCTGCTGGAATCACAGCCATAACTAACACTAATAATACTAATAATAAACCAAAAAACTTTTTTGCTTTCATTTTAATTCTCCTTCTTCTTTCTATTCTTGATTAACGGCACTACGTTAATTAACAAAATAATTGCAACTATAACTACTATAACTACAGTTGATAATGCATTTATCTTTGGTGTCTGTCTTGTTCGGCTTGTATAAATATAATACGAAATATTCTTTACGCCACTTCCTGACACGAAATACGATATAACAAAGTCATCAATTGACATTGTAAATGATAACAAAATTCCCGCAACTATTCCCGGCTTAATAAGAGGTACGATTACCTTTGTAAGCGCCGTGAATGGTGTTGCTCCAAGATCCATAGCCGCATTTGCAAGATTTGGATCAAGGTTTTTTACCTTAGGATATACACTTGTTATTACATATGGCGTACAAAATGCTATATGCGCAAGTAACATTGTAAAATATCCTCTTTCAATCTTCATAGATGAAAATAAAATCATAAGTCCGATAGCTGTAACGATATCTGGATTCATAATTGGTACATTATTAATGGTTAGCAACCATTCTTTAACTATCTTTCTATTTTTAGAAAGACCTATTGCTGTAATGGTTCCAAGTACTGTAGCCACTGCTGTTGCTATAACTGCTATGGTAAGCGATACAGTAACTGCACTTATAATATCTCTGTCAGCAAGTAATTCCTGATACCATTTCAATGAAAAACCTTCAAATTTAGCTAAAGATCTTGCTGAGTTAAACGAGAAAACCATTGATATTAATATAGGAGCATACATAATTGCAAATACCAGTATAATGTACAAGTTTGAAAAAATACTTTTACTCTTTTTCATATTTGCACCCTCCTATTCGTCCTTGTCAAGCTTATTCATCACTCGAATTACAATTAGCATAAGGACGATTAATATCATAGATATCGCACTTCCTAAGTTCCAATTACCTTGTGTAATGAACTGCTCTTCAATAATATTTCCAATAAGTACATATTGGCCGCCACCTAACATCTTAGGTATTACGAATGATGAAATTGATAAAATAAATACCATTATAACACCATTAACAACGCCTGGCAGTGACATTTTAAATATTATCTTTTTAAATGTTGTAAATTTGTTAGCACCTAAATCATACGCTGCTTCAACATAAGATTTATCCATCTTGTTAAGTATAGTATGAATTGGAAGTATCATAAATGGTAAAAGGTCAATTACTAACCCTAAAACAACCGCAACATCCGTATACATAATCTCTATCTTATCAAAACCCAAACTTATCAATAAGGTATTGATAAAGCCTGTCTCAGAAATGATATTCATAAGCGCATATGTTCTAAGCAACATATTAATCCACATTGGAATTGTAACTAACAAAATCAAAATGCCCTGTACTGTTTCCTTCTTACGACTAATTATGTAAGCAATCGGATAACCGATTAAAAGGCATATTCCTGTTGTAATTCCACCAATAGATAAGGATCTTGTAAATACTTTTACATATATGCTGTTACCAAGTTTTTTAAAATTGTCTAATGTAAATTGAATATTTACTAAAGAATTTCCTGCTGTTGTAACTGAATAAAGCATTACAAGCACCATTGGAATTACCACTATAATCAATGACCATATAAGATATGGTTTAATTAAATGCTTCATATGTTTCATAATCTTAGTACTCCATCTTATACATTACATGAACGTCTTCTGTTTCAAAGGTAATACCTACATTTCTTCCTACTGGGAAGTAATCTGTAGTATCAATCAAGTATTCGCGGTGCTCATTTTCAACAATAATTTCATAGTGAACGCCCTTAAATACTACTGATTTAACAACACCCTTTATCTTCGCTTTTTCAGGCTCTACAATATCTAAATCTTCCGGTCTTAATACAACCTCAACCGATTCATTATCCTTAAAGCCCTTATCAACGCAATCAAATTCCATACCGTCAAAGGAAACCAAACAGTCTCTTATCATATTACCTTCGATGATATTTGATTCGCCAATAAATGTAGCAACAAATCTGTTCTCTGGTTCGTTATATATATCAATTGGTGTTCCAATCTGTTGGATAACACCCTGATTCATAACAACCACTGTATCAGACATAGACAAAGCTTCTTCTTGGTCGTGTGTTACATAAATAAATGTAATTCCAACTTCCTTTTGTATCTTCTTTAATTCAATCTGCATTTCTTTTCTAAGTTTAGCATCCAAAGCTCCAAGTGGCTCATCAAGTAAAAGCATCTTAGGCTCATTAACTAAGGCTCTTGCTATCGCAACACGTTGCTGCTGTCCACCTGAAAGTGATGTAACATCACGGCTACCAAAGCCTTCAAGACCAACTAACTTAAGTATCTTTTCTACCTTTTGCTTTATAACAGATTTATCCAATTTCTTAATATTTAATCCAAATGCGATGTTGTCAAACACATCTAAATGTGGGAACAAAGCGTACTTTTGGAATACTGTATTAAGTTCTCTCTTATATGGTGGAAGCTTTGATATCTCAACGCCATCAAACCATACCTCACCACCATCCTGTTCTTCAAAACCGGCAATAATTCTAAGTGTTGTAGTTTTACCACAACCACTTGGTCCTAATAATGTGAGAAATTCATTCTCATAAATTGTTAAATCAATTCCTTTTAAAACCTGTAAATCATCAAAGGTTTTTGTAAGATTCTTTAATTCTACCAATTTCTTATTCATATGCACTTATCCTCCTAAAAACTTGGTGGGGTACTAACCCACAAAATTTTAGCACCACTTTTTGATGTAATATAATGTGTATACTGTGGTACAAAGTAAAAGGCTTCATCCTTCTTTGCCTTATAAACTTTATTGCCTACGTGAATATTAATGCTACCGGATATAACATATCCAAACTCTTCACCTTCATGAGGATTATCTGGATATGTAGAACCTCCTTCTTCTAAAGTAAGCATTATCGGTTCCATCATATTCTTTTGTGCATTGGGGATTATCCACTCAATCCTGTTTTTTAATTCCAAATCGTCCTTTTGGAAATAATCGGTCTTTTTAAATACCACCTGTTCATCTGCGGCATCATTGAAGAATTCCTTCAAATTAGTTCCAAGACACTGTAAAATATCAATTAACGTAGTAATTGATGGGCTTGTTAAATCTCGCTCTAACTGCGAAATAAAGCCTTTAGACAATTCAGCTCTGTCTGCAAGTTCTTCTTGGGTAAGACCTTTCATCATTCTAAGTTCTTTAATCTTATTACCGATTTTCATTGTAAGTCTCCTATTCTTCTTTAATATTACCTTACAATTTGTTTAGTAAAACTAAACCCAACAGAGTATATTATACATAGTTTTATATAGTAGTCAATAGGTATATTTCATATTTTTTTAAATTTGTGTTGACAAACAAAAATCTCGAGCATATAATAACTAAAAACCGATGAGAAAGAGTAAGTAAGTTGTATCAATTTTTCCACAGAGAGCCGTAGGTGCTGAGATTACGGTGAAGAACATATGACCGAATGGACTTTCGAGGGCAATCAGAAATGGATTTATCCAGAGTATGTGCGACGGAGCATGACTCTCCGTTAACAAAGGTCTGCATATGATGGTATGCGTAAAGTGGGCGTATTCTAACGATACGTCAAGCCGGGTGGCACCGCAGGTTGAATATAATTATTTTCGATATATCTACCTGTCCCAGCAAATTTATTAGAATTGCTGGGGCAGGTCTTTTTATTCAAAAAAACGTTCTCCAGCACATAATCAAATTTAAGGAGGACAAAAATATGTCAAACAAAACAATTCCCTACAAAATCTATTTAGAAGAAAATGAGATGCCAAAGGCTTGGTATAATCTACGCGCAGATATGAAAAACAAGCCTGCACCGCTTCTTAATCCAAGCACAAAACAACCCATGACAAAAGATGAATTAAAAGGTGTATTTTGCGATGAACTAATCACTCAGGAATTAGATGATACTACACCTTACTTTGAAATCCCTAAGGAAATTCTCGAATTTTACAAAATGTATCGTCCATCACCCTTAGTAAGAGCCTATCGTCTTGAAGAAAAGCTTAATACACCCGCTAAAATTTATTACAAGTTTGAAGGTAACAATACAAGCGGTAGCCACAAGCTAAATTCTGCCATAGCCCAGGCATACTATGCTAAAAAGCAGGGCTTAAAGGGTGTAACTACTGAAACAGGAGCCGGTCAATGGGGTAGCGCTCTTTCTATGGCATGCTCTTACTTCGACCTTGATTGCAAAGTATATATGGTTAAGGTTTCCTATGAACAAAAACCTTTTAGGCGAGAGGTTATGCGTACCTACGGCGCATCTGTAACGCCTTCACCATCAACAGAGACTGAAGTTGGAAGAAAAATATTAGCCACACATCCACAAACTACTGGAAGTCTTGGTTGTGCTATTTCCGAAGCTGTTGAGAAAGCCACTACAACAGAAGGCTATCGTTATGTTTTAGGAAGTGTCTTAAATCAGGTACTTTTACATCAGTCAATCATAGGTTTAGAAACAAAAGCTGCTCTTGACAAATATAGTATTATTGCCGACATTATAATTGGCTGTGCCGGTGGTGGTTCTAACCTTGGTGGTTTAATAGCTCCATTTATGAAAGAAAAGATAAAAGGAGAACGTAACTACCGCATCATCGCAGTCGAACCAGCTTCCTGTCCGAGCTTAACCAGAGGTAAATATGCTTATGATTTCTGTGATACCGGTATGATTTGTCCTCTTGCAAAAATGTATACCCTAGGCAGTAATTACATTCCTGCCCCTAATCACGCAGGTGGTCTTCGCTACCATGGTATGAGTTCTACTCTATCACAATTATATGACGATGGTCTTATGGAAGCTGTATCAGTAAAACAGACAGATGTGTTTAAAGCTGCAGAAGAATTTGCAAGAATTGAAGGCATTTTACCTGCACCTGAAAGTTCGCATGCAATTAAGGTAGCTATCGACGAAGCCTTAAAATGCAAAGAAACTGGCGAAGAAAAAACTATAGTATTTGGTTTAACTGGAACTGGATATTTTGATATGGCTGCTTATGGTAAGTATCACGATGGTCTTATGGAAAACTATATTCCAAGTGATGAAGAAATCAATAACAGCCTATTGCAGTTGCCTACAATATAGAAAAAAGGTCCCTCTTTGGGACCTTTTATATAGTAAACTTAATCCATTTTATTAGCATGTCCTTCCATGCACCTGTAAGTTCTTCATCCTTACCTAATCCAAAGCCGTGTGAGCCTTTCTTAAATATATGTAATTCTCCAGATACCTTGTTATTTCTAAGAGCGAGGTAATATCTTACACTATGCTCTGCCGGCGTAGTTCTGTCGTCATCCGTTTCAAAAATAAATGTAGGTGGTACATTTTTATGAACCAATGTATCTGTACTATATTTTTTCAAAATACCCGTTCTATAATCTGGCACTGTTTCGCCTTTATTCTTTGCTGCTATTTCCTCCATTTCATAGCAAATAGCAGGATATCCTAACACACAAAATGACGGTCTTGCACTAACCTCATCAATCTCATCAATTGGATTATATACCTTCTTATCATAACAGGTTGAAATAAGACTTGCTAAATGTCCACCAGCCGAAAAGCCCATAACGCCTATCTTATCCTCATCTATTCCAAACTGTTTTGAATTATATCTTATGTACCTAAGTGCCCTTTGACCATCAATCAATGTAATATCTTCGTTATTAGAAAAATTATTAATCGGCAATCTGTGCTTCAAAACAAATGCTGCTATACCATATTCATTTAGCCATTTTGCAACCATAAAGCCCTCTGTATTAAGCACCTGTCTTTTAAATGCCCCACCCGGAATTATCATTATTGCCGCCTTACATTCTCCTTTAGGAATAAATGGTATCAAGGTCGGAATAAGAGTATTTTGTGCAACCAATTTTATTGTACCTTCTTTTGTTGTTTCTTCAAAGATTTCCTCATGTAGTTGCATATTTTCCGAATATGGTGCTGTATGAAAAAATATAGGTATTTGCTTATTTAAAAATGTGTTTTCGTCATAGTCGTGCATTAGTTTCTTCACCCTTTTCCTTTACAGATTATAGCTTATATTATTATATTACATAAAATTTGCAGTAGCAACACCTATCATGATATAATATTTTATATATAATTTTTTTTGAAATGAGGATCATTATGAATGAAAACCTTTTAAGAATCTTTGCCTTAGAAAAACGAATAGAATCAAGCCACAATTTACGTTTTAAATTAAAGGCTATTTCGGCAACCATGATATTTATAATTTTCTTAATATGTTTTTTAAATCCCGAAAATAATATGCATATACCATGGTGCTTTTCTATGGTTGTAATTATAGTATTTTTCATTTTAGATTCTTATTATCTTAAACATATAAAAAACTATGAATGGGAAATTTATCATTTACAGCTCAAAGATCTCGAAGCCAAAAAGGAGCTTTCGATGATTAAAGATGGTTATATCCCTGATTCTTTGTTAAATCGCGAATATAAAGAACCAGAGCCCTTAATAACCTTATCAGTTTCCTACTACATAATTATATTATTAATAAATGTACTCATTAGAATTTTTATGGTTTATTCGTAATAAATAAAAAAGCTATCCGACGGGGAGTGCATCGCGAATTGTGTTACAATTCGCTTTGTAAGTTGCTTTCGCAACTTACCGCATCGCAGTTTCTTACAGACTGTCTTGTGGTTAAAATAAAAAAAGCTATCCGAATGGATAGCTTTTTTTATTTTAAGCGCGAGACGGGGATCGAACCCGCGACCCCCTCCTTGGCAAGGAGGTGCTCCACCGCTGAGCCACTCGCGCATTTT
>SVDX01000040.1 GCA_015057605.1 Lachnospira sp. | reverse complement strand
CAGGTTCGTCTTAGTATTTAATTATCAAGGTTGGGCTGCCCTTCTTTTTTGCGACAGCTATGTTAGTATATAACACCAAAAATGATTTGTCAACACCTTTTTGAAAAATTTTTCAAAAGTATCAACAAATCATTTTTATCTTACTTCATTAAGCTCATTAGTATATTTTATTCCATTGTCTCAAGCAATCCTTTACATTCGTCGGTTATATCTCTTTGATATGCAATTTCATTTTCCATATTACGAGATACTTCATTTGCTGTATATGTTGCCTTTAACATTTTGTCTAATACACCACCAATATTATGTGCAAGTTCTGTTTGAGCTTCTACCGACTCATAAATATCTTTCATTGAGGATACTGTACCCTTAACACATTTATGTATTTCATTAATGGCATTTGTAATTTCTTTAGATGAGCTTTGTGTCTGTTCTGCAAGATTTCTTACTTCGCCAGCAACAACTGCAAAGCCTCTTCCGTGTTCGCCAGCACGAGCCGCCTCAATTGATGCATTCAAGGAAAGTATGTTAGTTCTGCTTGCAACTTCACCTATAGTTTTTGCAAATGAATCTATTATGCCCGACAAATGTGAAAGTTGCTTTACATACTCTTCTGATTCCTTTGCGATTCTGTCGAGTTCTTCTATTCTACGAACTATATCTTCTACTCCGACAATACCTTCTTTCACAAGATTTAAGGATGTATCTGATGAATTAATTACGTCAAATGCGTTCTTTTCTAATGCAAGCTGCGATGCATCTAAATTGTTGATTGCCTTTTTTAATTCTACTTTGCTCATATAAATGTCCTCCATTCATTATATTAAGTCTGCTAACTCTCTAATATTTTCAACGCCTATTAATTTAATAGAGGTCTGCTTATCAAATAGCTTTAAGCTACCCTTTGGAAGTATAACTGTATCAAATCCAAGCTTTATAGCTTCCTGTACACGATTTTCTGCCATACTTACCGAACGAACCTCTCCCGAAAGTCCTACTTCGCCAAATATCATCGTGTTTGATGGTATTTCTCTATTCTTATAGCTTGAAATTATTGCCGCTACCAATGCTAAATCCACTGATGGGTCATTAATCTTAATGCCTCCTGCTATGTTGACATAAGCATCGCAACCACCTATTTGTAAATTCAGTCGTTTTTCTATAACTGCCATCAAAAGATTTACTCTATTATAGTCTGCTCCTGCAGATGTTCGTCTTGGTATACCAAGGTTTGAATGTGTAACTAATGCCTGTATCTCTATCAGCATAGGTCTTGTGCCTTCAATATAGCAAGCCACTACCGTTCCGGATGCACCCTTAGGTCTTCCTTCTAACATATATTCCGAAGGATTAAGTATTTCTTCAAGGCCTGATGATTTCATCTCAAATACACCTATCTCATTGGTAGAACCGAAACGATTTTTTACAGCGCGTAAAATTCTATACATCGCATTTTTATCGCCTTCAAAATACAATACCGTATCCACCATGTGCTCAAGAACTCTTGGTCCTGCAACAACACCTTCCTTTGTAACGTGCCCTACTATAAATATACTTATTGACAAACCCTTAGCTAATTGCATAAGAACATTTGTCGATTCACGTACCTGACTAATGCTTCCTTGTGCCGAATCAATATTTTCCTTATACATCGTTTGGATAGAGTCTATGATAACTACCTGTGGCATACACTCTCTTATACTATCTTCTATTGTGTCCAAATTATTTTCGCATAAAAGCTGCATATCGCCTGTAAATTCACCTATTCTTGACGCACGCATCTTTATCTGTTTTAGAGATTCTTCACCCGATACATATAAAACATTCTTTCCTAAGTTGCTTATCTGTCTGCACATTTGCAAAAGAAGCGTAGACTTACCTATTCCAGGATCACCACCCACAAGAATAAGTGAGCCTTTAACGATCCCGCCACCAAGTACTCTATCAAGTTCTACATAACCTGTTGACATTCTATCTTCATCTTCAATAGTAACGCTTGATAGCTTTACCGGTTTGCTTGAAACTGTATTTACACTTGTTCTCTTACTCTTTACAGTAACTGGCTGCTCTGTAAATGTATTCCATTGTTTGCATGCCGGACATTGCCCCATCCATTTTGCAGATTCATATCCACATTCTCCACAAAAAAATGCTGTACTTTTTGCTTTTGCCATACACCCTCCTAATATAAGTATAAAAAGCCTTCATATTTTTAAATACGAAGGCTTTGACAAATCTTTACTAATTCGCTTTTACAACCTTTACCTTAGACGATTTACCTTCGCCTAATTCTACGCTAAAAGCTAACTTTCCGCCTAAATTAGTCTTAACTTTACCGGCGTTAATGTCATCAATAATAACTTTATATTCTTTCTCAGCTTCTAACTCTAATGTAATCTGAGCATCATTAGCTCCCTCTACACTGAATTCTACTCCTGCTTCACTTGCCACAAAATTATTAACTGCAGTTCCCTCTACTGACTCGTACACAAACATACCATTCTTCTCAAACTTAGTAATCTCTTTGAATGTCTTAACCTTATAGAGGTCACCATTGTACTCGAAATCCTGTAACTTTGACTTGGTATCAAGGGTATAATCACCGAAACTTAAGCTGCCATCTGCTTCAATTCTAATAAGTTCTTTTACAACTGACATAATTGTTTCTCCTTTATGTGTTTATGTTCTGTTTTATTATACTACATACAGCGTTTTTTTTCCAGTATTTTATTACACTATTCAACAAAAAAATCTAATTTTTTACCATCGCTTATGACCTTAACCTTATCACCCGATTTTACCTTGGATGACAGGATTTTTTCAGCCATTACATCTTCAATTCCAGACTGCAATGCTCTTCTTAATGGTCTTGCTCCGTATTTTAAATCATAATCATTATTTAAAATGTATTCTTTTGCCGAAGTATCCAATGTAATTGTAATTCCAAGATGTTCTTTTGCTCTTGAAGAAATTTCTGCAACCATTATATCCATAATATCGCATAAATGTTCTTTGTTGAGTGAATGGAATACTATAATATCATCAATACGGTTAATAAATTCCGGTTTAAATAAACGTTTAACCTCATCCATAACCTTCTTTTTCATATTTTCGTAATTGCTTTTTTCATCATCCTTAATTCCAAATCCAAGATTCTTTGGATTAACGATATTCTCTGCTCCAGCATTTGAAGTCATAATAATGATTGAATTTTTAAAATCAACTTTTCTGCCTGTTGAGTCGGTGATATGACCATCATCAAGCACCTGTAAAAGCACGTTAAATACATCTGGATGCGCCTTTTCAATTTCATCAAAAAGAATCACCGAATATGGATTTTTTCTAACCTTTTCGCTAAGCTGACCACCTTCATCAAAGCCTACATAACCCGGAGGCGAACCTATCATCTTTGATACGCTGTGCTTTTCCATATATTCAGACATATCAACTCTTATAAGAGCCTTTTGGGTACCAAACATTGCTTCGGAAAGCGCTTTTGACAATTCTGTTTTTCCTACACCTGTTGGTCCTAAGAATAAGAATGAACCTATTGGGCGTTTAGGGTCCTTTAAGCCTACTCGTCCACGTCTTATTGCCTTAGCTATAACATTTACCGCTTCATTCTGACCTATAACGCGCTCGTGAAGCACCTTTTCTAATGACAATAAACGCTCACTTTCTGTTACCGAAAGCTTCTCTAATGGTATCTTAGTCCATTCAGAGATTACTTTTGCTATGGCATTCTCATCAATTATCATTTTTGTATCATTGAGCTTTCTTTGCCATTTTTTATTTATGCGCTCTTCCTTCTTTTTAAGCTTTGCTTCCTGTTCTTTTATCGTATCAAGTTCTTTGCTCTTGCCAGATATAATACATTCTTCTCTTTTTATAGCCAAAGCTGCAAGCTCATTTTCAACATCCTTAAGTTCTGCTGGCTTAGTGTTAACTGAAAGCTTAATCTTTGCCGCTGTTTCGTCAATTACATCAATTGCCTTATCCGGCAAAAATCTATCCGCAACATATCTTTCAGTCAGCTTAACTGCTGCTTCAATAGCAGAAGATAATATTGTAACCTTGTGATATTCTTCATATTTTGATTTTATACCTTCCAGAATTTGAATTGATTCTTCTATAGTAGGCTCATTTACAGTGATAGGTTGAAATCTTCTTTCTAATGCAGCATCTTTTTCTATTCTTTTACGGTATTCAGAAATAGTTGTCGCACCAATAAGCTGCAATTCACCTCTTGCTAATGATGGCTTTATAATATTAGCTGCATCTATTGCACCTTCTGCACCACCTGCACCTATAAGTGTGTGAATCTCATCTAAGAAAAGAATAATGTTACCATCCGCCTTAACCTCTGCGATAATACCTTTAATTCTTTCTTCAAATTCACCTCTGTATTTTGAACCAGCTACCATTCCTGTCAAGTCAAGTGTTAAAAGACGCTTACCCTTAAGATTTTCTGGAACATCTCCACTTACAATTCTTCTTGCAATGCCTTCAACAATAGCTGTTTTACCAACTCCCGGCTCGCCTACAAGACAAGGATTATTCTTATTACGTCTGCTTAAGACCTGAACAACTCTTTGTACTTCCTCATCTCTTCCAATAATAGGATCAAGCTTATTATTTGCCGCCAATTCGGTTAAATCATTGCTGTATTGGTCAATCATTGATAATGCATTTTTCTTGCCTCTTGTCTTGTTTTTGTACATTTCTTCCTTGTACTTTGCCATATCAATTCCCATTGCAGAAACAATCTCTCCAACCAATACCTGTGGATCGGCACCAAGTGTATGCATAAGTCTAACTGCAATACAAGCAGGTTCTTTTATAATACCTAATAAAATGTGCTCACTACCCACTTGCTGTGACTTAAATCTTTCAGCCTCTTTTGCTGCACTCTCTAAAATCTGTAAGGCCTTTGGAGTATAATCTCCTGCTTCCATAACATTAACCGGTGCAACTGGCTTAACATACTCACCAATAAGCTGTAAAACTCGCTCCTCTGTTATGTTGTTATTCTTAAGAACAATCGAAGCAACTCCTTGTTCCGCCTTTATAAGTCCTAACAAAATATGCTCTGTGCCTATATAAGTCACCTCAAGCTCTTTTGCTATCTCCTTAGCTAAATCAAGCGCCTTTTGGGCTGCTTTTGTATATCTTACATTCATAAACTAAATCTCCTTTTTTCCAAAATACTCATCAATCACCCTATCTACGAGCGTGTGTATCTCATCTCGAGTTATATTCTTACACATGGCCTTAATAACCATAATCTTAATCTCGTCAATCAGTTCCGCCATAGCATTTACCTTATCAATATCAAATGCAATAATTGCTCCTCGTCTTCTATCAAGCTTTAAAAATCCGTCTTCTCTAAGAACTGAATATGCTTTATTAACCGTATGCATATTCACTCCAATGTCTTCTGCAAGCTGTCTTACTGATGGTAGAGAATCGCCTTCTTTTATCTCTTCTAATGCAATGCGCATAATAATCTGATTACGAAGTTGCATATATATAGCTTCGTTACTATTAAAATCAATTCTAATATACATATGTTTACCTCCGACAGACTTTGTTATACTATGACTATAACAGATTATTAGTATAAATGCAACAAAGCAACTTAATTTCCTTTGTAAAATTAAGCTGCTTTGGTAAAAATCTTATTCAGTTACGAAAATATTGTAAATTGCCTTGATAGCTGCTTCAAAGTCAGAGTTCTTAACACCGATGATAATGTTAAGCTCGCTTGAACCCTGGTCAATCATCTTAATATTGATATTAGCCTGTGATAAAGCCAAGAAAATGCTTGCCGCTGTACCTTGCTGTGACTTCATACCGCGACCAACGACAGCGATTAATGCTAAATCTGATTCAAGGTCAATTGAATCTGGATTAACGGCCTTATGAAGACCTGATAAAACCTTTTGTTCCTTTTCTTCAAATTCTGATTGATGTACAAATACTGTCAAAGTATCAATACCTGATGGCATATGTTCAAATGAAATTCCATAATGTTCAAATACTTCTAATACCTTACGACCAAAACCAACCTCTGCATTCATCATATCCTTTTCAATATTGATTGAGCAGAAACCCTTCTTACCAGCAATACCAGTAATAACGTATTTTGGCTTTTGGCATGTGTTTTCAACAATCCATGTACCCTTATCTTCTGGTGCATTAGTATTACGAATATTGATTGGAATACCAGCCTTTCTAACAGGGAATATAGCATCCTCATGTAAAACTGTAGCACCCATATATGATAATTCTCGAAGCTCTCTATATGTGATAATCTCAATACCTTGTGGGTTAGAAACTATTCTTGGGTCTGCTGCCAAAAATCCTGAAACGTCAGTCCAGTTTTCGTATACATCAGCCTTTACAGCCTTTGATACGATAGAACCTGTAATATCAGAACCACCTCTTGAGAAAGTCTTAATCTTTCCACATGGAAGTGAACCATAGAAACCAGGAATAACCGCTCTTTCAACACCTTCAAGCTTCTTAGAAAGTAATTCATCAGTTCTTTCAGCATCAAAATTACCATCTTCTGTAAAGAAAATGTAATCTGCAGGATCAACAAATTCATATCCTAAATAATTTGCCATAATAATACCGTTAAGATATTCGCCACGGCTTGCCGCATAATTGTCTCCTGCTTTAGCTTCAAAATTCTTCTTAATTGTTTCAAACTCATCATCTAAAACTAAGTCAAGCTTAAGTCCATCAATAATTCCCTGATAACGTTCCTTAATCTTTGCTAACACAGCACTAAAATCCTTACCTTCTTCAGCTAATGCATAGCATTGATACAGCATATCTGTTACCTTTGTATCCTTTGAATCTCTCTTACCTGGTGCTGAAGGTACTACGTACTTTCTATCAGCATCTGCATGAATAATATTGCCAACCTTTTCAAATTGTTGTGCACTGGCAAGTGAGCTACCACCAAATTTAACTACTTTCTTCATTTTAAAAATCTCCTATTTATGTTTTCAATGCATTTATTATACTAAAGATTGAAAATTTTTCAAGTACTTTTTAACTCCATATATCATCATCCAAATCAAGGAAATCTAAATCATCATCCTTTAATTTAATTGAAGGCATCTTAACCGTATTAACAATTTCGTTATCATAAAGGCTTTCTTCCTCTTCGGAAGCCATTATATTTTCTACTTCTTTGCCTATCATCTTTGTATCAACTCTACCCGGAGTCTTTGTGCTGTATCGGTTAATTTGAACCATTTGAGCGACATCGCTTCCGGTATTAGATTTTGCGATAACCAAAATGATAAGTATGATAATAATTATTATAAGTACAACTATTATGATGTTTTGTGGCGAGAAAATCTTTTTTTGCTTAAGCTTTGCGATTTCTGCTTTAAGCTTTTCTACTTCCACACTTGAAGGTTCAACGACAACCGCATCCTGTGCAAACTTAGACATATCCACTCTTTGAAGTGTTCCTTCAATTGAATCATACATATACCAGTTCTTTTCACCATTTTTATTGATAGCATAGCAATATTGATATATCTGTTGTTTGCCATCTTCATACATTGTAATTTCTTGATTTCCTATTATCTCTGCTTTTTTCGTTAATGCAGCAGTTACATTATCCTCTGTTGGTGGTTCAATTATAATATAATCACCAATCGCCTTGTATTCTACAAGCTTTTTATTTGCTTCATCATATCTGTAAAGGAAATCTATCTTATCGTCATTAAGCAATACTAAAAGTGTAACTCCGTTGGTATTGCCCTTTAACACTTCTACCTGTTTTCCCTGATACTCAGTTTGTATCTTAGAATATCCAGATGGTGTCTGGTAATCGCTTAAATCCTCTTTAAGATAAAAATTATTTCCATCAACTGTAACACTAATCTTTGGTCCTTCTGTTGTTGGTGGCTCTGTCGGTGCCTGCGTTGGTGGCTCTGTAGGTTGTTCAACTACTGGTGGTTTCGCTCTAACAATAGTTAAAGTGTACGTATTTTTAGTACCATCTGCTGCCGTAACCACAATATTGACTGTATTAGTTCCTACCTCTAAGGCAACAGGATTAGCCTTTGACATTGCAATCTTTGAGGTTGTTGCCTCTGCCTTAGCATTGATTGTAATCTTTGATGTTGTATTAGCAACATATACTGTATATGAATTTGTTGTTTTCTTAAAATTTACTGAGCCGTTGCTAAGCTCAATCTTTGAAAGATATGCATTGTTAGAACCCTCTGCCCAAGTTTTAATAGTAAGATTTGTTACATTAATCCCTGTGATATATTCATAATTATCATCAACCGCTACTGCATTTAAAAACTCTAACTTAGTTTCACCTGCACTAAGTACCTTAAACAAATATGTTTCTTTGCAATCTGTTGACAATTGATCTGAAGTAGCATCATAATCAAATTCAATAATTCCCGCCG
>SVDX01000039.1 GCA_015057605.1 Lachnospira sp. | reverse complement strand
GAAAAGAAGTGGGAAGCGATTATACGTGAAGAGGAGAGAGAGCAAGGAATAGAGCAAGGAATAGAGCAAGGAATAGAGCAAGGGATAGAACTAGGTAGAGAAGAAGGCAGAGAAATAGGCCGTAAGGAAGTTGTTTTGAGTCTATTAGAAGATCATACTCCTGAAGAAACGGCAATATTAGTAAAGATGCCAATAACCTATATTTTACAGGTGGCAGATAGCAAGAGGTGAAAACTTGAAAAATTGTACTGATGTTCAATTTTTTAAGTGGCAATTTGTGTCGAAACGTCACAAATATGCCCTAATGCGACAATAGAAATCGCTTACGCGAATTTCTATTGCGCGTTTCCTTCACGATTGACTTGCAAGAGCAAGCCAATTACGTTTCGGAGAGGTGAACGATATGTATTTAGCAGAATTTGATGAAAAGAAGTGGGAAGCGATAATACGTGAAGAGGAGAGGGAGCAAGGAGAAGCCATTGCTAATATGAAAGTGGTAAAGCATGCCATTTCACAAGGTGAATCCATAGAATCAATAGTGCTTTTTACAGGATTATCATATGAAGCAGTGTTGAATTATGCTAATCAGAGCATATAGGTTAGTAACAATTGGTGATGCTTCGGAAAGGTGAATGATATGTATTTAGCAGAATTTGATGAAAAGAAGTGGGAAGCGATTATACGTGAAGAGGAGAGGGAGCAAGGAATAGAGCAAGGAATAGAGCAAGGGATAGAACTAGGTAGAGAAGAAGGCAGAGAAATAGGCCGTAAGGAAGTTGTTTTGAGTCTATTAGAAGATCATACTCCTGAAGAAACGGCAATATTAGTAAAGATGCCTATAACCTATATTTTACAGGTGGCAGCTGGCAAAAGTGAATGATAATCGCAATGATTAAATATTTATTACCGAAAAATGTAGAGTATACTGGCTGAAAGAAGAGATTATATGGATGTTATGGCAAATAAAACAGTTGAATCTTCTTTAGAGGATGGCGTTCATGTAGTGCTTAAATTAAGCGATATGCTAAATAGTTGGAGCTGTATTCGTTAGAATACAGCTTAATTACTGTGTTTAAGGGTATTCTAATATACTTTTAGCTTGAATTTTTGCGTTTATGATGTATAATAGAGTAAGAAAGTACGCAAGATAATACGGAAGTTATTATAAGAAGTTATTGGAGGACTTATGGAGAATTATAAACCACCTTTTACAATTACAAATGAGATATTGGCGTATGTATCATCTATTTCAGAGAAGGTTGGACGCATTTTAGCAATCAGCAATTTGGAATCTAAACCGCACTTAAGAAGGAATAATAGAATTAAATCAATTCATTCTTCGTTAAAGATAGAAGCAAATTCACTTTCTTTGGGTCAGGTAAGAGATGTAATTAATGGTAAGACTGTGCTTGGAGAACCAAAAGAAATTCAAGAAGTGAAAAACGCTTATGCTGTATATGAGAAGTTCTCTCAAATAGAGCCCTTTAGCATTGAAAGTTTAAAGATGTTTCATGGTATTATGACAAAATATGTTGTAGGAGAATCGGGAGATTTTCGAAGAGGCGAAGAGGGTGTGTTTAATGGAACTGAATGCATTTTTATGGCTCCGCCTGCGAGGATTGTGCCACAATTGATGGAGGATCTTTTTACGTGGATGAAAAAAGAGAAGGATAGTGTTCATCCGTTGATTATGAGTAGTGTGTTCCATTATGAATTTGTATTTATACATCCTTTTGCTGATGGGAATGGCAGAATGGCAAGATTGTGGCATACAGCAATGCTTGCACAGTGGAAACCTGTGTTTGAATATATTCCAATAGAAAGCCAGATAGAGAAATTTCAAAATGAGTACTATGAGATGATTGCAAAGTGTCATATGGAAGGGGAATCTACACTTTTCATAGAGTTTATGTTGTCTCAAATTGATAAGATTTTAGATGATATTTCTCTTCAGATTAGCGATGAGAATGAACATCTTTCGGAATATCTTAAGAGATTACTTGAGCTTATGGAATATGATGTACCTTATACAAGCAATACACTGATGGAAAAGTTAGGCTTGAAATCAAAAGAGGGATTCCGTAGGAATTATATACGTCCTGCAATTGATATGAACTTGATTCGTATGACAATTCCAGATAAACCCAATAGCAGAAATCAACGATATGTTAAGGAGTAGGATTATCACTACTATTGAAAATCCACAAAACCTATGCTATAATATTACGGATAAAGTTATTGATATAACCTAAGGAGGAAGTACGATGGAACAATACAAAAAAGAGTTTATTGAATTTATGGTAGAAAGCAAGGTTTTAAAGTTTGGTGAATTTACGCTTAAGAGTGGAAGAAAGTCGCCTTTCTTTATGAATGCTGGTGCGTATGTGACAGGCTCTCAGTTACAAAGACTTGGTGAATACTATGCTAAGGCTATTCATGACAAATATGGAGATGATTTTGATGTATTGTTTGGACCTGCGTATAAGGGTATTCCTATTAGCGTAGTAACAGCTATTGCATACAGCAATTTGTATGGTAAGGAAGTTCGTTACTGTTCTGACCGTAAGGAAGAAAAGGACCATGGCGCAGACAAGGGAAGCTTCCTTGGAAGTCCGCTAAAGGATGGCGACAGAGTTATTATGATTGAGGACGTAACTACTTCTGGTAAGTCTATGGAAGAGACTGTGCCAAAGGTAAGAGGTGCTGCTAATGTAGAGATAGTGGGTCTTATGGTTTCTCTAAATCGTATGGAAAAGGGCCTTGGCGGTACTATGAGTGCGTTAGATGAAGTGAAGGAAAGATACGGCTTTGAAACAAATGCTATCGTAAGTATGGCAGACGTTGTTGAACATTTATACAACAAGCCTTGTAATGGTGAAATTGTTATTGACGATACACTTAAGGCAGCAATTGATGATTATTATAAAGAATATGGAGTAAAATAACATATGACTTTATCGCTTTGATAAGCAGCCAAGAGTCAAATGCCGAATAAATGCATAGCATTTATTCGCTTGGAAATATGTGTCGGAGCCACATATTTCGCATATGCGACAACCGAAATCGCATAATGCGAATTTCGCTTGAGCGTTCTACGCAAAACTTGCTGACGCAAGTTGATTGCTCCGAGAAAAGAGGATATTATGAACGAAAAATTATACAAAGCTATTAAAAATGGTGGCGCTTGCAGTCTTGTAACAGGTATTTTGCTTATTGTGCTTGCAGTTGCAGGTGGCGTTATGTTGATTGTTAATGGAGCTAAGCTTTTAGCTAGCAAGTCTGATACATTATTTTAGAAATTAGGCAGGTTAAGCATCGTGGGTATTCGTGATTACAAATTTACTGATAAAAAGCATACTATTGGCGGAGTTATTGCTACTGCTATGGGAATAGTTGCTCTGATTGTGTTGCTTGTTGCTATTTTTGTTTCGTATAGGAATGGCGGTAAGGCAGATATTAGTGTTGGTAATATGGCGTTTGCATCATTGATGCTTTCGTTTTTTGGTACAATAATAGGACTTCTAAGCTTTAAGGAGCAGGACAAGTATTATAACTTGTCTTATGTGGGAAGTCTTGGATGTGGTATTTTAACCATATTTTATATTGCTATTATTATCATTTAAAAATAGGAGTATGAGTTAGTTATGTTGGAAAATAATTATCTTGAAAGATATGAGCTTGCAATGGAACGCATTAGACAGATTGCTTTTAATGCTGAGGTTGCACCGGTATATGTACAGTACTTCAAAAGAACCGCAGATTTTATTCTGATGATTGATGAACTTTATAAGGATGATAAGGATAAGTCGCTAAAGGAGTTAGAGCTTATCAATAAGAGACTTTATGCTGATATTGAAGGCATTGCCTACGAAGAAAGCTTTGCTAATCCGGCATATGCAGTAGCACTGCTTGGTGAGCTTAATGGAAGACTACTATCCTTTGTATATACAGAGATTCGCGGTATGATTGTGTACGCATACGAGGATAGATTGTTTGATCTTACGATATGTGCGGAAATGTTTGTTCAAATATACTGCATGTTTGAAGCTGACGAGGAGCCTAATTACAGACAACTTAGAGAATGCATTTATTATTTTGTAAGTGACTATAGTGACGAAACCTTAAGATATCGTATTAGAGAGCAGTTGGATGTTAATCTTACATTTGCAACAGACATTGTTATGAATAGTGATTTAACAGATCTTCGTTATCTTTACTCATATGGCGAATACATTACTGACAATGAAATAAAGGTGGCAAAATATCTTAATTCTCTTTCTGAGGAGCTTATTCAATCTATGGCGGATACTTATACCGAAGGCTTTAGAATTGGATTTGTACTTGGTAATAAGGATCTTAGTAAGAAGAGTATTGTTAATATCCGTTACTGCGTAGGCTTTGAGAGAATTGTACGTGCTGCAATTAAGAATTTTGAAAAGCTTGGTCTAAAGCCAACAATATTTAGAGCGGCGGTTAATTCTATTAACAAGAAGAATTCTAAGATAGGCTATTATTCTACTTCACCTAATAAGCAGTATGAGTATGACCATAGATTTGACAATGCGCTTTACATCGATAGAGCATTTAATGAGCGAAGATTAGGCGTTCTTAGAACCTCGTATGAGGAGTTTAAGGTGGAAGCGTCTAAATTTGCAGGACCGGCAGTTATGGAGGTATTTGGCGAGGTGCCATTTGAACCGGTTAATAAAAAGGAAAATTATTCGCTTGATGACAATTTAAGCAAACTAAATGTAGCTTATGCAGGCGATTCAGCTCGTATAGTTAATGAATATATTAAGGGTGAGGAAAGAAGCTTTACAATTATTGCATATCCTATTCCTGAGATTGGAGACAATTTCGAAGAAATTTTTATGGAAACTGTAAAGATTAATACTCTTGATTATGATTTGTTTAAGGGCATACAGCAGGCGATTATTGATGCACTTGATAAGGCTGATTATGTAAAGATTTTGGGCGCTAACGGTAATAAGACTAATATGCAGGTTAAGCTTATGAAACTCGATGACCCTGATAAGCAAACGAAGTTTGAAAATTGTCTTGCAGATGTTAATATCCCTGTTGGTGAAGTATTTACTTCTCCGGTACTTGCAGGTACTAAGGGTACCTTAAATGTAAGTGAGGTATATTTACACGATTTAAAATACAACAATTTAACCTTAGAATTTGAAGATGGAAGGGTTGTAGCTTACTCTTGCGACAATTTTGATAGTGACGAGGAGAACAAGAAGTTTATAAAGAGCAATCTTTTATACAATCATGATACTCTTCCAATCGGTGAGTTTGCGATTGGTACCAATACGACTGCATATGTGATGGCGCATAAGTATGACATAGTTCACAAGCTGCCAATCCTAATTGTTGAGAAGATGGGACCACATTTTGCAGTTGGTGATACCTGCTACACATACTCAGAGGATATAACCGTGTATAATCCAGATGGCAAGGAAATTGTGGCAAAGGACAATGAGATAACCCTTCTTAGAAAGACGAACCCTAAGGAAGCATATTTTAACTGTCATACTGATATTACAATTCCTTATGATGAGATTGGACTTATTAGTGCGGTTATGTATGATGGAAGCAGTGTTGACATTATACGTGATGGTAGATTTGTATTAAATGGAACTGAAAAATTAAATGATGCTTTTTAGTATTGACGAGTTTCGTTTGGTGTGAGAAAATACAAAATATATTATATTAAAAAAGGAGATTTTAAAATGCCAAAAGTAGGTATAGTTATGGGCAGTGACTCAGATTTAGATGTGATGAGCAAGGCTGCAGAGATTTTAGATGAATTTGGAATTGATTATGATATGACTGTTATATCAGCTCACAGAATGCCTGATATTTTCTTCGATTATGCTAACAGCGCAGAAGAAAAGGGTTACAAGGTTATTATTGCTGGAGCAGGTGGAGCTGCGCATTTGCCGGGTATGGCAGCAGCTATCTTCCCTATGCCGGTAGTTGGCGTTCCTATATACACTAAGTCACTTGGTGGCGTGGATTCGTTATATTCTATCGTTCAGATGCCAAGTGGTATTCCAGTAGCAACTGTTGCAATCAACGGTGGCGCTAATGCAGGCCTTATGGCTGCAAAGATTCTTGCAACTTCTGATGCAGAATTACTTAACAAATTAAAGGCTTACAAGGAAGGCCTTAAGGACAAGGTTGTAGCTAAGAAGGAAAAGTTAGAAAACCTTGGATACAAAGAATACATGAAGCAAATGTAAGATACAATTAGGAGGATTTTAAAATGGATTACAAGAACGCGGGCGTTGATATTGAAGCAGGTTACAAGGCTGTTGAGCTTATGAAGGCTCATGTTAAGGAGACTATGAGACCAGAAGTTTTAGGCGGTTTAGGCGGCTTCTCTGGTGCATTTTCATTAAAGGCTATTAAGGATATGGAAAATCCTATCCTTTTATCAGGTACAGATGGATGTGGTACTAAGGTTAAGTTAGCATTTATTATGGACAAGCATGATACTATCGGTATTGATGCAGTTGCAATGTGCGTTAATGACGTAGTTTGCGCAGGTGGCGAACCATTATTTTTCTTAGATTATATTGCATGTGGTAAGAACTATCCTGAAAAGATTGCTACAATCGTAAGTGGTGTTGCAGAAGGCTGTAAGCAGTCTGGCTGTGCACTTGTTGGTGGCGAAACAGCAGAGCATCCAGGTCTTATGCCAGAAGATGATTACGATATCGCTGGTTTTGCAGTAGGTGTCGTAGATGAAAAGGATTTAATCACAGGTAAGGACATTAAGGCAGGAGATATTTTAGTTGGTATCGCTTCTTCAGGCGTTCACAGCAATGGCTTCTCATTAGTTCGTAAGGTATTTGAAATGAGCGCAGAAAGCCTTAATACATATTATGATGAATTAGGAAAGACTTTAGGTGAAGCTTTAATCGAGCCTACAAGAATTTATGTAAATGCATTAAAGTCAGTAAAGGCAGCAGGTGTTAAGGTTAAGGGCTGTAGTCATATTACTGGTGGTGGCTTCTATGAAAATATTCCAAGAATGTTACCAGACAATGCAGTAGCAGTTGTTGATAAGAACAGCTATGAAGTACCAGCTATCTTCAAGATGCTTCAAAGAACAGGTAACATCGCAGAGGAAATGATGTACAACACATTTAATATGGGTGTTGGTATGGTTCTTGCAATTGATGCTAAGGATGTAGATGCTACTCTTAAGGCTTTAGAGGCTTCAGGCGATAAGGCATTTGTATTAGGTAAGGTTGAAGCTGGCGAAAAGGGCGTAGTTTTACAATAATATAATTCGAAAGGATTGAAATATTATGCTTAAGTTAGCAGTTTTAGTATCTGGTGGCGGAACTAATCTTCAGGCTATTATTGATGCTATTGATTCGGGAAAGATTAAGAATACTAAGATTGAGGTTGTTATAAGCAACAATCCTAATGCATATGCTCTTGAACGCGCGAAGAATCACGGCATTTCGGCAGTTGCATTGTCGCCAAAGACATTTAAGGCAAGAGAAGAATTTAATGTTGCACTACTTGATAAGATTAATGAATATAATGTGGATTTAATTGTTCTTGCAGGATGTTTAGTTAATATCCCAGAAAGCATTGTAAATGCTTATGAGAACAGAATAATTAACATTCATCCATCGCTTATACCGTCATTTTGCGGAGTGGGTTATTATGGACTTAAGGTTCATGAAGCCGTGCTTGCCCGAGGTGTGAAGGTTACAGGTGCAACAGTGCATTATGTTGATGCAGGTGTTGATACAGGTAAGATTATTTTACAGAAGGCTGTAAATGTAGAAGAAGGCGATACACCAGAAAGTTTACAAAGACGTGTTATGGAAGAGGCTGAATGGATTATATTGCCACAGGCTATTGATATGATAGCATCTCAATCTTTGTGAGAAAGGAATTGTAATAGTTTTATGAAAGTACTTATAGTAGGTAGTGGTGGTAGAGAGCATGCTATAGCATATAAGATTGCTCAAAGCCCAAAGGTTGATAAGATATATTGTGCACCAGGTAATGCAGGTATTGCGCAGTACGCAGAATGTGTTAATATTGGTGCGATGGAATTTGATAAATTAGTTGCATTTGCTAAGGAAAATGCTATTGATTTAACTGTTATTGGTATGGATGATCCGCTTGTAGGTGGCGTTGTTGATGAATTTGAAAAAGAAGGTTTGAGAATCTTCGGACCAAGAAAGAACGCAGCTATCTTAGAAGGTTCAAAAGCATTTTCAAAGGATTTAATGAAAAAATACAATATTCCTACAGCAGCTTACGAAAACTTTGATTCGCCAGAAGCTGCGTTAGAATATCTTGAAAATTCTACATATCCAATAGTTTTAAAGGCTGATGGTCTTGCACTTGGTAAGGGTGTATTAATCTGTAATACTAAGGAAGAGGCTAAGGAAGGCGTTAAGTCTTTAATGGTTGACAAGCAATTTGGTTCGGCTGGTAACACAATCGTTATCGAAGAGTTTATGACAGGTCGTGAAGTGTCAGTATTATCATTTGTTGACGGTAATACTATCAAGATTATGACATCTGCACAGGATCATAAGAGAGCTAAAGATGGCGACCAGGGTCTTAATACAGGTGGTATGGGTACATTTTCACCAAGTCCATTCTATACAGCCGAGGTTGATGAATTCTGTAAGAAATACATTTATCAG
>SVDX01000038.1 GCA_015057605.1 Lachnospira sp. | reverse complement strand
TATCATATGGCGAGAATTGCTTCTCATGCCGAATTTTCTTCAACAAACCAATGTATTTGTATAAGACAGGTGCTACGGTTGTTGAAAATGTAGATTCGACATTCTATTTTGTATACTACGATGATTCCGATGATGGAGTGGATAATCCGCATTGGGGTATAGTTGATATGATAGCAACAACGAAATAATTTTAAACCCGACTTTTAGTGATAAAGGTCGGGTTTTTTGCATATATTGGTTGTGACGATGTCAGGATGTGTGAAAAATATGCTTAACTATATTTGGGCGATTATGATTATTGTTGGAGTTGTGTATGCTATTATAACCGGCAATATTGGAAATGTAACTAATGGGATATTGGAGTCATCCGAGGAAACAATAAGTTTGTGTATAACAATGCTTGGAATTATGTCTGTGTGGACAGGATTAATGGAGATTGCAAGGCAGTGTGGCTTGATTCAGATTCTTACACGACGACTTGATAGGCTTATAGGATGGATATTTTGCGATATACCAAAAGGGCATAAGGCTTTAGAATATATAACAACTAATATTGTTGCAAATTTTCTTGGACTTGGATGGGCAGCAACTCCTGCAGGTCTTATGGCAATGAAGGAAATGGCTAAGCTCAATAAGAATAATCCAACTATGGCCTCTGACTCAATGTGCGCATTTTTAATAATAAATGTTTCGTCAATCCAATTAGTGCCAATAACAATGATTGCTTATAGAAATCAATATGGCTCAGTTAATCCGGTATCAATAATGCTTCCGGCTATACTATCAACCTGCGTAAGCACTTTGGTTGCAATAATATTTATAAAAATAAAGCAGGGAAAGAGGGCGTAAATGAGTATTGTAACATTTATATCAAATATGATAATTCCAATGTTGATTTTTTATATAGTTGGGCTTGCGATAATGATGAAAAAGGACTGCTATGACAGCTTTATAATAGGGGCAAAGGAAGGAATGAAAACGGTTATTTCAGTAATGCCTACACTGCTTGGTCTTATGATGGCGGTTGGAGTGCTTAGAAGCTCAGGATTTCTTGATTGGCTCTCAGGCTTTATTGGATTTTATACGGAAAAAATAGGAGTGCCTGCGTGTATAATACCGGTCACGATTATTAGGATGTTTTCGGCTTCGGCGGCTACTGGTCTTACACTTGATATATTTAAGGAATATGGAACTGATTCATTAGAGGGGCTTATGGCATCAATAATTATGTGTACGACGGAGACTGTATTTTATAGTATAAGTCTCTATTTTATGAGTGTTGGAATAAAAAATACAAGGTGGACTATTTTAGGTGCGATGATTTGTACATTTGCGGGAATTGTTGCGAGTATTGTATTTGCATACTTGATGTAGAGAAAGCCTTGTGCTATAATATTAGGATAGTTGAAGAAAAGAGGCATATGACTTGCCTTGTCTTAAGAGCAAGAAAAGAGGAAATAACTATGGATTATAAAACATATTTGAGAAATTATCCTGATAAGGACGGTAGATTTGGTCAATATGGTGGAGCTTACCTTACAGATGAACTTAAACCTGCATTTGAAGAGATTAATGATGCATACCAGACTATTTGTCATTCATCACAGTTTATTAATGAATTAAGAAGAATTCGTAAGGAATTTCAGGGTAGACCAACTCCAGTATATCATTGTGAAAGATTATCTAGAGAAATTGGTAACTGCCAGATATATTTAAAGAGAGAAGATTTAAATCATACAGGAGCTCACAAGCTTAACCATTGTATGGGCGAGGGCTTACTTGCTAAATTTATGGGTAAGAAGCGTCTTATCGCTGAGACGGGTGCGGGTCAACATGGTGTTGCTTTGGCAACAGCAGCTGCATTTTTTGGTCTTGAATGTGAAATACATATGGGCGAGGTTGATATTGCAAAGCAGGCGCCTAACGTAACGAGAATGAAGATATTAGGCGCAAAGGTAGTACCTGTAACTCATGGACTTAAGACACTTAAGGAAGCTGTTGATTCAGCATTTGAGTCGTATGCAAGAAATTATAAGGATTCAATATATTGTATTGGTTCTGCATTAGGTCCACATCCATTCCCACTTATGGTTAGAGACTTCCAGACTGTAGTTGGTTATGAGATGAGAGATCAGTTTAAAGAGATGACAGGTCTTATGCCTGATGTAGTATGTGCTTGCGTAGGCGGTGGTAGTAACTCGATTGGTACATTTGTACCTTTCCTTGATGATCCAGTTGATATAGTTGGTATCGAGCCACTTGGAAGAGGTACTAATTTGGGAGATCACGCAGCATCTATGGCTTATGGCGAAAAGGGTGTAATGCATGGCTTCGAAAGTATTATGCTTAAAGATGCTAATGGTGAACCAGCACCTGTATATTCAATCGCGAGTGGTCTTGATTATCCTTCGGTTGGCCCAGAACATGCATTTTTACATGACCTTGGCAGAGTTAAATATGAGACTGTATCGGATGATGAAGCTATGGAAGCCTTCTTTAAGCTTTCACGTTTTGAGGGAATTATTCCGGCTATTGAAAGCTCGCATGCAGTTGCATATGCTATGCGTAAGGCTAAAGAGATGAAGCAGGGTTCAATCTTAGTTACACTTAGTGGCCGTGGAGATAAGGATATTGATTATGTAGTAGAAAACTACGGATATGGTGAACAATTTTTTAAATAGGATATAACGAAAGCGACATCATATGATGTCGCTTTTTGCTATATATTTTGTCTTAATAGAGGAAGAACGAACTATAAGTACTATACCTGCAATTAAACTAAATACACTAATTCCCAATATTCCATATGTAATAAATGTTAGCCTGTCAGCAAAGAATTTAAAAACGGGAGTAAGTCTAAAGGTTGTAGGCAGGATAATGAGTGCTGCTGCGCAAGCGGCTATAATTCCTGCAATAATATTTGAAATTCCTAAATTAAGCATTGAACAGAATTTTTTCTTATATATAAACCATATAGCAAGTCCAAAAACTATAGTTAGGCATATGCATATAAGTGATGCGATTTTAAAACGATTATATAATTCTTCCAAAACTCTGCCAATAATATAAATAACAGAATCTTCTTGATTACTTTCTGTTTTTGCTTTAAAGGAATCGATATATGATTCACAATAGGTATCTATTTCTGGCTGATAATCACTGTATTCATAACCATTGGCTTTAAGAACATTTTTTATATCGCTTTTAAAATCATCGGTTATTTTATCATAATCCGAATCTTTGTCATAAAATTGAGCGTTAATTACGTCTACCATTAGAGTTGAGAAAAACTCCTTGGATACATACTCAGTAGGTAATTCGCTAGCATAATTTTTGGAACCATCTTTTAAATTATTTTTGAAATAGTTGTTAATTTTAATAACTTCTTCTTCCGTGTCAGATGCATTTACTATATATTCTCCGGGAGCTTTACCCAATTTGAAAGAAATAGTAGTAGGTAAAATAATAAGAGTAGCGACTAAAGATATAGTAAATGCTATTGCGGCAAATACACCTAAAACAGATGCTAAGCCACTTTCCTTCTTATAACCATTATTCATATGTATACTCCTTAAAACTCAGGTCCTTTATATGTAGTATTACTTGAATAAGAGCTTGTAGATTGCATACAAGATTTTTTGTAGTTGCTACCAATAATGCATGAAAGAATTATAAGTATTATACCTGTAATAAGGCATGCTCCACTTGCACCCATTAAGCTTAATGATAAATTGCCTAATTTTCCTGTAAGCTTATCTACGATAGAATCAAAGGATACAGTAGCATTAGACGAAGCAAATTCAGTTTTTAGGGCACTCACAAAAGTAGCAATAAATGCTGATACCAAAATTGAAGCACAAAAACCTAACATACCTGCCACCGTGCTTGAAATACCAAGATTACGCATTGCACGGAATTTTTTCTTATACATTACAAATATTATTATAGCAAGAGCTACAGTAATTATACCAGACACAATTGCGAGAACCTTAAATACGTTAATGATTGCTGCAATACCATCACTGAGTGCTGTGACGTCTGAGTCGGACTTTAATTCATTCGAAAGGTCTTTAAGCCCTTTGTTGAAATCTTCACAGGCTTTATCAAGGTCGTCCTTGTAGTCTTCGTATTCAATATCGGAAGCTTTAAGATAATCTTCTAAGTCATCTCGAAGTGCATTTGTTAGTTCGTCTGCATCAATTTCTTCGCCATTAAATGCTACGCCAAACACTTGATTCATAAAGTCTTCTACAAATTCTTCTGATATGAAATCTTCATCAATGTTGAGGTCAGAGTTGCCTTTTTTGATTTCATCTCTAATTTCATCATTAATTACATCTGTAAGCTCGCTTGTGAATTCAGAATCTTTAATATATGATTCGACTGAAGTTAGCCCCTTTAAAGATAGATGAATTGGTAGTATAATAAGAGTAGCTGTTAAAGCCATGGTAAAAAATATTGTTGCAAATATACCTACAACTGTAACAGCAGGATGTTCTTTTTTATAGTACAATTTTGTATTCCTCCTTTGAATTTTTAATTATTTATATTATAATAAAAAAGTAGGAATTAGTAAAGCTAAACGAGAAAGGTGGATAATGTAATGGAAAAGGTTAATGTATTGGAAATTCTTGCTGCATTAAAGCAAGGTGTTGCGGATAATGATGAATTCATATTGCCAATTGAATCTAAAGAGGAAGGCGATAAAATTCGTCTTGCAGGAACTAAGGATGGTAAAAAGTGGATGGTAGCTTTTACAGAGGAGCAACATCTTCAAAAGGGAAATGAAACGAATGCAATCAAGATGCTTATTGCGGATGCACTAAGATTGGCTATGTCAGATGATACAATTGATGGACTTGTTATCAATCCGTGGAGTGAACCATTTTTTATGAAGAAGGAATGGATTGAACTGATTATTGAATAATGAGAAAGGATAAGTAGCATTACTTATCCTTTTTTAACATCCATTTTTCTATAATTGTAAAAGGTGCTTCACCCATATTTAGTATAAATGTGTGAAATGCTTTATCGCTGTAGTCGCTTTCGTATAAGGTTTTATAATTCTCTTTTAATTCAAGGATTTCAAGGCATCCGATAACATAGTTTAGATAGTTGGCAGGGTCACAGCTTATCATTGTACGAAGCTCATTTATAACGTTAGTATCAGTAATGCCTGTTTTTGAGGCGATTAACTCATCGCTCCAGCCATAATAATTTATACCGATATCTAATGAAGCATAAATTAATAAATTGTAAAGATTATAATAAAATAGCGCATTTGCTGTATTAGTATCAAAACCGCAGTAGTAATACGACATAAGCTCTACATAGGTTGCCCAACCTTCGCTATATCCAGTAAAGGACATAAGACTTCTAAAGACATTTGGAGAGGTAGAGTTATAGTAAAGATTTTGATAAAGGTGTCCAGGAAATCCTTCATGTGCAAGTGTTGGGAACAGGCCTGTAAATGAATTTGCGGCAGCATTATTTATATAAATTGAGTGCTTAGACATATCATCAATAGGTGGTGTTAAATAGAATGCAGGGCTTAAATGATCTTCTAAGGATTCATGGACATAGTTAATGCTATATGAAGTCTTTGGAATTTCTGGAAAATCCTTTAGCATATTTTCTTCAAGGTAGGATAAAATCTCTTTTGGGTCATTTGATGGGAAGGTAGGATTTTCTAAAGTGTCAAGTAGGTTTGGGTTGTTATTTAGGGCAGTGCTTAAGCCGAGCAAGCATTTTGTCTGGTAGGAATTTATAAGGCTCTCAAGCTGAGTTGTAGTTTTGGCTGTACCTACGTTGCTTTTTAAAAGATATTCAAAATATGCACGTCCTTCTTTGGTTTCTCCAAGATAGTTGTAGCTACATTTACCCTTTAAGGCATCAAGCTCATTAAAAAGCATTATATATGCCGGAATGACGTATTCTAATACGGCAGCTTTGTTTTGAGCCTTATAGACTTTTGCTTTATCTTCACTTAGACCGGTAAATGCATCTATTTTAGAGTTAAAGATTTCTATTAAGTAATTATCCTCCTTCTTTGAGCTAAAGTCAGCGCATTGTGATTTGATACCCTCAATACATTCATCTGACATACCAAGTCCGGAGTTGGCTTTTAACTGTTCAAAGGATATTAGGTTGTTGTAATATTCAGGAAGCTTTTTTAAAAGCTCAATATACTGAGTTATATCGGCTTCATTTCTAAAATCATATTCTGCAAGAAGTATTGGCATTTGAGCCTGAAGCCCTGTTGTTGGATTGAAAATGTTTTCATAAAGAGCGAGAGATGCATTTTCAATATCAAGCTCGGCGCGGTATTTTAAAATGTCATAATTGATTTGTTGTTCCTTAGTTAAGGCGTCATAGTTGTATTGATTAAGACTGTTTAAGAGTTCCTTTGATTCTTGTGTACTAAAAAGATTATCAAAGTCGATTAGTGAAAATTTAGTGTTTTCTGTATTTATGCCATATACGGCCGGGTCTGAAAGAAAGTAATGTATATCTAAGGTAGAGCAGGAATTTAGCTCGTTTACGAAAATGTCTGTAAGAAATTTATCAAATTCTGTGGAGTTTTTTAGGCTAACGTTGATTGTATCAGAGTTAGTATACTCTCTGGTGGAACTGGGAGTTTCGTTTGAGTCATTTTTTACACATGCATTTAAGGGAAATATCATGCATATTATTAATGTTATTGCTATAAAACGTTTAAGTATTTGCTTCATTTTTTTACCTTCCTTGTGTTTTAATGGTAATAGTATGTGTTGTTTTGTAAAAATAATTCATTTTAAAGTTGATACTTAATTTTTACTATGTTAGAATAAAGGGTAAATATGAGAATTTTGGAGGAAGCTTATGAGTAAGAAACCGTATTATATTACCACAGCAATTGCTTATACATCGGGTAAACCACATATTGGCAATACCTATGAGATAGTTTTGGCAGACAGTATTGCCAGATATAAAAGAATGGAAGGCTATGACGTATTTTTCCAAACAGGAACAGATGAACATGGTCAAAAGATTGAAGAAAAGGCAGCTGCTGCAGGCGTTACACCGAAGGAATTTGTTGATTCAGTTGCAGGTGAGATTAAGTCTATTTGGGATTTGATGGATACTTCTTATGATAAGTTTATCAGAACAACTGATGATTACCATGAGAAACAGGTTCAAAAGATTTTTAAGAAATTATACGATAAAGGTGATATTTACAAGGGCTTCTATGAAGGTATGTATTGTACTCCTTGTGAATCCTTCTTTACTTCTTCACAGCTTGTAGATGGCAAATGCCCTGACTGTGGAAGAGAGGTTAAGCCTGCTAAGGAGGAAGCTTACTTTTTGAAGCTTTCTAATTATACAGACAGACTTATTAAACACATTAATGAGCACCCTGAATTTATTCAGCCTGAATCAAGAAAGAACGAGATGATGAACAACTTCATTCTTGCAGGTCTTCAGGATTTGTGTGTATCAAGAACATCATTTAAATGGGGTATTCCAGTAAGCTTTGATGACAAGCATGTTATTTATGTTTGGATTGATGCACTAAGCAACTATATAACAGGCTTAGGCTATGATGTTGATGGTAATAATGGAGATTTATTTAATAAATACTGGCCTGCAGATTTACATTTGATTGGTAAGGATATTTTAAGATTCCACACTATTTATTGGCCAATTATGCTTATGGCACTTGATTTGCCTCTTCCAAAGCAGATTTTTGGACATCCGTGGTTATTACAGGGTGATGGCAAGATGAGTAAATCTAAGGGAAATGTACTTTATGCAGATGATTTAGTGGATTTCTTTGGCGTTGATGCTGTAAGATATTTCGTGCTTCACGAAATGCCATTTGAAAATGATGGTGTTATCACATGGGAGCTTATGGTTGAAAGACTTAACTCTGAGCTTGCAAATACTTTAGGTAACCTTGTTAACAGAACTATCGCTATGAGCAACAAGTATTTTGGTGGTGTTGTTACTAACGCTAATGTATGTGGTGAAGTTGATGAGGACTTAAAGAAGGTTGTAACTTCTACAGCGGCAGCAGTTTCTGCTAAGATGGAAAAGCTAAGAGTTGCAGATGCTATGACTGAGATATTTACATTATTTAAGAGATGTAACAAATATATTGATGAAACTATGCCTTGGGCGCTTGCTAAGAATGAAGAGGACAAGGATAGACTTGCAACTGTACTTTATAATCTTGTTGAAGGTATTTCAATTGGTGCTAACCTTTTAGAACCATTTATGCCACAAACATCTAAGAAAATTTTAGGACAGTTAAATACTGTTGCTAGAAGCTTTGAAAGTCTTTCGCAGTTTGGTTTATATGAGTCTGGAACAAAGGTTATAGATAAGCCTGAGATTTTATTTGCAAGACTTGATATGGAAGAAGTATTAAAGAAGGCAGAGGAATTAAGCGCTGCACAGCGAAAAGAGGCAGAAGGTCCTAAGTATCCTGAAGTAGAAGCTAAGGAAGAGATTTCTATTGATGATTTTTGTAAGGTTCAATTACAGGTTGGTGAAGTAATCAAGTGCGAGCCTGTAAAGAAGGCTAAGAAGCTTTTAGTTTCACAGATTAGAATCGGTAATGAAGTAAGACAGATTGTATCTGGTATTGCTAACTATTACAAACCAGAAGAAATGGTGGGCAAGAAGGTTGCAGTTATTACTAACTTAAAGCCTGTAACACTTTGTGGCATGCTTTCGGAAGGTATGATTCTTGCGGCTTCAGATGATGAAGGTAATTTATCGGTGCTTACAGTTGATAAGGACATTATCTGTGGTAGTGAAATACGTTAATATTAGGTGTAGATATGATATTTGAAACACATGCACATTATGATGATGAAAGATTTGATGAAGACCGCGAAGAACTAATTGGCGGTCTTTATGCAAATGGAATAGAATATGCCATTAATTGTGGAGCAAGCATTGATGGCTGTAAAAAGACTTTAGAATATGTTGGTTTATACGACCATATGTTAGGGGCCTTGGGAATTCATCCCGAGGAAGCTCACACTATGGATGAAGCATTTTTTGACTGGATAAAAGAAAATGCAGCTAATAATAAAAAAATCGTTGCAATAGGTGAGATTGGCCTTGATTATTATTGGCCT
>SVDX01000015.1 GCA_015057605.1 Lachnospira sp. | reverse complement strand
TAATAGGTCGAGGGCTTGACCAAAGCAAGGAAGGAATAATTCTTTGCAAGGTAGTTAGGTTAGGAAAGAGGAAGTTATCTAAGAGGTAACGGATGTTAAAGAGGATAGTTAATGTGTAGTTTTGAAGGTATGATTATATATATTTTTCTAAAAGAGTAGCTTCGCTACTCTTTTTTTGTTTAATATAAAATTTATCTAAAGAGGTCTTTTAAACAAAAATACTCCGTTGGATGTGCACTTGCAGAATTGGAATAGGTCACTAACGAGACCGCACTTGGCGAGAGAGTTCGTAAGCGAACGATTTTTAATATTATATTGAAACTTTTTCATTTATTTGCTACAAAAAGAGAAAGTATTATGGTATAATAGTAAAAATACTTATTATTTTGGAGGTATGTAATATGGATAATAATATACTTATAGAAAGTGGAACTAATGAATTAGAGATTCTTGAATTTACAGTTGGTAATAACCATTACGGTATTAATGTTGCTAAAGTAAGGGAAATTGTACCATATAGTAATATAACTCCAGTGCCTAATACAGATAAGGCAATTGAAGGTATATTTATGCCAAGAGAAAGTATTATTACTGTAATATCATTAGCGACAGTATTAGATGCACCAAAGAATGAAATGGTAGAACAGGATATGTTTATCATTACTAATTTTAACAAGCTTAATGTAGCATTTCATGTTAATCAGGTTTTGGGTATACATAGAGTGTCTTGGAAGGATATTATTACACCAGATAAGACTATCAATTCGCAAGAGCATGGTATTGCAACAGGTATTGTTAAGATTAATGGTAAATTAATTGTTATATTGGATTTTGAAAGAATTGTTTCGGAAATTAGTCCTGAAACAGGCTTAAAGGTTTCAGAGGTTGCTAAGTACGAGAATAGAGCAAGAATTGATTCGCCAATTGTTATTGCAGAGGATTCACCATTGCTTATGCATTTAATAGCAGATTCTATTAAGAAATCAGGATATGTTAATATTACATGTTGTCCGAACGGTCAAGTGGCATGGGATCTTTTGACCAGATTTAAAGAGGAAAATAGTGTTTCTGAGAAGGTTGCGTGTATAATTACAGATATTGAGATGCCACTTATGGATGGACATAGACTTACTAAATTAGTAAAAGAAGATCCAGTATTACAGAAGATACCTGTTATTATATTCTCATCATTAATCAATGAAGAAATGAGAAGAAAAGGCGAAAGCCTTGGTGCTAACGCACAGTTATCAAAGCCTGAGATAGGATTATTAGTAGGTGAAATTGATAAGTTATTGTATAACAAGTAATTTTGGAGTAAATATGCAATATACAGATATAATTGAGGATATTAAGCAGTGCGATGCGTTACTGATTGGTATCGGAAGTGAATTTAGTAATTTTAAGGAAAAAGATATTGAGGATAATGATATATATCAGCAAAACAAGGACTTGTATGAAGATGATACATGGTTAAGAGCGTGTGTAAGATATTCTATGAATAAGGATAAGCAAAAGCTTATAGATACTTACAACAAGCTACTAAAGATTGTTGAGAATAAAAATTATTTTATTATATCTTCTAATATGGATGGCATTTTAAATCAGTCCGATTTGAATCCGACGAGAATGGTAAGTGTCTGTGGTAACATTAATGTTTTACAATGTGGCTGCAAGGACAAATTTACAAAAGCTGATGAATTATATAAAGCTTCCTTAGAAACAAATAACTTTAAGACTTTGATATGTCCTGACTGTAACGAAGGATATGAACCAAACATTTATAAGGCTAAAAAATATAATGAAAATAGTTATATAAAAAAATGGAATTTATATAATAAGTGGCTGCAAGGAACACTTAACAAGAAATTGCTTATTTTAGAATTAGGTACTAATTATAATATACCAACAATAATGAGATGGCCATTTGAAAAGATTACATTTATAAATGCTAATGCAGTTATGTACAGGGTAAGTCAAAAACATGCACAGATTCCAGTGGAAGTACAGAGTAAAGCGCATAGTATATTTAAAAATTCGATTGAATTTATTGAAGAACTTATAGATTTGATTAAATAGCAAAAGAGGTGATTTAATTGCCAAAATGTTACAATTGTGGTGCTGAAATTGAAGAAGGAAAAATTTATTGCGATAATTGCAATGATAGTGTTGAAAATGAAACATATCTTGATGATTTGCTAAATGAAATAGTAGGCAGAGAAAATGCGGAAGAAATTGATGGAGATAATGCCGAAGATATAAATCCATTTGCAGATATGTTTTCGAATGTTGAAGGTACTACATGGGATGAGAATAACAATAATTCCGAGCAATTATTTGATATTGAGCCAATAGAGGATAATATTAAGGTGCCTCAGCCGGAGGACATAGTTATTGTCGAGGAAGAACCAGAGGATGACTTTTTAAGTGCATTTCTTGCAGATGTTGAAAGCACATTTGCAGATGAAGAAAGTATTGAAGAAACTGAAGCTGTAGTAGAAGATTTAGTTGAAAATGTGCAAGAACAGGTTGAAGAACCAATCGAAGAACAGATACAAGAAGTGGCAATTGAAGAACCAAAGGAAGAAATGGCTGAATTTTCTTTAGAAGATTTTATTAATAATACGGTAGAAGAAACACAAGCAGAAGAATATCCGGATATATATGTAGATAATAAGGTTGAGTTATCAGAAGAAAACAAAGATGAAGTTGATATAGCAGCTTTGCTTGATGATGATGAGCCTCTTGTACCAGAAGTTAAACTGGATAAAGAAAAAAAGGTAAAAGAAAAAAAGGTTAAGGAAAAGAAGGTAAAAGAACCAAAACCTAAAAAGGAAAAGAAACCATTTTTAACTACTTTAGGTGACATTTTCTTTGAAACAGAAGAGGAACTTGAAGCTGCAAAAGCTAAGGAAAGTAAAATAGCTACTAAAGAGCAGGAAGCTTTTATTCGTACTATGGAAGAAAATCCTGATGAAGAAAATGATAATAAAAAGAAAAAGGGTAAAAAGGAAAAGCCTAAGAAGGAAAAGAAAGCTAAGAAAGAAAAGAAGCAAAAGGTAAAGAAGGAAAGAAAAGAACCTGAACCAGATGAATTAATCCAGATAACACCGATTAAGACTGTGTTGTTTGTGGTTGCAATTGCATCAGTTGTGTTATTTGTAGTTGTATGGACCTATGCATTTGGTTATTATAACAATGTTAAGGATGCTAAAAAGTATTACAAAGAAGGCAACTATACAATGGCGTATGAGACCTTATCTGGTATGGAACTTAGAGAAGATGAGCAAAGACTATATACAGAGCTTAGATTATTAATGGGCTTAGAAAAAAATTTGAATTCATATTACAACTTTAAGTCAATGAATATGAACTTAGAGGCGTTGGATTCCTTATTTAAAGGCGTTAAGAATTACCAGGATAATGTTGAAAATTCTAAAAAATTAGATGTCTATGAGGATTATAATGAGCTTTATGAAAAGACTTTAAAAATCCTAAAGGATAACTATAAGATAGCACAAGAGGATGCAATATATTATTCTAATATTACAATTCCTGAACAATATATGCAAATCCTTAAAAACTATGGAGGAAATGATAATGATAGCAATGATTGATTATGATGCGGGTAATTTAAAAAGTGTTGAAAAAGCATTTGCATCTCTTAATCAAGATGTGATAATTACGCGAAATCATAATGAAATATTAAATGCTGATAAGGTTATTTTACCTGGTGTTGGCAGCTTTGGTATGGCGATGGATAATTTACATAAATATGGACTTGTTGATGTAATTAAGGAAGTTGCCAAAAAGGGAACACCATTATTTGGTATATGTCTTGGACTTCAGCTTTTGTTTGAATCAAGTGATGAATCAGAAGGTGTAGAAGGTCTTGGAATATTAAAAGGGAAAATATTGAAAATCCCACCAAGCGAAGGTCTTAAGATACCACATATGGGTTGGAATTCGCTAAACATCAATCCTTCATCGAAATTATTTAAAGGTATAGATAATAATGCTTATGTGTATTTTGTGCATTCGTATTATTTGAAGGCTGAGGATGAGAATATTGTTGCGGCAACCACAGAATATTCAACACATATTCATGCTGCTGTTGAAGCTAAAAATGTATTTGCATGTCAATTTCATCCTGAAAAAAGCAGTGATGTTGGCTTAAAGATACTTGAGAATTTTGCAAAGCTTTAAGGAGATTTATAATGTTTACAAAGAGAATAATTCCTTGCCTTGACTGTAAAAACGGACGAGTTGTAAAGGGAACAAATTTTGTTGATTTAAGAGATGCGGGCGATCCTGTAGAGGTTGCTTCGCTTTATGATAAGGCTGGTGCTGATGAACTTGTATTTTTGGATATTACAGCATCATCAGATGGCAGAAATACAACTATTGATTTAGTAAGACGTGTTGCAGAAAAGGTATTTATTCCATTTACAGTTGGTGGTGGGATAAGAACAGTTGAGGATTTTAAATTGTTGCTTAGAGAAGGAGCAGATAAGATTTCGATTAATTCTGCGGCAATTATGAATCCTAATCTTATAAAGGATGCGGCAGACAAGTTTGGCAGTCAATGTGTAGTTGTGGCTATTGATGCAAAGAGAAGAGAAGATGGAACTGGCTGGAATATATACAAAAATGGTGGTCGCGTTGATATGGGGATTGATGCTGTAGAGTGGGCGATGAAGGCTTGTGAATATGGTGCTGGAGAAATTCTTTTGACAAGTATGGATTGCGACGGAACAAAGGCTGGCTATGATTTAGAGCTTACAAGACTTATTGCAGATAATGTATCAATTCCTGTTATAGCATCCGGTGGTGCAGGAAATATGGAGCATTTCTATGATGCATTTACAAAAGGAAATGCAGATGCAGCTTTAGCAGCATCCTTATTCCACTATAAAGAAATGGAAATCTCAGATTTAAAGAATTATCTTTACGATAAAGGAATTTCAGTAAGAAGGTAAGATATGGCGGCAATTAGTAACAATTGGGCAAAAGCGCTTAATAGTGAGTTTAAGCAAGAATATTACAGTAAGTTATATAATTTTGTAAAAGATGAGTATAATACAACAATTATATTTCCACCATCAGATGACATATTTAATGCATTTCATTATACGGATTTAAATAATGTAAAGGTACTATTGTTAGGACAGGATCCATATCACAATGTTAATCAGGCTCATGGATTAAGCTTTTCGGTGTTACCAAGTCAGACGGAGATACCACCGTCTTTGCAAAATATTTATAAAGAATTGAATTCGGATTTGGGAATGTACATACCAAACAATGGATATTTGAAAAAATGGGCGGACCAGGGTGTGCTTTTACTTAACACAGTGCTTACCGTGCGTGCGCATCAAGCTAATTCGCATCAAGGAAAAGGTTGGGAAAACTTTACAGATGCGGTTATTAAGATATTAAATGAGCAAGATAGACCTATTGTATATTTCCTTTGGGGTAAGCCCGCACAGAGTAAAAAGAAGTTTTTGAATAATCCAAAGCATTTAGTTCTTGAGGCGCCACATCCAAGTCCTTTGTCAGCTTATAGGGGCTTTTTTGGATGCAAGCATTTTAGCAAGGCAAACGAATTTTTGATAGCAAATGGGATAGAAGCAATTGATTGGCAGATAGAAAATATATAAAAAATCACGACCAAGTGGTCGTGATTTTATTTTATGTGTACAGAATCAAAATAGCTTAATAATTTGTATACCATTTCTTTTTCGTCTTGATTGTATTTTTCTAAATTGATTAATTCAGAAGTTGAAAGTCCAAGTATATAATCTGTTGAAGTGTGGAAAATTTTTGATAAAGTTGCAATTTTATCTGTTGTTGGAAGTGAGATTCCCATTTCCCAAGCATTAACACATGAGCGTGAAACACCAAGCTTACTAGCTAATGAAGTTTGGGTTATATTATGCTTTTCACGTAATTCACGAATTCTTTCTGCTACATCTACTATCATATAAAAACTCCTTTACCCTATAATGATAGTATACAAATAGTGAATTGTAATTATCACGGTAGATTAATGAAAATTGACATAGAAAAAAATAAGCAGCATAATATGCTGCTTATTTTTGCTTATTTCAAATTCTTTTGTGCTGTTGAAAGCATCAATTTAATTCTATTTAATTGGTTAACTTCACTCGCGCCTGGGTCATAATCTACGGCTATTATATTTGCTTCAGGGAATTCAAGTCGAAGCTCTTTTATTACACCTTTACCAACTATGTGGTTAGGTAAACAAGCAAATGGTTGACAACATACAATGTTACCTGCACCCATATGGATAAGTTCAATCATTTCGCCAGTTAATAACCAGCCTTCACCAGTCTGGTTGCCAAGAGAAACAATTTTTTGTGCTAATGCAGCAGTTTCCTTGATAGAAGATGGTGGTGTAAATCTGTTACTTGCAGCAAGTTCTTTTTTTGCGGTTTTTCTAAACCACTCAAGTAACTTGATTACTGTGTTATTGATAAATGCGCTCTTTTTAGAAAGACCTAAATGCTTTGCCTTGAAGTTGGCGTTTTCTGCACAGTATAATAGGAATCCCATAAGGTCTGGCATTACGGCTTCAGCACCTTCAGCTTCAAGTAAATCAACGAGATAGTTGTTAGCAGAAGGAAGGAACTTAACTAAGATTTCACCTACGATACCAACCTTTGGTTTTTTAATATCTAATAATTCAATAGTATCAAAGTCATGAATAATTGCTTTAATATTTTTGTTAAATTCAGACATACTTACGCGAGGTTTTGTTAATTGGTCAATACATACATTTTTCCATTTTTCATGTAGTGCATTTACTGAACCAGGAACAGCCTCATATGGACGAGTTCTATATACTACGTTCATAAATACATCGCCGTATATAAGTGCCATCATTGCTTTTTTCATTATTGATAGGTCGAGTTTGAAACCAGAGTTGGTTTCAATGCCACTTGCATTAAGAGAGATTACAGGAATCTCAGGTAAGCCAGCTTTGTTAAGAGCACGTCTTATAAATCCAATATAGTTAGAAGCACGGCAACCACCACCAGTTTGAGTGATAATAACAGCAGTCTTACTTAAATCATATTTACCAGAAAGAATTGCTTCCATAATTTGACCAACTACAATAAGCGATGGATAGCAAGCATCGTTATTAACATATTTAAGACCTACATCAAGAGCCTTTTTATTATCGTTATCAAGTACTACGAAGTTGTAGCCGCATGATGAGAGAGCAGGACCTAAAATGTCAAAATGTATTGGAGACATTTGCGGACATAATATAGTGTAGTCCTTACGCATTTCAGGAGTAAATTCAATTCTTGTATAAGCGGCAGATTTAACGTGGCGCTTGTATGAATTTAACTCTCTAACTTTAAGGGCTGAGATTAATGAACGTATTCTTATTCTTGCGGCACCAAGGTTGTTAACCTCGTCGATTTTTAATACAGTATAAATTTTTCCTGCACTTGATAAAATGTCATTTACTGAGTCGGTAGTAACAGCATCAAGACCACAACCAAATGAGTTAAGCTGAATTAAATCAAGATTTTCTTGAGTTTTAACAAAGCTTGCTGCGGCATATAATCTTGAATGATACATCCATTGATCCATAACAATAAGTGGTCGTTCAACTTCGCCTAAATGAGAGATTGAATCTTCTGTTAAAACGGCTAATCCATAAGATGTTATGAGCTCTGGAATACCATGGTTAATTTCTGAGTCAACATGATATGGACGACCAGCTAAAACAATACCACGTTTGCCTGTTTCTTTAAGATATTGTAAGGTTTCTTCTCCCTTTTTCATAATATCTTCACGTGATTTGATTAATTCTTCCCAAGCTTCCTTTGCGGCTGCCTTAACTTCTTTAGCTGGAATTGATTGTCTAAATTCTTCTACAAGACGATTTGTTAGAATTGTTTCATTTTCAAATGAGAAGAATGGATTTTCAAAACGTACAGCTTCAGTTTTGATTTCTTCAACGTTATTCTTAATGTTTTCAGCATAAGAAGTAACGATAGGGCAGTTGTAATGATTGTTAGCATTTTCTACTTCATTTCTTTCATAAGGAATACAAGGGTAGAAAATGTATTTAACACCTTGTTTAATGAGCCATGAAATGTGACCGTGAGCTAATTTAGCAGGATAACATTCCGACTCACTTGGGATAGATTCAATACCAAGTTCATATATTTTTCTGTTTGACTCAGGAGAGAGTACAACGCTATATCCGAGCTTAGTAAAGAAAGTATACCAGAATGGATAGTTCTCATACATATTGAGAACTCTTGGAATACCAATAACGCCACGTGGTGCCTTATCAAGTGTAAGTGGTTCGTAAGAGAAGAGACGCTTGTTCTTATATTCAAATAAGTTAGGAATATTTTCCTTATTCTTTTCCTTTCCGATACCTCTTTCGCAACGGTTACCGGTTATGTATTGACGACCGCCTGAGAAACGGTTGATTGTTAGGTGACAGTTGTTAGTACATCCCTTACAACGTGTCATTTTTGTGTCATATGTTAAATCATTAATCTTTTCTATTGAAAGCATAGTAGAGTCTGAAACTCCATCATGTCTTTCTCTAGCGATAAGAGCAGCACCGAAAGCACCCATAATACCTGCAATATCAGGTCTTACAGCTTCACAACCAGAAATGATTTCGAAGCTTCTAAGGACAGCATCATTGTAGAAGGTACCACCTTGAACAACTATGTGTGTACCAAGGTCCTTAGGGTCTGTAATTTTAATAACTTTATATAAAGCATTTTTTATAACGGAATAAGCAAGACCTGCAGAAATATCAGCAACTGTAGCACCTTCCTTTTGTGCCTGCTTAACCTTTGAGTTCATAAATACTGTACAACGTGTACCAAGGTCGATTGGATTTGGAGCGAATAGAGCGGCCTTTGCAAAGTCCTGAATACTATAATTAAGAGATTTTGCGAATGTTTCAATAAATGAACCACAGCCTGATGAGCATGCTTCATTTAATTGAACACTATCTACAGTATTGTTTTTAATCTTAATACACTTCATATCCTGACCACCGATATCGATGATACAGTCAACCTTAGGATCAAAGAAAGCAGCAGCATAGTAGTGCGCAACTGTTTCAACTTCACCTTCATCAAGTAAGAGCGCTGCCTTAATTAAAGCTTCTCCGTATCCAGTAGAACATGAACGAACAATAGTTGCACCCTGTGGAAGCTTTGAATAAATATCTTTAATGGCTGTAATTGTTGTAGCAAGTGGATTACCATTATTGCTACTATAGAAAGAATATAATAATGAACCATTTTCACCTACTAAGGCTACCTTAGTTGTAGTAGAACCAGCATCAATACCAAGGAAACAATTACCTTCGTAAGTTGCTAAGTCCTCTGTTACAACACTATGGCTATTGTGACGTTTTGTGAATTCATCATAAGCTTCCTGGTTTGCAAAAAGCGGATTCATTCTTTCAACTTCGAAATCCATCTTAATATTAGAAGATAAAAGTCTGATAAGTTCATTTATATCTACACAACAATCCTCTCTATAATTAAGAGCAGAACCGATAGCTGCAAATAAGTGTGAGTTTTGTGGTGTTATAGCTGTCTCTTCTGTAAGATTAAGAGTTCTTATAAATGCTTGTTTTAATTCTGATAAGAAATGTAATGGTCCACCTAAAAATGCAACATTACCCCTGATTGGCTTACCGCATGCAAGACCACTGATTGTTTGATTAACAACAGCTTGGAAAATAGAAGCAGAAAGATCTTCTTTAGTAGCTCCTTCATTGATAAGCGGTTGAATATCTGATTTAGCAAATACACCACATCTTGCAGCGATTGGGTAAATAGCCTTGTAGCTCTTAGCATATTCATTAAGACCTGTTGCATCAGTTTGAAGTAAAGAAGCCATTTGGTCGATAAAAGAGCCTGTACCACCAGCACAGATACCATTCATTCTTTGATCAATACCATTTGTGAAATATATAATTTTTGCATCTTCACCACCAAGCTCGATTGCAACATCGGTTTGTGGGGCATACTTATTAAGAGAAGTAGAAACTGCAACAACTTCTTGAGTGAATGGAACATTAAGATGCTTAGCAAGAGTAAGACCACCTGAGCCAGTAATAACTGGATTGAGTGATATTGCACCAAGTTTATCCATAGCTCTTTTTAAAAGAGTAGCAAGAGTTTCTTGGATGTTAGCGTAATGTCTTTCATAATCACTAAACAAAAGCTCGTCCGTTTCATTAAGTATTGCAATTTTTACGGTAGTTGAACCAATATCAATTCCTAATTTATTCATAATAATATTCGACTAAAAATGTCGAAACCTCCTTAGTTAAAACATATGGTCAAAAAGACCCATTAAGAATTATAGTACAAAAATGTCGAAAATTCAAGATAGAGTTATAGCTTTTCTTAATTGACAAAAATGCTATAAATAAATATAATAAATCTATATGTGAATTAGAAAGGTATGAACATATGAAGTGGTTTTATAAGCTTGAAAGAAAATACGGCAAATATGCAATTAGAAACCTAATGCACTATATTATTGCCATGTATGCAGTAGGCTACGTGATATTGCTTATTGCACCTGAGGCAATGAACTATTTGACACTTGATATGTCAATGGTTTTAAAAGGACAGGTATGGCGCTTGTTTACATTTTTAATGTATCCGCCAGCAAGTAGTGCGTTTTTCATAATCTTTACCTTATATCTGTATTATATGTTAGGCACAGTACTTGAGAGAATATGGGGCCCATTCAAATTTAATGTATACTTTTTTATGGGTGTTATATTTCATATTTTAATTGCACTTTTTATGTACCTTGTATTTGGTATTGTTATTGAAATGACAACATATTACCTTAATATGTCGATATTCTTTGCATATGCAACGACATTCCCAGATATGCAGTTTATGATATTCTTTATTATTCCGGTTAAGGTAAAATGGCTTGCAATATTTGATGCAGTATTCTTTGCTATCTCAATTGCAATGAATTTGGTGTCATTTTTTATGACAGGATATGCTCCATATTTAGCAATTGCTGTTGCTATGATAGTTTCAGTGCTTAACTTTATTATATTCTTCTTTGTTACAAGAGGCAGAAGAATATCAATTAAACAGGTTAAGAGAAAGGTTGTATACCAGACTAAGGTAAAAACAGCAAGCGCAATGACTAAACACAAATGTGCTATTTGTGGCAGAACTGAAAATGATGGTGATTTGACATTTAGATATTGTTCTAAGTGTGAGGGTGATTACGAATATTGCCAAGACCATTTATATACACATGAACATGTGATTAAGACTAATAAAAAAGACGAAGGAGATTCTCAATGAAAAGAACAAAAATAATATGTACAATGGGACCTAATACTAATGATAAGGCGCTTTTGAAGTCACTTGCACTTAATGGTATGGATATTGCAAGATTTAACTTCTCACATGGTGATCATGAGGAACAATTAGGTAGAATTAAGCTTTTAAGAGAAGTAAGAGAAGAAATTGGCAAGCCAATTGCTATGCTTCTTGATACAAAAGGACCTGAAATCAGAACAGGTGTATTAAAGGATGAAAAGAAGGTTACTTTAGTTGAAGGTGGCACATATACACTTACAACAAGAGAGATTGTTGGTGATGATACAATATGTCAGATTACTTATGCTGGACTTCCACAGGATGTTAACGTAGGCAGTAGAATTTTGATTGATGACGGACTTATTGAACTTGTAGTTGTTGAAAAGAATGATACAGATATTAAATGTCACATTTTAAATGGCGGTGAATTAGGACAGAAAAAGGGTGTTAATGTTCCTGGTGTAAGCATTAAGCTTCCAGGCATTACAGAAAAAGATAAGAATGATATCTTATTTGGTATTGAACAGGAATATGATTTTATAGCGGCTTCATTTGTAAGAAATGCTGATTGTATTAGAGAAATCAAAGCTATTTTAAAGGAACATAATTCTAACATTTCAGTAATAGCTAAGATTGAAAATCAAGAAGGTATTGATAATATTGATGAAATTATTTCAGTAGCAGATGGTATTATGGTTGCCAGAGGTGATATGGGTGTTGAAATACCTGCGGAAACAGTACCATACATCCAAAAGATGATTATCAAAAAATGTAATGCTGCATTTAAACCTGTTATTACAGCTACACAGATGCTTGATTCAATGATGAGAAATCCACGTCCTACAAGAGCAGAGGTTACAGACGTTGCTAATGCTATTTACGACGGTACAGACGTTGTTATGTTATCAGGCGAAACAGCAATGGGTAAATATCCAGTTGAAGCATTAAAGATGATGGCTCATATTGCAGAATCAACAGAGCAGCATCTTGATTATTCACTTACTTTAGACAGAGCAAAGATGCATTCAAAGCAGAGTGTTTCAAGTGCGGTAAGTTATGCTTCAGTAACAGCGGCAGCAAACTTAAATGCAAAGGCTATTATAGCTCCAACTATTTCAGGATTTACAGCAAGAGTTATATCAAAGTATAAGCCAGAAGTAAGTATTTTCGGCGTATCACCACGCGATTCAGTATTAAGAAAAATGCAGATTTACTGGGGCGTAACACCAATCAAATCTAACGAAGAAACATCAACAGATGAGATTATAAATCAAGCAATAGCTAATTGCAAAAATGCTGGCTATGTAGAGCAAGGAGATTTAGTGGTAGTAACAGCAGGTATTCCTACTAATTCATTGCCAGAGTCAGAAAAGGGCATAACAAATATTATGAGAGTTATTCCAGTTGAATAATAAAAATGAGAATTTGACATCATCTGTACTAAGTGCAGATGATGTTTTTTTGTTGAAAAAACCAATAATTTAGTAGACAAAATCACTATTTTGTCATAAAATAAGAAATGTAGTACTAAAGTACCTTGTTTTGTCTTAGAAAGATAGGTGTTTTTATGGAAGTTGTCAGAGAAAGAGAAAGTGATATTTCTGAATATATTGATAATCGTGAATATGTATCAAATAAGTATGCAATGAAATGCTTTTCGATAACGATGCTAATATATGCAACTGCATTTATATTAAATATATTTAATGTATTTATTATTGAAGATAATCTTATTTTAAAGGGCTTTATACCTTCTTTGATAATATATTTAATTGTATGTCTTTCGCTAAGAAGAATGTCTCTATCGGATAGAAAAACAAAGTATTTTATATTGCTTACAACAATAGTGGTTTATACAATTATGGGTATGACAATTACATATCACGTTGTGCTTGCTCATATTTTACCATTACTTTGCGGTACACTGTATTCTTCTAAAAAGATTATGTATTATGCATATAGTCTTACTGTTGTAAGTACAGTAATAATAGTATTTGGTGGCTATTATTTTGGACTTTGTGATGCTAATATGGCATTGCTTACAACGGATTCTCTACGCAATTATATTGTAGATGGCAGTTTTGTGCTTACTAAGGTTAATCCTAATCCATTATTAACGCTTACTCTATATTTTGTTATCCCAAGATGTCTTATATACGTTGCCTTTGTATCTGTATGTAACAGTATAGTTGATATTATGAGTGGTAGTCTTGAAAAGGCAAAATTAACTAAGGAACTTGAAATAGCAAAGGAAGAAGCTGAAAATGCTAATAAGGCAAAATCTCAATTTTTGGCAAAAATGTCTCATGAAATAAGAACACCGGTTAATGCAGTTATAGGTATGAATGAGATGATTCTTTATGAAAGCAATGAGGAAAATATAAAGGAATATGCACGTGATGTAAAACATTCATCAACTACCTTATTGACAATTATTAATGAAATATTAGATTCATCAAAGATTGAATCGGGTATGATGGAGATAGTACCTGTTGAATATGAAGTGGGTAATATGTTAAGTGACCTTTACAATATGGTATTTATAAGAGCGAAGGAGAAAAATCTTGAATTATTATTTGATATTGATCCGGACATTCCAAGAGCATATTTAGGTGATGATAAACGTATCAGACAGATATTAATTAATCTTCTTACAAATGCAATTAAATACACTAACAAAGGTAAGGTTACCCTAAAGGTAAAATGCATAATAGATAAGGACGAGGCTATTGTTCAATATTATGTTCGAGATACCGGTATTGGCATAAAGGAAGAAGATATTGAAAATATATATGATGCATTCAAACGTGTTGATATGTCAAGAAATAGAAATATCGAAGGCACTGGACTTGGCATTAACATTTGTCAGCAATTACTTGAACTTATGGGCAGTGAACTTTATATAAAGAGTGAATATGAAGTCGGAAGCGAATTTTCTTTTGCAGTAGTACAAAAGATAGTTGACCAGAGACCATTGGGCGATTTTTCTAAGCTGTTGCAGATGGATGATGATGCAAAAGCTTATAGAATGAGCTTTATAGCACCAAAGGCGAGAGTTCTTGTTGTAGATGATAATAAAATGAATCTTAAGGTATTTAAGAACTTGCTTAAACAGACACAAATGCAGGTGTATGAAGCTGAAAGTGGTAAAGAATGTATAGAAATGTTAAAGAAAAATGAGTTTGATATAATATTCTTAGACCATATGATGCCGGGAATGGATGGTATTGAAACGCTACACACAATAAAACTGTATGATTTATGTAAAAATGTTCCAGTTATTATGCTTACAGCAAATGCAATAGTAGGTAACAGAGAAAAATATATAAGCGAAGGCTTTGATGATTTTATTTCAAAACCAATTATACTTGACAAATTAGAACAAATCTTTTTAAAATATTTACCAGAGGGTCTTATTATGCAAAATGAAAATATAGAATCTATTGAGATAGAATCAAAACTTCCGAATATTGAAGGCTTTGATTTTGACTATGCACTTGAAGTTTTGGGAGATGAAGAATTATTAAAGAGCTTGCTTTTTGACTTCTATGAATTTACTATAGAGATGGAGGCTAAGCTTCCAAAACTTTTACAAACCATAGAACAGGAAGAAAGCTTGAATACCTATAGAATAGATGTACATTCGTTAAAGAGTAATGCTGCAACAGTAGGAGCATTGCAATTATCTGAAACGGCACGCACATCAGAATTTGCAGCTAAAGACAAAGACATTGAAAAGATTAAGCAGCTTCATTCAAATTTAATGCGCGAAATGAACGAGCATAAATTACGTATAGAAGCAATACTTCCTAAAAATGAGGAAGAAAAGTCATGTGATTATAAGATGGAATATTTCGATATGTTAGCATCAGCATTAGATAAAGAGGATTATGATCGTATGGATTATATGTCGGAGGAAATTAAGAAGTATACTTATCCGGGTGAGGCGGATGCTCTTGTTAAGGAATTAGGAACACAGGTGTTTAATCTTGAAACACAAGAGGCTATGCTTACAATTGATAAAATTAAAAAGGCGTTGGGAGAAACAAAATGAAAAAGATATTTTTGATAGGAAAATTTAACATTGTATTTGAGGATTTGAAGAATTATTTGGAGGATTATTTTAGTGTTGTTGTATGTACTGACAACGTAGAGCTTATGAAGAATATGATTAAGCTTAATAATCCTGATTTGATAATTGTTAACTTGTCAGAAATGACTCTTGATAATGTAGATATTTTCGAAGAATTAGAGATGAATCATTCTTACATACCAACTTTATGCATTGGTACAAAGGAAGAAAAGGTAAGATTAGCAGAAATTATGTCAGCAAGACATTTTAATATTCTTACAAGACCTATACAAAATGAGAATATCAGAGGAACAATTTGTGAAACACTTTTCTTGGAATATGACTATGAGAATGGCGTTATTAGAGATAAAAACAGAAAATGTGTTATGATTATTGATGATAGTGCGATTCAGCTTAGAGCACTTAATGAAATACTTAAAAAGAAGTATGATGTATTGCTTGCAACCTCAGGTATGAAGGCACTTACACTTATAGGTAAGAGAGTGCCAGATATAATCTTTTTGGACTATGAAATGCCAATATGTGATGGTAAGATGACATTTACAATGCTTAAGGAAATTGATGAGGTTAAGGATGTTCCAATTATTTTCCTTACAGGCGTAAATGATAAAAATCATATTGAATCAGTATTAGAACTTAGACCAGAAGGCTATTTATTAAAGCCTGCAAGTGTTGAAACGTTATTTGAAACAATAGAAAAGAATTTAAAAAGAAAGGATGGTTAATTAACCATCCTTTATGCTTTTAGCTCTTCATAGCTGTCTGGCTTGATATTCATTGAGTAATTAGTATAATATACTACAAATCCAGGCTTTGCCTGATTAGGTTTTTTGATATTTTTCTTTTGAGTATAGTCAATCTCAACCTTTTCCTGATCGCGTCCCTTAGAATAATATGCAGCTAATGCAGCAGCTTCTTCAAAGGTGGAATCTGGCAATTCTTTATTCTCTGTTTTTACTATTACGTGCGAACCCGGCTGTGCCTTAGCATGGAACCACCAGTCATTTTCTGTAGCAAAATCAAAAGTAAGATAATCATTTTGAAAATTGTTTTTACCAACATACATATGAAAGCCATCGCTTGAAATATAATGAAATGGCTTACTGGTTATCTTTTGTTTTTTGCTATCGCTTTTACGCTTTATATAACCGTATAAAATAAGCTCTTCCTTTAGTTCAACAAGATCTTCTTCACTTAGAGCTATGTCAAGAGCGGTATTAATTGATTCAAGATGACGTATTTCTTCGTTAGTTTCAACTGTTTGAACACTTAAAGCCTCAAAGGTTCTTTTTAGCTTGTTATATTTTTCAAAATATTTTTGCGCATTTTCCTTTATTGAAAGTGTTTCATCAAGAGGAATGCTAATTTCCTCGTTAGTGTAATAATTAAGAACATTTACTTCCTTTGCCAGAGTAAGAGAGTGCATGTAGGTGTTAAGTAATTCACCATAAATACGATATTTGTCCCTTTTGTTAGTATCAGCAAGCTGCTTTTGCTGAAGATCTAATTTTTTGTAATTACGCTCTAATGCATTTGAAACAATTTTTCTAAGGTCAAAGGATTTTTGGCGTATTCTGGTTACGACGCTTTTTGTTATATAATATGCATTAATAACCTCGCTAATGGAAGTGAAATGCTTTGTATCAAGGTCGGAATACACATTTAATTTAAGTGCAGAAAAATCCTTTGGAATATCGTTGTCGTATACGATATTAGGTGTATACGCAAGGGATTTTATGTCTGATATAAGCATAGAAAACATATTATAAATGTGTAAATGCTCATTTTCGTTAAGCGTATTGGCAGGAAGCAAAGAGTCAATGCCTGCGTTTTGACATATTTCTTCAGCTATTATTGGGCTTATTCCTGTAAAGGAAGTATAAATAGCCTTTTTTAAGTCCGTTGCTTTGCTAAACACATTGTTTTTAAATGCTTCAAAATCTGCTGTAAGTGGGTTTAGGGCGCCTTTTTGAGATGGTATAAAATAATCTCGTCCGGGTAAAACCTCACGTATAGAGCTTACAGCAGCAGAAACACGTTTGATACTATCAAGTATTTTCATGTCGCTGTCACAAAAAATGATATTGCTGTGTTTGCCCATAATCTCAACGATAAGGTGCTTACGACATATATCACCCATTTCGTTAAGATGTTCTATTTCAAAATCAATAATTCTTTCAAGTCCTGGTTGCGAAATGCTAATGATACGGCCGTTATTAAGATGCTTTCTTAAAAGCATACAAAAGTTAGGGGCTGTTAGAGGACTTGGTTTATTAGTGTCAGTAAGATATATAAGTGGAAGACTTGGGTTGGCACTAATTAAAAGGCGATACTGTGACTTGTCATTTTTGATGGTAAGCAAAAGTTCGTCGCCTTCAGGTTGTGCTATTTTATAAAGTCTGCCATTGAGTAATAAACTATTAAATTCGGATACCAAATTGGATATCACTATTCCGTCAAATGCCATAAGATGCTCCTTGATTTTTTTTATATTATAACATCATTTTTCTTGAAAAATCCAGTATATGTTAGTATAATTAAAAAGTATATTAAAATTTGAATGGAGATACATTTATGATAAAGAGCATGACAGGTTTTGGCAGATGCGAAATTGCTGATGAAAAGTATAAGATTACAGTAGAGATGAAGTCTGTTAACCACAGATATTTAGAGGTGGGAATTAAGATGCCAAAGAAGCTTAACTTCTTTGATGCAGGCATTAGAAATCTTCTTAAAAAATATGTTCAAAGAGGTAAGGTGGACATTTTTATTACATATGAGGATTTCAATGAAAATAAATTAAATCTTAAGTATAATCCAGAACTTGCAAAGGAATATGTTGAGATTTTGAAGCAGATTTCAGAGCAATTTGATTTAGTAAATGATATGAAATCATATACTATTGCAAAGATGCCTGAGGTTATCGTTGCAGAAGAGGCAACTTTAGATGATACAGAGCTTTGGGAAGCATTATCAAAGGCCATTGAAGGCGCGTGCGAACAATTTGTAGATACAAGAATTACAGAGGGTGAAAATCTTAAGAATGACCTTGTTGAAAAGCTTGACAATATGCTTACTAATGTTTCATTTATTGAAGAAAGAGGCCCACAAATTATTACAGAATACAGAGAACGCTTAGAGAATAAGGTAAAAGAACTTTTAGCGGATAAGGTTATTGATAATGCAAGAATTGCAACAGAGGTTACTTTATTTGCCGATAAGATTTGTGTAGATGAAGAGATAGTAAGATTAAAAAGCCATATTGCTAATACAAAGGCAACTTTGATAGAAGGTGGAAGCGTCGGACGTAAGCTTGACTTTATTGCACAGGAGATGAATAGAGAGGCAAATACCATTTTATCTAAGATTAATGATGTTGAAATTGCTAACAGAGCAATAGAGTTAAAGACAGATATCGAGAAGGTTAGAGAACAGATTCAGAATATTGAATAAATGCTTGATTTATTTTAATACATAAAGTATAATAGTGAGGTTGAAAATTGACTAAATTAATTAACATTGGCTATGGAAATATGATTAATTCGGACAAGATTGTCGCAATAATTGCACCAGATTCGGCACCTGCTAAGCGAATAGTTATGCAGGCAAAGGAAAAAGGGATAGCGGTTGATGCCACACAAGGAAGAAGAACTCGTTCAGTTATAATGACAGACAGCTCGTATGTTGTGTTGTCAGCACTACAACCAGAGACAATTGCTTCCAGATGCCACAGTAAAGAACTAAGTCTTGAAACGAAAGGTGAATGCGATGAATAGTGGAAAATTGATAGTTATATCAGGTTTTTCCGGTGCAGGCAAGGGAACAGTTATCAAAAGACTTTTAAGTGAATATCCTAATTATGTTCTTTCAATATCGGCTACAACAAGAAAACCAAGAGCTGGCGAAGAGCATGGAAGAGAATATTTCTTTAAAACGGTTGATGAATTTAAGAGTATGATTGATAACAATGAGCTTGTCGAGTATGCACAGTATGTAGGTAATTACTACGGAACACCTAAGGAGTACGTTGACAAACAGTTAAGTGAAGGTAAGAATGTAATTCTTGAGATAGAGATACAGGGAGCACTTAACATTAAAAAGCAATTTAAGGATGCAGTTTTAGTGTTTATAACACCTCCGTCTGCAACAGAGCTTAAAAACAGACTTGTTAACAGAGGAACAGAAGACCTTGATACTATTATGGCAAGACTAAGACGTGCTGAGGAAGAAGCGGCAGGAGTTGAGAATTACGATTATATCATAATCAATGATACCATTGATAAATGTGTTTTTGATATTAATTCAGTAATCATTGCAGAAAGCAACAAATCTAACAATAAGTTGGATATAATTGAAGATATTAAAGAAAATCTTAAAGATATTTAAGGAGGAAAACAAATATGTTACACCCATCATATTCAGATTTAATGGCAGTAGTTAACAGTGAGGTAGAAGCAGGAGAACATCCAGTAGTACAAAGCAGATATTCGATCGTAATGGCTACATCTAAGAGAGCAAGACAGATTATCGATAGAGATAAAGAACTTGCACCAGAAGAAAAAGATAAGAGAAAGCCTTTGTCAATCGCAGTAGAAGAATTACATCAATCAAAGATTAAGATTGTAAGCGACGAAGAAGAAAGTGAAGAATAATAATTGGTAAATCATGTCACACATTTTGAGATGTGTGACATTTTACAATAAATTAACAATAGGAGGGAAATAATGGAATACATTTTAAAAACAGAAAATATTACTAAAACGTATTCAGGTAAGAATGTAGTAGATGCCGTTAATATGACTATTAGAAAAGGCGACATTTACGGCTTTATTGGTGAAAATGGAGCTGGTAAGACAACACTTATGAGAATGGTAGTTGGACTTGCTAAAGCCAGCAAAGGAAGCATTGAATTGTTCGAAAGCAATAATTTGGATAAAGGACGTCAAAGAACAGGATGTGTTATTGAGAATCCGGCACTTTATCCAAATATGACAGCAAAGCAGAATCTTGAAGCCTTTAGACTTTTAATGGGTATAGAAGATCCTAAGGTGGTTGATGAAACCTTAAAGTTAGTTGGTCTTTCTGATACTGGAAAGAAAAAGGTTAAGAATTTTTCACTTGGTATGAAGCAAAGATTGAGTATTGCGATAGCAGTTCTTAACAAACCGGAATTTTTAATATTGGACGAGCCAATTAACGGTCTTGATCCAACTGGTATTATAGAGGTGCGTGACCTTATTCTAAAGCTTAATAAAGAAAATAATATGACAGTAATGGTGTCAAGTCATATCTTAGGTGAACTTTCAAAGGTTGCTACAAAATATGGAATTATCAGAAAAGGTTCTTTAGTAGAAGAATTTATGGCTGAAGAATTAGAAGAAAAATGTAAGCAACATATAGAAGTTGAGGTTGATGATGTTGATAAGGCAAAAGCAATTCTTGAAAACAACCTAAATATAAAGGAATTTGAAGTTAATGATAATACAATTGCGATTTTTACTGATTTACAAAGAATTGGTGAAATTAATGTGACATTGTGTAAAAATGATGTTGTAGTAAGCAAGGTATCATTTGCAGGAAAAGACCTTGAAACATATTTTATTGAGACTATGGGAGGTGCAAGATAATGAAGAGTTTGTTAAAGATGGAATTATTTAAATGGAGAAAAAGCAAATCCTTTGTTGTTTGTTCAATTATTGCCGTAGGCTTAATGATATTTGTAATTGGTACATTTGCAGCACTTGGTGCAGTGTTAAAGATGGCCGAAGAAGAGATGACTGCGGAGTTCGAAGCTCAAAAACCGGAGATGATTCAGGAATATGTTGATAGTGGCATGAGCCGTGAAGAAGCGGAAATGACAGTAGAGGCTGAAATAGCTGATGCTAAAATGATGCTAAGCGTTGAATTGATTCAAACAGATGGACAGAATTTATTTATTTGTTCTGCATACCAATCTTCAGTACATATATTGATTGCTATATTTGTTGCATTATTTACAGCGGCAGAATTTTCATCAGGAACTATGAAAATTATGGTAGCAAGCGGTAAGGGAAGAACAAAGATATATTTTGCAAAGCTTTTAGTTGTAAGTTTAGCGGCAACAATTATGATGTTAATACCGATGCTTATTGGACTTGCAGGAGGTAGTGCGATTTGGGGCTTCTATCCTGAAAGCGGAGCTATAGCTGCAAAAACTGTTACATTATTAATTCTTGTACAGTTTGTTTTAAATCTTGCTATTACTTCAATGTTTATGGCAATTTCGGTAATATTCCGTTCACTTGGAGCTGCTATTGCACTTAATATAGCTATATTCCAGTTTTCAAGTATAATATTTGCATTAGCAGATGCACTTTATGATTACATATTAAATGTACTTGAAATTGAAGAAACAAAGGTTGTTCCATCAAGCTTATGGATAATCAATGCATTTATGAATTCATCGACACCAGTAAACTTTAAGATGGATGTGTTTACAAGAAATATGATAGTTGGTGTTGTGTATTTTGTAATATTTACACTTATAGGTTTACAGGCATTTAGAAAGAGAGATATTAAATAATGGCATACAAAATTATCGCATTGGATTTGGATGGAACCTTGGTTAACTCTAATAAGGAATTAACTAAGGCAACAAAGACTTCATTAATAGAGGCGCAGGAAAAGGGCATAAAGCTTGTGTTAGCTTCTGGAAGACCTGTAAAAGGAATTCAGCCTTTAGCGGATGAGTTAAAATTGGCTGAATATGGTGGATATATTTTATCACTAAATGGAAGCTTTGTACTTGATTGCAAAACCAAAGAAGTAATGTATGCGAATTATTTCCCGGATGAAATGATTAAGCCTATATGCGAATATGCAAGAGAGCATAATGCAGCTGCATTAAGCTATGATAATGAGCTTGTAATAACAGAAAATCCGGAGGATGAATATGTTAAAATTGAAGCTCAAATCAACAATATGGATATTAAAAAGGTTGACGATTTAATCTCATATATAGATTATAAAATCAACAAGATTTTAGTAGTTGGCGAGCCTTGGTATATGGCAGAACTAACTAAAGATATGAATGAAAAATTCTCTGACAGAGTTGAAGTATACCGTTCATCACCATTCTTTATTGAGGTAGTACCAAAGGGTGTTGATAAAGCGGAATCATTAAAGAGACTTTTAGAGAAAATTGATATTAAAAGAGAAGAACTTATTGCATGTGGAGACGGCTACAATGATGTTTCAATGGTGAAATATGCAGGCCTTGGAGTAGCGATGGCAAATGGCTGCGAGGATATAAAGAAAGTTGCAGATTACATTACAGCATCAAATGACGAGGATGGCATTGCAAAAGTTGTAGAAAAGTTTGTATAGTATTTGAATACGCATCATAGATATATATAAAAACAAGAAGGTGCGTAATGATATGAAATTTACAAAAATAATTGCATTAACTGTTATTGTAACGATAATGGTTAATGCATTTTTTATTTCAAAATGTAACGCAAATGAAAAAGAATTACAGTTATATGCAAAGTATGCTTGTTTAATGGATGCAAACAGCGGAAGAGTGCTTTATTCTAAGGATGGAGATGTGGCAGTTCCGATTGCAAGCACTACAAAACTTCTTACCTGCATAATAGCTCTTGAAAACGGAAATATGGAGGATATAGTTACAGTATCCCAAAATGCAGCAAAGATGCCTGATGTACAGCTAAATATAGTAAGTGGTGAACAGTATAAGTTAAAGGATTTATTGTATTCTTTGATGCTTGAATCGCACAATGATTCAGCAGTTGCAATAGCAGAGCATATTGCAGGAAGTGTTGAAGGATTTGCAAAATTAATGAATGAAAAAGCATTACAAATTGGGTGTTTAAATGCACATTTTATTACACCTAATGGGCTTGATTTTAAGGACGAAGGTGGCAGTCATAGCGCAAGTGCAATAGATATGGCAAAGATTATGAGATATTGTTTAACACAGTCAGAAAAAACAGAAGAATTTCTTGAAATAACAAGAAAGCGTTCGCATTCTTTTGCTGAGGTTAATGGGAAAAGACATTTTAGCGTATCTAACAAAAATGCGTATTTAGATATGGCAGATGGTGCACTTAGTGGAAAAACTGGTTTTACTAATGCTGCTGGTTATTGTTATGTCGGAGCACTAAAAAATGATGGCAATACATATATAGCGGTGGTTTTGGCTACGGGGTGGCCACCTCACAAAACATATAAATGGAGTGATACAAAAAAACTTATGGCTTACGGTGTAAATAATTATAATGCATTTGATTTTAATGAAATTCAACTGGATATGAAGCATTTTGCACCAATACCTGTTAAGAATGCTAAAAGTAAAGAACTTGGTAAAGAAATTTATGCAAATATATCAATTTTGTCAGATGAAGAGAGAAGCTTAACTATGCTAAAACAGGGTGAAAAAATTGAGGTGAGGTATGAGCTTGTTGATAGCCTTACAGCACCTGTAAGTAAAGGAACTATCGTAGGTTGCGTTAAGTATTGCATAAATGAAAAAGTAATGGATATGGATATGATAGTGATTGAAAATGATATAGAAAAAATTGATTATTTGTGGTGCCTTAAGCAAGTGAAAAAAGCAATGTTCTTTTAATGTTTTTTACTTGATATTTATTGCATTTCGTTATACAATTACTATTGGCAGATTTTATGAAAAAAATATATACGGAGGTTGACATAATGAGCAATACAACAAATTCTGCAAGCAACAGAATTAATATGTTACTTGATGAGAATAGCTTTGTTGAAATTGGCGCCTTAGTTAAGGCAAGAACCACTGATTTTAACATGCTAGACAAAGAAACTCCTGCCGATGGTGTAATTACAGGATATGGAGTTATTGATGGCAGTCTTGTGTATGTGTATAGCCAGGACGCAAGTGTACTTAATGGTACAATTGGCGAGATGCACGCTAAGAAGATTGCTAACATTTATGATTTAGCTATGAAGATGGGAGCACCTGTAATCGGTCTTTTAGACTGTGCTGGTTTAAGATTACAGGAAGCAACAGATGCTCTTAATGCTTTTGGTGAAATTTATAAGAATCAGGTTATGGCTTCAGGTGTTATTCCACAAATCACAGCTATATTTGGTACATGTGGTGGTGGTTTAGCTATGTTCCCAGCACTTACTGATTTTACATTTATGGAAGAAAAGGACGCAAAGTTATTTGTTAACAGTCCTAATGCATTAGATGGTAATTATGAATCAAAATTAAACTCAGCTTCTGCAAAGTTCCAAAGCGAAGAAAGTGGTTTAGTTGATTATGTAGGCAGTGAAGCAGACGTACTTGGTCAAATCAGACAATTAATATCTATGCTTCCAGCTAATAACGAAGATGATATGTCTTATGACGTATGCAATGATGATTTAAACAGATTATGTGACAATATTGTAGCAGAGGCTAAGGATGCGTCAGTTATGTTAGCAGACATTTCTGATAACAATGTATTCTTTGAAGTTAAAGCTTCGTATGCAAAGTCAATGGTTACAGGATTTATTAAGCTTAATGGCACAACAGTTGGCGCTGTGGCTAACAGAAGTGAAGTATATGATGCAGAAGGTAATGTTTCTGAGAAGTTTGATAAGGTGTTATCACCTAAGGCTTGCGAAAAGACAGCTGAATTTATCGAATTCTGTGATGCATTTAATATTCCTGTAGTATCATTTACTGATGTTAAGGGATTTGAAGCAACAGTTTGTGCAGAAAAGAGAATTGCTAAAGCAGTAGCTAAGATGACATATGCATTTGCTAACGCAACAGTACCAAAGATTAATGTTATCACAGGAGAAGCATTTGGAAGTGCATACGTTGCAATGAACTCTAAGGCAACAGGAGCAGATATGGTATTTGCATGGCCACAGGCTTTAGTTGGTATGATGGATGCTAATGCAGCAGCAAAGATTATGTATAGCGCAGAATTAGCAGCATCTGATGATTTCAATGCAGAATTATCAGCTAAGGCTTCAGAATACGCTGCATTACAATCAAGTGCTGTTTCAGCTGCACAAAGAGGCTATGTAGATAGCATTATTGAGCCAGCTGATACAAGAAAGTACTTAATTGCAACATTTGAAATGTTATTCACAAAGAGAGAAAGCCGTCCAAGTAAAAAGCACGGTACAATATAATAATGGAGGCTAGAACATGAAAAAAAGATTATTTACATTAGTGTGCATACTAGCCCTTGTAATGTCTCTGTTTGGTTGTTCTAATGAAAAGAAGGAAGCAATTAAGTATGATGAAGCAGCATTAAAAGCAAATATTACTGCTGTATTTAATGAAACAGTAAGTACAACAAAGGAAATAGCTGAAACAAGAGCTGCTTATTATAAAACAGTTGAATTCAAAACTGAAGATGAGAAGGCTGTTTATGAGCTTCTTATTAAGTCTTTAGAAAGTTGGGCAACTACTTGCGAAGAGACAGGCAAATACAAGGAAATTCTTAATTATAATACTAAAGCAACTGATGAAAGTGTTACTGTAACTATGAAGGTTCAGTTTGAAAAGAAGGTTGCAGATTATGTATGTGTTATTAGTGAAGAAGAACCATCGGTTTCATTTAACATTCACTATACAATACAAGAAAAAATGCAAAAAGCCGGTGTTAACACACTTTTAGGTATGGGAACGGTATTTGTTGTACTCATCATAATTATATTTATTATTTCATTGTTTAAGTATATTGGTAAGATTGAAGATGCATTTAAGAAAAAGGATGCAGAACCAACAATTTCAGATACTGCAATAGATAATACAATAGCACAGATAGTTCAAAAGGAAGAATTATCAGATGATTTAGAACTTGTAGCAGTTATTACTGCAGCTATTACTGCATATGAAAGCAGCAAGGGTGGCAGCACTAGCGGTTTAGTAGTAAGATCAATTAAAAAAGCAAATAAAAGTAAATGGCAAAATGCTATGTAGGAGGAAAATTTTATGAAGACATATACAATTACAGTTAATGGTAACACATATGATGTTGTGGTAGAAGAAGGCGCATCAAGCGGTGTGGCTGTAGCAGCACCAGTAGCAGCTCCGGTAGCGGCTCCAAAAGCAGCACCAGTAGCAGCTCCAAAGGCAGCACCAGCACCTGTTGCATCAGGCGCTAAGGGTGGAGTAAAGGTAGAATCACCAATGCCTGGTAAGATTTTAAAGGTTAATGTATCTGCTGGACAAGCGGTTAAGAAAGGTGATGTAGTATTCGTTCTTGAAGCTATGAAAATGGAAAACGATATCGTTGCACCACAGGATGGTACAATTGCAAGTGTTGATGTATCAGTAAACTCAAGTGTTGATACAGGTGATGTATTAGCTACATTAAACTAATCAATTAACAATTTGGAGGTTTCATATGAACGGAATTATGGAAACATTAGAAAACCTCATACATCAGTCAGCGTTTTTTAATTTAACATGGGGCAACTATTTAATGGTGTTAGTTGCATTTGTATTTTTATATCTTGCAATTAAAAAGGGATATGAACCATTGTTATTAGTGCCAATTTCATTTGGTATGCTTTTGGTTAACTTATATCCTGATATTATGATTGCAGCTAAAGATGCTGAAAATGGTGTAGGCGGTTTGTTACATTATTTTTACTTATTGGATGAATGGAGTATCCTTCCTTCACTTATTTTCTTGGGTGTAGGTGCGATGACAGACTTTGGTCCGCTTATTGCAAATCCAAAGAGTTTCTTATTAGGTGCTGCAGCACAGTTTGGTATTTTTGCAGCATACTTTATGGCTATATTAATGGGCTTTAATGATAAAGCAGCGGCAGCTATCTCAATTATTGGTGGTGCAGATGGCCCTACATCAATCTTCCTTGCTGGTAAGCTTGGACAGACTGAGTTTATGGGACCAATTGCAGTTGCGGCGTATTCATATATGTCATTAGTACCAATTATTCAGCCACCTATTATGAAGTTGTTAACAACTAAGGAAGAAAGAAAGATTAAGATGGAACAGTTAAGACCTGTATCTAAACTTGAAAAAATTTTATTCCCTATTATCGTTACAACAGTAGTAGTACTTATTTTACCTACAACAGCACCACTTGTTGGTATGCTTATGTTAGGTAACTTATTTAGAGAATCAGGTGTTGTAAAGCAACTTACAGAAACAGCTTCAAATGCTCTTATGTATATAGTAGTTATCTTACTTGGTACATCAGTAGGTGCTACAACAAGTGCAGAAGCGTTCTTAAAGCTTACAACATTAAAGATTGTTGCACTTGGTCTTATCGCGTTTGCATTTGGTACAGCAGCAGGTGTATTGTTTGGTAAGATTATGTGTAAGGTTACAAAGGGTAAGGTTAATCCTCTTATTGGTTCAGCAGGTGTTTCTGCGGTACCTATGGCTGCCAGAGTATCACAAAAAGTTGGTGCTGAAGCAGACCCTACTAATTTCTTATTAATGCATGCTATGGGACCTAATGTTGCAGGTGTTATCGGTACAGCAGTTGCTGCAGGTACATTTATGGCAATATTTGGTATTTAATCTCAAGGAGGACATATAGATGGCAAAACCAATTAAAATTACAGAAACAGTATTGCGTGATGCTCACCAGTCACTTATAGCTACAAGAATGTCAACAGAACAAATGTTACCTATCATCGATAAGATGGATAAGGTTGGTTATCATTCGGTAGAGTGTTGGGGCGGTGCTACATTTGATGCATCACTTAGATTTTTAAAGGAAGATCCATGGGAAAGACTTAGAAAGTTAAGAGATGGATTCAAGAACACAAAATTACAAATGTTATTCAGAGGTCAGAATATTTTAGGCTACAACCATTATTCTGATGACGTTGTTGAATATTTTGTACAAAAGTCAATTGCAAATGGTATTGATATCATTCGTATTTTCGACTGTTTCAATGACCTTCGTAACTTAGAAACAGCTGTTAAGGCTGCTAATAAGGAAAATGGTCATGCCCAGATTGCATTATCTTATACATTAGGCGATGCATACACATTAGATTACTGGAAAGAAACAGCTAAGAAGATTGAAGATATGGGTGCAAACTCAATCTGTATTAAGGATATGGCAGGTTTATTATTACCTTACAAGGCTACAGAATTAGTAGAAGCATTAAAGGAAGGCACAAGCTTACCAATTCAGCTTCATACTCACTATACATCAGGTGTTGCTTCAATGACATACTTAAAGGCAGTAGAAGCAGGTGTAGATGTTATTGATACTGCAATGTCACCATTTGCTATGGGTACAAGTCAGCCAGCAACAGAAGTTATGGTAGAAACATTCAAGGGTACAGAATATGATACAGGTTTAGATCAAAACTTACTTGCTGAAATAGCTGATTACTTCAGACCAATGCAGGAAGATGCATTAAAGACAGGTTTATTAAATCCAAAGGTTATGGGTGTTAATATTAAGACTTTATTATATCAAGTACCAGGTGGTATGCTTTCTAACCTTGTGTCACAGCTTAAGGACTTCAAGGCAGAAGATAAGTACTATGATGTATTAGAAGAAATTCCAAATGTTCGTAAGGACTTTGGTGAACCACCACTTGTTACACCTTCATCACAAATCGTTGGTACACAGGCTGTATTAAATGTAATTAATGGTGAAAGATATAAGATTGCAACTAAGGAATCTAAAAAGATTCTTTCAGGTGAATTTGGTCAGACAATTAAGCCATTTAACAAAGAGGTTCAAAAGAAGTGTATTGGCGATGTAGAACCAATTACATGTAGACCAGCAGATTTAATTGAGCCACAGCTTGCTAAATTTGAGAAGGAAATTGCTCAATATAAGCAACAGGATGAAGACGTATTATCATACGCATTATTCCCAGCTGTAGCAACAGAATTCTTTAAGTACAGAGAAGCACAACAAACAAAGGTTGATGCTAATGTTGCGGATAACGAAAATAAAGCATATCCGGTATAATATGTATTTTATAAGGCGAAATGCATTTATGCGTTTCGCCTTTTTTAAATAATTTCAGGACGGAATATTATGAGTAAAGTAATAGTTATAGGTGGCGGAGCAGCAGGATGTATGGCTGCGATTACTGCTGCAAGGAATGGACACAATGTAGTCCTTGTTGAAAAGAATGAGAAAATTGGTAAAAAATTATATATAACAGGAAAGGGTCGTTGTAACATCACAAATGCTTGTGCAACGGAGGATTTGTTTACATTTATAACAAGTAATCCTAAATTTTTGTACAGTGCATACAATGAATTTTCAAATTGGGATACAATAGGATTTTTTGAGGAATTGGGACTTAGAACTAAAATAGAGCGTGGAGAACGTGTATTTCCTGAAAGTGACAAATCATCAGATGTAATAACTACGTTGTCAAAGGAGCTAAGACGTTTAGGTGTAGATATATTATACAATACTACGGTAAAAGATGTTTTGATAAAAGAAGGAGCATTTAGCGCTATTGTAACTCATAAGGGTGATACATTATACGCAGATAGTCTGGTTGTTGCAACAGGTGGACTTTCATATCCAAGTACAGGTTCAACGGGTGAAGGCTATGAATTTGCAAAAAAAATTGGACATAATATAACAAGTCTGTATCCATCGTTAGTGCCATTTAACGTAAAAGAAGCGTATGCAAGGCAAATGCAGGGACTAAGCCTGAAAAATATTGAGATAAGTATTTTTGATAATGAAAAAGAGCTATATAGAGAATTTGGCGAAATGTTATTTACACATTTTGGTGTTAGTGGTCCAGTTATAATAAGTGCAAGTAGCTATATTGCACCTATACTTCGTCAAAAAACTCTAAAGTTAATGATAGATTTAAAGCCGGCGCTTACATTTGAACAATTAGATGCACGTATATTAAGGGATTTTGAGGAATTTAAAAATAAGCAGTTTAAGAATGCTTTGGACAAACTGTTGCCTTCAAAATTAATTAGTGTGATTATAGAGCGCAGTGGCATTTTGCCGGAGAAGAAAGTTAATGAAATTTCGAAGGTTCAAAGAGAAAATTTGGTAAAGCTAATTAAGGGCTTTGAATTGACACTTACAGGGCTTAGAGATTATAATGAAGCTATCATTACCAAGGGTGGGATTGATGTAAAGCAGATTAATCCTAAAACAATGGAATCTAAGCTTGCTAAAAATATATATTTTGCAGGTGAAGTGCTTGATTTAGATGCACTTACCGGTGGTCATAATCTACAAATAGCTTGGGCGACAGGCTACGTAGCAGGATTACTTAGATAGTATTATTTAATATGGGAAGGAAATATAAAAATGTCTTATCAGATAGCAATTGATGGACCTGCAGGTGCGGGTAAAAGTACAATAGCAAAGCGTGTAGCGAAAAAACTTGATTATATTTATGTTGATACTGGTGCTATGTATAGAGCAATGGCTTTATATTTTGTGAAAAATAAAATAGATATTTATGATGAGTTAGCTGTAAATGAGGCTTGTCAGAATATTGATATTGCAATCAAATATGAAAATGATGCACAGCAGGTATATTTAAATGGTGAAAATGTAACTGCATTTTTAAGAACAGAAGAAGTAGGCAATACAGCATCAGTAACAAGTGCCTATAAAAAGGTTAGAGAAAAATTAGTCGAACTACAAAGAAAGCTTGGCAAGACAAATAATGTTGTAATGGACGGAAGAGATATTGGCACACATGTTCTTGTAGATGCGGATGTAAAGGTGTATCTTACAGCGAGTGTAGAAGCAAGAGCACAAAGAAGATACAAAGAACTTCTTGAAAAAAATGAAGAATGTAATCTTGAAGATATTAAAGCAGATATTGAAGATAGAGATTACAGAGATATGAATCGTGAAATTTCACCATTAAGACAAGCTGAGGATGCGATTTTAGTTGATTCATCAGATATGACAATTGAAGAGGTTACTGATAAAATTATTAGGCTTACAAAGGTCAGGCTTGCCAAAACAGCAGGCTTTTGTTTCGGTGTCAAAAGAGCAGTTGATATAGCTTATGAAAATGGAAAAGAAAATACAGTATATACCTTAGGACCTATAATCCATAATGAAGAGGTTGTAAAGGATTTAGAAAAGAATAATGTATTTACAATAAATACATTGGAAGAATTAGATAAGATTCAAAAGGGTGCAACAATTATAATCAGATCACATGGCGTTTCGAGGAAAATTCATCAAATGCTTGAGGAAAAAGGCTATAACGTAATTGATGCAACCTGTCCATTTGTTAAAAAGATACACAAAATAGTAGATGAAGAAAGCAAAAGTGGAGCTACAATTGTTATTATAGGCAATGACGGACATCCAGAAGTTGAAGGTATTAAAGGCTGGTCTAATACGGATACATTTGTTGTAGATTCAGAGGAAAGTATAAACAAATTAAGTATAGACAAGCAAAAGAAAATATGTATTGTATCACAGACGACATTTAATTACAAGAAATTCGAAGATTTAGTTGAAATTTTTGTAAAAAAAGGTTACAATAGTAGTGTTCGTAATACTATTTGTAATGCAACGGAGGAACGACAAAAGGAAGCAAAAGAGATTGCTAAAGCAGTTGATGCTATGATAGTGATTGGCTCTAACAGTAGTTCTAACACCCGTAAGCTTTATGAGATATGTAAAAGCGAATGTGATAATACTGCCTATATACAAACTTGTAACGATCTTGATATGAGTCTTTATAAGGAATCAAATAGTATAGGTATTACAGCTGGGGCGTCTACCCCAAAAAATATTATTGAGGAGGTTCATACTAATGTCAGAATTAAGTTTTGAACAAATGCTGGAAGGCACACTTAAGACAATTCATACAGGAGAGGTTGTAGAAGGCACTGTTATTGATGTCAAGGAAGATGAAATCATCTTAAACATTGGCTACAAAGCAGACGGTATTATTTCGCGTAACGAGTACACAAACACACCAAATGTCGATCTTCGTACAGTCGTTTCTGTAGGTGATTCAATGCAGGCTAAGGTACTTAAGGTTAATGATGGAGAAGGTCAGGTGTTATTAACTTATAAGAGACTTGTGGCTGAGAATGGAAGCAAGAGATTAGAAGAGGCTTTCGAGAATAAAGAAGTTCTTACTGCAGAGGTTAAGGAAGTTCTTTCAGGCGGTTTAAGCGTTATAGTAGATGAAACAAGAGTATTTATTCCTGCAAGCTTAGTTTCAGATACTTACGAAAAAGATTTATCAAAATATGCAGGTGCTACAGTTGAATTTGTTATAAGCGAGTTCAATCCAAAGAGAAGAAGAATTATTGGTGATTGCAAGCAATTAATCGTAGCAAAGAAGGCTGAAAAGCAAAAAGAATTATTTGCAAGTATTAAAGAAGGCATGACAGTTGAAGGCGTTGTTAAGAATGTAACAGATTTTGGTGCATTTATTGACCTTGGTGGCGCAGATGGGTTATTACATATCTCTGAGATGTCATGGGGAAGAATTGAAAATCCTAAGAAATTATATAAAGTAGGAGATACAGTTAAGGCTTACATTAAAGAGATTTCTGGTGACAAGATTGCACTTAGCTTAAAGTATGAAGATCAGAATCCATGGCTTAACGCAGCAGAAAAATATGCTGTAGGCACAGAAGTAACTGGTGAAGTTGCAAGAATGACAGATTTTGGTGCATTTATTGCATTAGAAACAGGCATCGATGCATTATTACATGTTTCTCAAATCGCAAGAGAACATATTGAAAAGCCAGCAGATGCTTTAAAGGTTGGACAACAGGTAACAGCTAAGGTTGTAGATTTTGATGCAGAAGAGAAGAAGATAAGTGTAAGTATCAAAGCTCTTTTGCCTGAACCTGTAAAAGAAGCTGAAGAAGCAGTTGAAGAAGTAGTTGAAGAAGCTACTGAGGAAACAGCTGAATAATTTATGTACCAGAGAGGTGTTTTTTATGCTGGGCAGTTATGAAGAATTTAAAGCTGATATATTGAGATATTCAGGTATTGATCTTAATTCATACAAAGAACAGCAAATGAAAAGAAGACTAGACACCCTAATAACCCGAAAGGGCTATGGAGGATACAGTGGGTATTTTCAGGCTATTAAAACGCAAAAGGATGTATATGATGAATTCTTGAGTTATATGACAATTAACATATCAGAATTTTTCAGAAATCCTACACAATGGGGTGTGCTTGAAAATTTAGTTTTACCAGAGCTTATGAAGAATACAACGGCACCACTTAAGATTTGGAGTGCGGCATGTTCAACTGGTGATGAACCATATACTTTGGTAATGCTACTTTCTAAGTATATACCGCTTAATAAGATTAAGATACATGCTACGGATATTGATACTAAGATAATTGAGGCTGCGAAGGCTGGAGTTTATCAGGCAAACAGTGTCAAGAACGTACCAAAGGATTTGTTAGATAAGCATTTTACGAAGCTTAACGAGAATACATATAGAATTAATGATAATATCAAGCAGGCAGTTGAGTTTAGACGACATGATTTACTTGCTGATAAGTATCAGGAAGGCTATGATTTAATTGTATGCCGTAATGTACTTATATACTTTACGGAGGAAGCTAAGGAAAATATATATGCTAAATTTAGCCAATCATTAAAATCTGGTGGATATTTGTTCATTGGAAGTACGGAACAGATTATGAAGTATAGAGAATTTGATTTTACTTCACATAAATCGTTCTTTTATAGAAAAAATTAGATATTATAAAATAAAAGCTATAACCAAGTGTGGTTATAGCTTTTTTATGTTATTGATTACATTTCTTACATATTCTGTTAAAGCTTGCTTATCTAAAGTAAATGCATCTGTAAGTTTGATATATACATTTTTGGTACTGTAATCATAGCCATATGCAGGCTGTGATGATTTTTGAGCCTGCTTTATAAAACGTCCATTACGTTTTGTATAACAATTTTCTTTGCAAGCCTTTTGTTTATAGGCTTTGTCGACATATTGCCCTACACTTATATGAATTGCGTTGTCCTCAGCAGGAAGGTATACATATTCCTTATAATTTTCAAAGAAATGCTTAAGCGTATCATTTATAATATCTGTTTTTAGCTTAAGCATATTGTCTGAAATGCTTATATATGCAAATTCATTTGAAAATGAAAGCCTGCTTGGAAGCTTGTAAGGCAGTAGCGCATTTATAATAATATGGGTATCCATATCAGTTATGCTGATATCCTCAAACTCACAATTAAAGGTATTTATATATTTAAGAATTGATATCAAATCAAAAAGACCTGTTAAATCATCGTGATTATGGAGCAAAAGGTATTTTAATAAATGCACATCATTAGTTTTTAAGTATTCCTTGTAGTAATCAATTAGCTCGCCACCACTTAAACAATCTTTTCTATCTATTTTTAAAAACTCCTCAACAGTAGGTTGCTTGTAATTAATCAATTTAAAAAGTGATTTATACTGAATTACAAAACGATATAAATCAATGCTTGTAAAGCATGAAAGATTATAATTTAGCTTATAGAATTCGGCCTTATTATTGATATATGGTATATCAAAACCATTGCCGTTATAGGATATAATATATTTTTTATCTTTAATATCTTTAAAAAATGCTTCAAGGACGTTACTTTCATCATCATAACTATCAGAAAAAAATTGGCGAAGTTCAAAACCATTATCAGTATATAAGATATAACCAATAAGATAAATATTAGAGGTTTTTGATGACAATCCTGTTGTTTCTATATCGAAGATAACAAATTCTTCATTTTTTAATTTTAAAAGGGAAGAAATATCCAAATTTGACTGGATTTTTTCGGTGATTAGTTGCATATTTTTCAGTTCTCCAAAATATTTTGCTATGTATTAAATTATATAATACTTTTAATGTAAAAAAAAGTAGATTTTTATCCGATTTTAAGGTAAACTTATTGTATAGGCTTATGTCCAAATAAGAGAGAAGGAAGGGTAAAAGGAAATGAGCAATTTAACTTTCAAGGGTGGCGTTCATCCGCACGATGGTAAAGAATTGTCAAAAGACAGTCCTATCGTAGAATTAAAGCCTATTGGTGATATGGTATATCCTTTATCACAACATATAGGTGCGCCTGCTACTCCTGTTGTTGCAAAGGGAGACTATGTGTTAGAAGGTCAGCTTATTGCGGCTGCAGGCGGATTTGTATCCGCTAACATACATTCTTCAGTTTCAGGAACAGTAAAGGCTATTGAGCCTCGTCTTGTAGCTACAGGCGGAATGGTTAATTCAATTGTCATTGAGAATGACGGAGAGTACAAGACTGTTGATTATTCAGCTAATACTAAACCATTAGATGAATTGACAGATGATGACATTCGCAACGTTATTAAGGATGCAGGTGTTGTTGGTATGGGTGGTGCAGGCTTCCCGACTAATGTAAAGCTTACTCCTAAGAATATTGATGCGATTGAGTACATCATTGTTAATGGTGCTGAATGTGAGCCATATCTTACATCAGACTACAGAAGAATGATTGAAGAGCCTGAAAGAGTTGTGGGCGGTTTAAAGATTGTTCTTAAACTATTTAAAAATGCAGTTGGCTATATTGCTATTGAGGACAATAAACCAGATGCAATTAAAAAGATTTCAGAACTTGTTAAAGATGAAGAAAGAATTAGCGTAAAGCCAGTTAAGACAAAGTATCCACAGGGTGGTGAAAGAACTTTAATTTATGCTACAACAAAAAGAGAGATTAACTCAAAAATGTTACCAGCAGATGCAGGCTGTATAGTTCATAATATTGATACAATCGTATCAATTTATAATGCAGTTATTGAAGGCTGGCCATTAACTAAGAGAATTGTAACAGTAACAGGAGCTTTAGTTAATAATCCTGGCAACTTTTATGTATATCTTGGTATGAATTATCGTCAGCTTATAGAAGCAGCAGGCGGACTTAAAAAGGATGCAGTAAAATTCATTTCAGGTGGTCCTATGATGGGATTTGCAATGTCTTCGCTTGATGTACCTGTAACAAAGGGTAGTGCATCACTTCTTGTATTAGAAGAAGATTATGTAGCAAAGGTAGAGCCAAGTGCATGTATAAGATGTGGTAGATGCGTTGAGGTCTGTCCAGAAAGAATTATTCCATCTAAGCTTGCGGCATTAGCGCAAAGAGGCGATAAAGAGGGCTTTATGGGTCTTAATGGTATGGAGTGTGTAGAATGTGGTTCATGTTCATACATTTGTCCTGCTAAGAGACATTTAACACAAAATATTAAGGCTATGAGAAGAAATATCATGGCTAGCATGAGAAAGTAAGAAAGGTGGATAAGAAACATGAGTGATTTATTAAATGTATCAGTTTCACCTCATATACGAGCTAAGGATACAACTTCAGGCATTATGAGAGATGTTTTGATTGCGTTAGCTCCTGCTAGTATATTTGGTATTTATAATTTCGGATACAAAGCATTAATTATTATTTTAGTAGCTGTTGCAACTTGTGTTGCTGCAGAAGGCATTTATGAATATTTTATGCATAAAAAGATTACCGTGGGTGATTTAAGTGCTGCTGTAACAGGCTTACTTATTGCATTAAATGTTCCACATACATTACCAATAGGTATGGTTATTATAGCTTCAATATTTGCTATTATTGTTGTTAAGCAATTATTTGGTGGTATCGGACAAAACTTTATGAATCCGGCACTTGCAGCTAGATGCTTTTTACTTATTTCCTTTACAGGACCAATGACAAGCTTCACATATGATGCTGTTACAGGAGCAACACCACTTGCTGTATTAAAGGATGGCGGTTCAGTAGATGTTCTTGATATGTTTATCGGACAGACAGCAGGTACAATAGGTGAAACATCAACATTATGCATACTTTTAGGTGCATTATATCTTGTAGCAAGAAAGATTATAAGCCTTAGAATTCCATTAGCATATATTATAACATTTGTTGTGTTTATAATTATATTTGGTGGAAATGGATTTGATGCTGAATATATTGCAGCTCACCTTTGCGGTGGTGGTTTAATGTTAGGTGCATTCTTTATGGCAACTGATTATGTTACTTCACCAATTACACCAAAGGGTAAGATTGTATTTGGTATTTTATTAGGTATCTTAACTGGTATCTTTAGATTATTTGGCGGTTCAGCAGAAGGCGTTTCATATGCTATTATATTTGGTAACTTATTAGTACCATTGATTGAAAAATTCACAGTACCAAGAGCATTTGGTATTAAGAAAGCAAAGAAGGAGGATAAATAATATGAAATCAATTATTAAAGATTCTCTTATACTTTGTGTAATTACTTTAGTTGCAGGTTTATTACTTGGTTTTGTTTATGATATTACTAAAGAGCCTATTGCTAAAGAACAGGCAAGAGCAAAGAAGGAAGCTTGTAAAGAAGTATTTGCTAATGCAAGCGATTTCGTAGCTCCAACAACATCAATTGATACGGCAAAAATCATTAAGGATGCAGGCTATACAGCATCTGTTTCAGAGGTTTTAGTTGCAGTTGATGATAATAAAAACGTTTTAGGTTATGTAATGACTGCTGTATCTTCAGGCTACGGCGGTGATATTGAATTTACAGTAGGTATTCAAAAGGATGGTACTGTTAATGGTATTTCGATCCTTACAATTAGCGAAACACCAGGTCTTGGTATGAAGGCTAAAGATTCAAAATTCTATGGCCAGTATGCAAACAAGAAGGTTCCTGCGTTTACTTACGTAAAGGGTGATGCCACAGCAACTCATGAAATTAGTGCCATAAGTGGTGCTACAATTACTACAAATGCAATGACACAGGGTGTTAATAGTGCATTAGCAGTATATGCATATTTAGAAGCAAATGGAGGTGTTAGCATTGAATAAATGTTTAGAAAGATTATATAACGGTATAATTAAAGAAAATCCAACATTTGTATTAATGCTTGGTATGTGTCCTACACTTGCGGTAACTACAAGTGCGACTAACGGAATGGGTATGGGTCTTACAACAACAGTAGTTCTTGTTATGGCTAACTTATTTGTTTCATTACTTAGAAATGTAATTCCTGATAAGGTTAGAATGCCAGCATACATCGTTATTGTTGCTTCATTCGTTACTATGGTTCAATTCCTATTAGAAGGCTTTATTCCAAGTCTTTACAGTTCACTTGGTATCTATATACCACTTATTGTTGTTAACTGTATTATTTTAGGTAGAGCTGAATCCTATGCATCAAAGAATGGCCCTATTTTATCAGCATTTGATGGTTTAGGTATGGGTCTTGGATTTACAATTGCCATTACAATTCTTGGTGGATTTAGAGAATTCATAGGTGCAGGTACTTTATTTGATAAGGACTTAGGTCTTATTGATTTAGGCTATCAACCAGCAGCAATATTTGTATTAGCTCCTGGCGCATTCTTTGTATTAGCTTGTCTTGTTGCAATTCAAAACAAGCTTAAAGAAGGAAAACCTAATAAAGATAAGCAGGCATGTCCAACAGACGGTTGTGCAGGATGTGGTAACACATTATGTGCAGGCCGTGCATTAGCAGAGAAAGAATAGGAGGAAGGATACATGAAAGAGATTATTATGATTGCTATAACAGCATCGTTAATTAACAATGTTGTATTAAGCCAGTTTTTAGGTCTATGTCCTTTCCTTGGTGTTTCTAAGAAGGTTGGACCTGCAGTAGGTATGGGCGCAGCGGTATTTTTCGTTATTTCCATATCATCAGTAGTTACAAAGGTTATCTATGATTTCGTTTTAGTAACATTACATTTAGAATACTTAAATACTATAGTATTTATTTTAGTAATCGCAGCTTTAGTTCAGTTTGTAGAAATGTTCTTAAAGAAGGCAAGTCCTTCACTTTATGAATCATTAGGTGTGTATTTACCACTTATTACAACAAACTGTGCAGTATTAGGTGTTGCAATTATCAACGTACAAGAAGGCTATAATTTATTAGAATCTTTAGTAAATGGTGCATTTACAGCAGTTGGATTTACAATTGCAATTGTAATTATGGCTGGTATTAGAGAAAGAATTGAGTTTAATGATATTCCAAAGCCATTTAAGGGCATGCCTATAGTTTTATTAACAGCAGGTCTTATGTCTATTGCGTTTATGGGATTTTCAGGATTATAAGGAGGATAAGACATGGAAGGAATACTTGTTGCAGCAGCAGTTGTAGGTGGACTTGGAATCCTTATAGGTTTATTTTTAGGAATTTCAGCTGAAAAATTTAAAGTACCGGTTAATGAAAAAGAAGTACTTATAAGAGCTGAATTACCAGGTAACAACTGTGGTGGTTGTGGTTATGCAGGCTGTGATGGCCTTGCAAAGGCTATTGCTAATGGTGAAGCACCTGTTAACGGATGTCCTGTTGGTGGCGATGCAGCAGCGGCTAATATCGCTAAAATTATGGGTGCAGAAGTAGGCGACAGCGTTAAATTAGCAGCATTTGTAAAATGTGCTGGTGATTGCGATAAAGCAAAAGAAAGCTTTAATTATTACGGCGAAAAGAGCTGTAAGGTTATGCCATTAGTTCCAAGTGGTGGCCCAAAGACCTGTTCATATGGCTGTTTAGGCTATGGCGAATGTAAGGATGTTTGTGACTTTGGAGCGATTGAAATTGTTAATGGTATTGCGAAGATAAATCAAGATAAATGTAAGGCATGTGGCAAATGTGTTGCTGTCTGCCCAAGACATTTAATTGAATTAGTACCAGTTACATCACCTGTAAGAGTTCAATGTAATTCTAACGATAAGGGTGTTAATGTTAAAAAAGCCTGTTCAGTTGGTTGTATCGGATGTATGCTTTGTACAAAACAATGTGAATTTGATGCAATAAAAGTTGAGAATAATTTAGCTACAATTGATTATTCTAAGTGTACAGGATGCGGTAAATGTGCTGAGAAATGTCCTACAAAGGCAATTAATTTATTTTAAGGTTTTGGTATGAAAAAACAAGATTTTATTTTAATAGGTGTATTATTAATAATAGCGTTATCTATATTTGTAGTATATAATGTGTTTTTAAAGAAAGACGGAAAAGAAGTAGTTATAACCTTAGATAACGCTGAATACACCAGACTGGACTTAGATAAGGATCAGGAACTTGAAATAAGAACAGAATATGGATATAACAAAATTGTTATATCAGACGGTAAGGTGTACGTTTCAGAAGCTGATTGTGATAATCATACTTGCATAAAGCAGGGAAAGATTCATATGACGGAGCAAAGCATAGTATGCTTACCGCACAAATTGATAATAAACATTAATTAGCGGAGGCATATATGGCAAAGAATGTTGCACATTATTCAGTTCTTATAGCACTTGCTATGGTGATGAGCTATATCGAAGCCAACATACCGATTAGTGGAGCCGTTTATGGCGTAAAATTAGGTCTTGCAAATGTTGTGGTCTTATTAGCTTTATATGTATATGGCTTTAAGGCTGCAACATTTATAAGTATTATACGTATATTCTTAGTTGGTATACTATTTGGTACAAGTTACAGCCTGCTGTTTAGTCTTGCTGGCGGCACATTAAGTCTTTTAGTTATGGGACTTTTAAAAAGATTTAAAATAGGCTCAATTATAGGCGTTAGCGTATTTGGCGCAGTGTTTCATAATTTAGGGCAGATTATAGTGGCAATTTTACTATTAAACATAAGTGTTATGTATTATTTGCCAATACTGATTGTTTCTGGAATTGTAAGTGGTGTACTTATAGGAATAGTCAGTGGAATTGTTATAAAGAGAGTAAGAAGGTATATATTATGTTATCGTTCGTAAAAGGTGAATTGTCGGAAATAATTGATGATATGATTATAGTAGAAAATAATAATATTGGATTTAATATTAGAGTTCCAATGTCTTTAATAGCTAATATACCATCAATAGGTAGCGAGGTAAAGATTTACACATATTTATATGTACGTGAGGATGAAATAAGCCTATATGGATTTTTGACAAGAGACGATCTTAACATATTTAAATTATTAATTACAGTTAACGGAATTGGACCCAAGGGTGCATTAGCGATATTGTCAACAATAACACCAAATGATTTGCGAATGGCAATTATGGCTTCAGATGCAAAATTTATTTCAAGCGCACCTGGAATAGGTACAAAAACAGCACAGAAGCTAATTATAGAATTAAAGGACAAGATTTCCTTGTCGTCAGATATAGATACTTATGAAAATGTAACAGCAAATGCTGATACATCAAATGTAACAAATGAGACAATAATGGCGTTAGTAGCATTAGGCTACAGCAATACAGAGGCAACAAGAGCTGTTAAAGCAGTTGATAATAGAGATAGCTTAAATTCAGAAGAATTGTTAAAACAGGCATTAAAAAAATTATTCTAATCAGGTGAATTATGGATAAGCGAATTATAACTACAGAGTTTATAAATGAAGATGTTAAAATTGAAAATAATCTAAGACCAGGTACTCTTAATACTTATGTAGGACAAGCAAAGGTTAAAGATAATCTGAAGGTATACATAGATGCAGCAAAGTCAAGACAGGATTCATTAGATCATGTATTGTTCTATGGCCCTCCGGGACTTGGTAAAACTACTTTGGCATGCATTATTGCCAATGAAATGGGTGTTAATATCAAGATAACCTCAGGCCCTGCAATTGAAAGGCCAGGCGAAATGGCAGCAATACTTAATAATCTTCAGCCTGGAGACGTATTATTTGTTGATGAAATACATCGTCTTAACAGACAGGTGGAAGAGGTTTTGTATCCTGCGATGGAAGATTATGCTATTGATATAATGATAGGTAAGGGACCAGCTGCAAAATCAATACGTTTGGATTTGCCAAAATTTACCTTAGTAGGTGCAACTACAAGAGCAGGACTTCTTACAGCACCTCTAAGAGATAGATTTGGTATTATTAATAAATTAGAATTTTATACTGTAGAAGAATTAAAAACTATTATAACCCGTTCGGCAAAGGTTCTTGAGGTAGATATTTCTGATGAAGGAGCATTTGAACTTGCGAGAAGATCAAGAGGTACTCCAAGACTTGCCAATAGATTATTAAAGCGTGTAAGAGACTTTGCACAGGTAAAATACGATGGTACAATAACTAAGGAAGTTGCAGATTATGCATTGGATTTGTTGGATGTTGATAAGTATGGACTTGATAAAAATGACAGACTTATTCTTACATCAATCATTGAAAAATATGCAGGAGGTCCGGTGGGAATTGATACACTTGCGACATCTTTAGGTGAAGATGTATCAACTGTAGAAGATGTGTATGAACCATATTTAATTCAAAATGGATTTATAGTAAGAACTCCAAGGGGAAGAATGGTTACAGACTTGGCTTATATGCATTTAGGAATTGAAAAGAGTTGTTAAAATATTTACATTTGTGGTATAATGAATAAAATATGTTATGGATTGGAGATTAGTATGGCTAATAAGAATAATACAGAGGTAGTAATTGACGGAAAAGTATATACTTTGTGTGGTTATGAAAGTGAAGAATATTTACAAAAGGTAGCCAGTTACATAAACAATAAAATAGCAGAAGTTAAGCAGTCAGAGAGCTTTAGAAAGCAACCACTTGATATTCAAGAGATGATTATTAGAATCAATTTAGCTGATGATTATTTCAAGGTTAAGAAGCTTGCAGACTCATTAGAGAATGATTCTGAAGCCAAGGATAAGGAAGCTTATGATTTAAAGCATGATATGATTGCGGCTCAAATAAAGATTGATTCTTTAGAGCAAGAGATTAAGACTTTACAAGATAGCATAACTAATTACCAAAAGAATATAGTTCGTTTAGAAACAGAACTTCAGGATATGCAAAAATGATGAACAACAATGTAGAAATATTGGCCCCAGCGGGGTCGTATGAAAATTTCATAGCTGCAGTTAATGCAGGAGCAGATGCTATATATCTTGGTGGAGATATGTTTGGAGCAAGAGCCTATGCTGATAATTTTTCAACAGAAAAGATTATTGAAGCAATTTCCTACGCACATCTTCATAACAAAAAGGTATATCTTACTGTGAACACCTTACTGAAGAATAAGGAAATAAAAGATAGCTTGTATAATTATATTTTACCACTTTACGAGGCTTTACTTGATGCAGTTATTGTTCAGGATATGGGTGTTTTTTCTTTTATAAAAAATAGCTTTCCTGGACTCGAGATACATGCAAGTACCCAAATGACACTTACAGGAAAGTATGGAGCCAAACTTTTAAAAGATATGGGTGCAAGCCGAATTGTTACATCGCGAGAATTATCGCTATCAGAGATACGTGAAATATATGAAAATGTAGATATTGAGATTGAAAGCTTTGTACACGGAGCACTTTGCTATTCCTACTCGGGTCAATGTTTGTTTAGTAGTATGATAGGTGGAAGAAGCGGTAACAGAGGTCGTTGTGCACAGCCATGCAGATTGCAGTATTCGCTAAATAAGGAAAAGGGATATTTTTTAAGTCCTAAAGACATTTGCACACTCGAAATACTACCAGATATTATAGAAGCAGGCGTATATTCACTTAAGATTGAAGGTCGTATGAAGAGTGCAGAGTATACGGCATTAGTTACCGCAATGTATAGAAAATACGTTGATATGTATTTACAAAATGGAAGAGATGGCTATAAGGTTGATAAGGAAGATATCGAAAAGCTTATGGACATTTTTAATCGTGGTAATTTTACAAAGGGCTATTACACAGAGCATAATGGTAGAAATATGATATCGGTTGATAGACCTAATCATAGGGGCGTTAAGGCTGCTAAGTTAATATCAGTTAACGGTAATATTGCTAAAATTAAGACTATAAAATCATTAAATGCTTTAGATGTTTTGGAACTTTCAAATGATTTTAACTATACTTTAAAAAATGATATAAAAGAAGGTACACTTATTGAAGTGCGCTTGCCTAAGGATGCAAAGGTAGCTAATAAGGATATTTATAGAATAAGAAACAATAAGCTTATTGAAGATATCAAGGCATCAATTATATCAAAGACATCAAAAATAAGTATAAATGGATGTTTAACGGCAATTCCTAATGAAAAGCTTAGACTTGAAATATTCTTAGGTAACATTACAGTTACTAAAGAAGGCGACGAAGTAAGTCAAGCTCTTAATCAAGCAGCAACTAAAGAAAGTCTTTTAAAGCAGATAAAAAAGACAGGAAATACTATATTTGAATTTGATAAGCTTGATGTTGTAATGGGAGACAATATATTTGTTCAAAATCAGGTGCTTAATGCGTTGCGACGTGAGGCCTTAGAGGAATTAGAAGCCCTTTTAAATAATAAAAAAAGATATGCAAAGGCCAATGAATATGAACCAAAAATTTCAAAAAATGAGGTGTCAAAAAAAGGCTGTTCAGTACTTCTTTTAGAGCCTAAAATGATTCCAGTAGTTTTAGAATATGATTTTGTAAATAGAATATATATCGAAAGCGAAAAGCTTGAAAAGGAAAGCTTTGCTGATTTACTAAAACAGAGTCATTCAAAAGATGTAGAGCTATATATCGCATTGCCTTATATATTAAGAACAAATGCTTATATGGAGCTTGAAGCGCTTATAGCGCTTGGCTCTGATGGCTTCCTTGTTAGAAATTATGAAGAGTTAGGTTATCTAAAAAAGCTGGATAATGTAACCATAATATGCGATACAACAATGCATATTATGAATGATATTACGATGGATGCATTTTCGAATGAAGGGGTAAATGCTTTTACTTATTCACTTGAACTTAATGCAAATGAGCTTAAGCACATAAAAACGCCTGCTGAGCTTATCGTATATTCTAATATACCAGTAATGATAAGTGCACAATGTATCAATAAAACCTATAATGGATGTGATACGAAGGAAAAAATTTTACTTTTAAATGACAGATATAATAAAAATTTTAAGGTAAGAAATGTATGTAAATATTGCTATAACATTATATATAATAGCGTTCCAATGCAAATCTATGATAAGGCAGACAAGATTAAAAACATTAATTATAGCGCACTAAGATACGATTTTGTTTTTGAAAATGAACAGCAGATACGTTCGGTTTTATCAGGAAAATGTGTGGATGAATATACACGAGGTCATTTTGAACGTGGTGTTGAATAAAACTTCTACTTGCTTACTTGAAAGAAAAATAGTATACTAATATTAATTTAGATTTACACACTATTAAGCAGGAGGAAGTGCTATGTTAGAAGCAACAAGCTGTGGCGGTGTGGTTATTTTTAGAGGCAAGGTGCTTGTTCTATATAAGAATTATAAGAATAAGTATGAAGGCTGGGTTCTCCCAAAAGGTACAGTAGAAGAGGGAGAAGAATATAAAGAGACTGCAACACGCGAGGTAAAAGAGGAATCCGGTGTCAGTGCTAAAATAATGAAATACATAGGTAAAAGTGAATATGTCTTTAACACAAGTGATGATATAGTTAATAAGACAGTGCATTGGTATCTTATGATGGCAGATAATTATTATAGCAAGCCACAAAAAGAAGAGTTCTTTGTGGATTCCGGATACTATAAGTTCCATGAAGCCTATCATTTGTTGAAGTTTGTTAATGAAAAACAGATATTAGAGAGAGCGTATGCTGAATATTTGGATTTAAAGGCAAACCATATGTGGGGCAACAAAAAATTTTATTAGTATAAGAACTAAAAAAGCTCACCGTTAGGTGAGCTTTTTTTATGCGGATAGAGGGACTCGAACCCTCACGAGGTCACCCCCGGCAGATTTTGAGTCTGCTGCGTCTGCCATTCCGCCACATCCGCAAGCAAATAACATTATAGCATTTGCATTATTTTGTGTCAATACATTAAAAAAATTAAACTTAACAAAAATAAGTTGAATAAGCGGTAGAAATAATTCATATATTGAGTTAAAAGGAGGCGAAGGCTGTGGACAAGAAGGATGAGATATTAAGGCTGTTAGCACTTGAGGTAAGAAAAGTATTTGCAAAGCTTGACATCAATTTCAATAAATTATATGAGATAAGATTACGCGTAAACAAACCTATTATTTTAGCGTATGAAAATGATGAGTTTTTTATAACGCAAAATGCAGTACTTACAAATGTAATTGAAGATGCAATATATATTACAAAAAATGAATTTAAGGAGACTATGGAGTACATAAGTAATTATTCATTGTATGCATTTGAAGAGGAGATAAAGCAGGGTTTTATTACTGTTAATGGTGGTCATAGAGTAGGGATTTGTGGCAAGGTTGTATTAAATGATAAAAATATTAAAACAATTAAGAATATTTCGTATATTAATATAAGAATTGCACATGAAGTAATCGGGTGCGCTAACGAAGTGATTCCATACTTAAGAGATAAAAAGCTTCTTAAAAACACTCTGATTATATCTCCGCCAGGCTGTGGTAAAACAACCCTATTAAGAGATATTGTACGTCAAATGTCAAATGCAAAATTTACAGTAGGCTTAGTAGATGAGCGTTCAGAGATTGCAGCTTGTTATCTTGGAATTGCGCAAAATGATGTTGGAATCAGAACAGACATATTAGATTGCTGTCCTAAAACAGAAGGTATGTTAATGCTGATACGCTCAATGGCTCCTGATTTAATTGCAGTGGATGAGATAGGTAAAAAGGAGGATGCGGATGCTATTAGATATGTTATCAATTCCGGATGTGCAATATTTGCGACTATTCACGGAATGGATTTAGCTGATGTAATTAAAAAGCCACATTTTGGCGAGCTCATTTCGGACAAGTTATTTGAACGCTATATAATTTTGTCAAATACGATAGGAAGGATAGCTGCAATTTATGATTCTGAATTTAGGGAAATGAGGTGTGATAAATGCTCTTAAAACTGATAGGAGGATGTATTGTTATAGGTAGTGGCTATTTGTTTGGCTTAAGCTTTAGCGAGACATATTTAAAGCGTATTAAAGAACTTAAGCTTTTAAGAAAAAATCTTCTTATAATAACTAATCACATAAGCTACGCAAGAATGTCCTTAGGAGAGGCAATGGAAGAGGTAGCATTAAAGAGTAAGGAGCCATTTATAACATTTTTTGAAAGCATTTCAAAGGACATAAATGCATATGATTCGGGTACAATCGTAGAAATATTTGCAAATAATGCAAAAAAATATTTAAAAGGTAGCAATTTAACTACTACAGATATTGAAAAACTGATAGGCTTTGCAGAAATTTTAGGATATCTGGATGCAGATTTGCAGGTGAAAAATGCGAAGCTTTACCTTAGTGAGTTAGAGGCTGATATAAATGAGCTTGAAGCAGATGCAAATGGTAAATGCAAGGTATATAAGTGTCTTTGTACTGCAGTAGGGATATTTATTACTATAATAATTATTTAGGGGAAAAATATGGAAATAAATATGATATTTAAGATTGCCGCAGTTGGTATTGTGGTATCGATTATTAATCAGGTTTTAAAGCATAGTGGAAGAGATGAACAGGCATATTTAGTGTCGCTTGCGGGACTTTTAATAGTATTGTTTTGGATTATTCCCTATATTCTTGAACTTTTTAAAACGATAAAACAATTATTTTTGTTATAGGAGGGCAAATGGAAATAGCACAGGTTGCTCTTATGGGGATAGTAACGGTATTAATTGGAGTTTATTTAAAGCAAAGTCGACCTGAGTATTCATATTTAATCGGTTTTGCATGCACATTAATAATATTTTTTTCAATACTTTCTAAGCTTTCAGAGGTTATACAAATGATAAATACCCTACAAAATATTGTTTTAGTTGAGGACAAGTATATAAAAATATTGTTTAAAATGATTGGGATAACTTATGTGGGAGAATTTTCACAAAATATCTGTAAGGATGCTGGTTATGCAAGTGTAGCCAATCAAATAGAAACCTTTGCAAAGATATGTATTATGTATATGAGTATGCCGGTAATAATGGCTTTATTAGAAACTGTTGAAAAATTCTTTTAGGAGTATAAATGGAAACAAATTATAACTATGATTATACGAAAATTGAAGAGTACATAAAAGAAAGTGGTATAAGTGAAAGGAAAAGCTTTACAGAGCTTGTAAATGATTTGATTTCTGGAAATTTACTTGATATGGATGAAAGCATTTTAAGCTATTTAAAGGATTTAGTATTATACGAGATTGAAAGTAATTGGAATATTATCATGAAGATAATTGTAATAGCTATACTTACAGCGATATTTACAGGATTTTCTAAAAATCTTATCAATAGTAGCATTTCTGATACAAGCTTTTATGTTACATATATTTTATTATTAACCTTACTTAGCAGTGGCTTTTTAGTAGCATCCGGGATTGTAACGACTGCACTGAATTCGCTTTTGGATTTTATGAAGGTGCTTTTACCTACATTTTTTGTGGCAGTAGGATTAAGCTCGGGAAGTATTACCGGCACTGCATTTTATGAGGTTAGTCTTGCGACAATAACCTTGGTTGAATTTATATTTTTAAATCTTTTAGTACCTATGGTATATGCCTTTGTAGTATTAAATTTAATCAATAATATTCATAAAGAGGAAATGCTTAGCAAGCTTGCTGAGTTTATAAAGCATATATTTGAATGGCTTATAAAGGCTTTGTATGCACTTGTCATAGGATTAAATGTTGTACAGGGTATAGTGCTTCCAATGGTTGATTCTGCTAAAATAAATGTTCTTTCAAAGGCAGTTTCTGCAATACCAGGGGTTGGAGATGTCATATCAGGTGCAGGTTCTGTTGTTATTAGTACTGCAACTGTAGTTAAAAATGCGATTGGAGTAGCAGGTCTTATATTTTTAGTGATAATAGTTGTTGTACCTATAATAAAGCTAATAATTTTATCCTGTATGTATCGCTTTGCAGCGGGAATTATACAGCCTATAAGTGAAAAAAGAATAGTTTCATCTGTTGGAATAATTGCGGATGGAATAGTGATGCTTACAAGGCTTATGACTACAAGTATGCTGTTATTTTTTATTACGATTTCAATAATATGTGTAGCCACTAACACAAATTATTATGGGGGGTAATTATGAAACAATATATTATGCAGTTATTAGGTTTTGTGCTGCTGTCAGCAACTATAATAAATGTTATTCCAAGTAACAACTATAAAAGTTATATAAAACTATTCTTAGGCTTTGTATTAATAATTAGCATTTTAACACCAATATCAAAGCTTTTGAATTTTGAAGATGGCTTAAATGGTTGGTATCAAAAAACAATTGCTGCCATTAATACAGAGGTTGGAGAAATCGATTTTGAAGAATTAGAACGCTATAGCAATGCTTTAGTGCTTGATGAATACAATGAAAAGATGAGGCAAAAAATAAACGAAATAATGCATAGCTATAATTACAATGCAACAAAGCTTGAGCTTGAGTACACTAATGATTACGCAATTAAAGCTATGAAAATTTATTTGTCCGATACAAGGATAATGGTTGAGAAAATTAATATTGGCGGGGTTAGTGCGCCAAAGGTTGAAAAAATGGAAATAATCGAAATTAAGGAAAGGATAGCACTGCTTTATGGTATTGATAAAGCAAATATTCATATTTATGGAGAAGAAGGTTAATAAGTTAATAAAAAAAGACAAGCTATTATTAATTTTTTTGTTTGGTGTATTACTGCTTGTGATAGCATTACCAACTAAAAAATCGGATTCAAAAAAACAGATTATAAATGAGCCTGAAAGTAGTACAGATACCTCATATGAGCAAATGATTGAAAAAAGACTTGAAGACATTTTATCAAAGGTTGATGGTGTAGGTGCTGTAAAGACAATGGTTACACTAAAAAGTAGTAAGGAATTAGTGGTTAAAAGCGATACCTCTATAAGTGAAAATATTATTGAGGAAGAAGATAATGCAGGGGGTAAAAGAGTTACAAGTAATAAGGAATACTCAGAAAATGTAATATATAATGACAAAGAACCATATGTTATTAGGGAAATAGAACCGGTTATTGAAGGTGTAGTGGTTATTGCTAAGGGGGGTGATAACAGTATTGTGGCAGGAAAAATTTCTGAAGCAATTCAGTCATTATTTAATATACCGGCTCATAAAATTAGAGTAATGAAGATGCAATAAAGCATATAAAAGTAGGAGGTAAAAATGAAAAAGAAATTCAAAAAAAATCACGTAATTATCACAGTTTTTGCTATACTTATTGCGATAACAGGTTATATTAATTATATCAGCAATATAAATGACAATAAGAATAGCGCGGATAATGCTAAGGATAACGGAATGGAAATACTTTCAAATGATGTAGGAGACGAAATCGTAGACCCAGGTGAAACAATTCTTACATCAGGTACAGGTGTAGAAAATATGGTTGCACAGATAAAGCTTGAGCGCGAACAAAGCAGAGCAAAGAATAAAGAAACACTTTTTGAGATAATTGATAATATTGATTTGGCGGAAGAAAATAAAAAGGATGCAATTAACAAGGTAATTGAGTTATCTGATATTTCTGAGAAAGAAATTGCGACAGAAATTCTTTTAGAAGCTAAGGGATTTGCAAATGCAATTGTGTCTTTAAATGCCGATGGAGTAGACGTAGTTATTGATGCAGAAACTATTACAGATGCACAAAGAGCACAGATTCTTGATATTGTTACAAGAAAAACAGAGTTTAGTATGGAAAAAGTTGTTATAACTCCTATCACTAAGTCAAAATAAGTATTTGCAAATTTCAGTAAGTTTGTTATAATATACATAGTTAATCATATTGAAGAAAATGAGGAGGTACATTGATGGAAAAAGAAAATAGAAGTGTATATGCACTAAAACAAGAATGTGGTATGGGAGAGGTTAAGATTGCAGATGAAGTTATTGCTATCATCGCAGGTCTCGCAGCTACTGAAGTTAAAGGCGTTGCTTGTATGGCAGGTAACATTACTAACGAGCTTGTAAGCAAGTTAGGAATGAAGAATTTATCTAAGGGTGTTAAGATTGACCTTGATGAAAATCAGTTAAGCGTTTATCTTTCACTTAATTTAGAATATGGTTATTCAATAGTTGAAGTGACAGAAGCAGTACAAGAGAAGGTTAAATCAGCTATCGAAACTATGACTAATTTAGAAGTTACAGCAGTTAATGTTAGAATCGCAAGTGTTAACATATCGAAGAATATTTAGTTAAAATTTGGGGTGTCTTTATTACAGACATCCCTTTTTAAAGTATATAGACTTATAGGAGATCAGAAGATGACAAGAAGAATGCTTCGTGAACATTTGTTTAAAATGTTATTTAGAATTGAATTTCATGACGATGCTGAATTAAAGGAACAATATGAATTGTATTTTCAAAATTCAAGTGCTAATACAGAGATGATTACTGAAGTAGCAGCAAATGAAGAGGAAAGAAAAGAGATTGAGGATAAGCTTGCACTTATTAAGCTTAATCTTAATGAAATTGATAAAAAGATATCAGATTATGCAAAAGACTGGGATATTGACAGAATTGCTAAGGTAGAATTGACAATTCTTAGAATAGCAGTATTTGAAGCATTATTTGACGATAATGTTCCTCTTTCGGTTGCTATTAATGAAGCAGTGGTTTTAGCTAAAAAGTACAGCACACCAGAATCCGCAACATTTATTAACGGTATTTTAGGGAAAATGACAAGAGATGAGTAGTGTATACACAGTAGGGCAGATTAATACCTATATTAAAAATATGTTCAATGAGGATTTTCTTCTAAAGAACGTAAGTATAAAGGGTGAAGTTTCTAATTGCAAGTATCATACAAAAGGCCACATTTATTTTACAATCAAGGATGATATAGGAAGTATGTCAGCGGTGATGTTTGTAACGAATAGAAGTGGTCTTAATTTTAAGTTAAGCGATGGTATGCAAATCGTTGTGAAGGGAAGCATTACTGTATATGAGCGTGATGGCAAGTACCAGATGTATGCTAAAGAGATTACTCTTGACGGCGAAGGCGATTTGTACAAGCGCTATGAGCAACTTAAAAATGAACTTGAAGAGATGGGAATGTTTTCGCCCGTTTACAAGCAAGCAATACCAAAATTTATTAAAAAGCTCGGTGTGGTTACAGCAAGTACCGGTGCAGCAATTCAGGATATTATTAATATAACAAAACGAAGAAATCCGTATGTTGAGATTATACTTTATCCTGCATTAGTGCAAGGTGAAGCGGCTGCAGAGTCAGTTGTTAATGGTATACATGCACTTGAAAGTTTTGGTGTAGATGTTATGATAGTTGGTCGTGGCGGTGGTAGTATTGAGGATTTATGGGCATTTAACGAACGCATTGTTGCAGAAGCAGTGTTTGCCTGTAAGGTACCGATAATATCAGCAGTTGGTCATGAAACAGATTATACTATTATAGATTTTGTTTCTGATTTAAGAGCACCAACACCTTCAGCGGCTGCAGAGCTTGCGGTATATGATTTAAGATATATTTTAGATATGATATCAGGCTATAAAAAAGCTTTGGATATAGCTATTTTTGATAGATTAGAAGATAAAAAATTTAAACTTTTATCAATAGAAACAAAACTAAAATATCTTAATCCAATTACACAGGTAAAGGTTAAAAAACAAAAAATCATCGAATATAGATATCGTTTGAATAAGAATATTCAAAGCATATTTTTACGCGATAAGCATAGATTGGCAGTTTTAGCGCAAAAGCTACATGGAGCCTCTCCACTAACTAAGTTAGAAAGTGGTTATGCTTATATTGAAGATAATGATAAAAAAGCAATTAAGAGCATTGATATGATTGATGTTGGTGAAAGCTTTAATATTTATTTAAAAGATGGTATGCTTAAAGCAAATGTTTTAGACAAGAAAAGGAGTAATAATGTCAACTGAATTAACTCTTGAAAATGCAATGGAACAATTAGAGGAACTAATAACTAAGCTTGAGGATGGTGAGATTTCACTTGAGGAAGCCTTTAATCTATATAGTGAAGGTGTAAAGCTTACTAAATATTGTAATGAACAGCTACAAGGTGTTGAAAAGCAAATTACAATATTAAATGAGGATGATGATAATGAATAGAGAAAGTGTTAATAATATAATTAAAGAATATTTACCAGAGGAAATAGGCCTTCAGGAAACTATTTTTTCTGCTATGAATTATAGTATGTTAGCAGGTGGTAAGCGTATAAGACCAATTCTTATGTATGAATCATACAGACTGTTTGGCGGTAATGAAAAGATTATTGAGCCATTTATGGTTGCTATAGAGATGATACACACATATTCATTAGTTCACGATGATTTGCCAGAGATGGACAATGATATGTTCCGTAGAAACAAGCCTACAACATGGTATCAATATGGACATGCAACAGGTACTTTAGCAGGAGATGCATTGCTTAATTATGCATTTGAAATTATGTTAAAGTCATATGATCTTACAGATAACAAGCATCGCGTAATAGAGGCTATGAAAGTTATGGCCACAAAAGCAGGTGTATACGGTATGATTGGTGGTCAGGTAGTTGATGTAATTAACAGTGGCAAGTCAATTGATATGGCAACAATTAACTTTATATACAACTTAAAGACATGTGCGCTTTTAGAAGCATCTATGATGGTTGGCGCTATTTTGGCTGGTGCAAATGATACAGAGGTTAAGAACATAGAAGCCATAGCATATAAGGTTGGACTTGCATTTCAGATTCAGGATGATATCTTAGATATCATAGGAGATGAAGAAGTTATCGGTAAGCCTGTTGCAAGCGATGAAAAGAATGATAAAACTACATATGTAAGCTTAGTAGGTATGGATAGTGCAAAAGAAAAGGTAGAACAGTTATCAAATTTAGCTATATCAGAATTACAGGATTTAGCTAAAGATAAGATGCCAGATGCTTACAATACTTTAAAGAAATTAATTGAAGATTTGATAAATAGAGATAAATAAGGAGAAAGCAATGCTTCTTGATAGAATTAATAATCCTAATGATATTAAAAAATTGAATAAAGAAGACTATCAGGATCTTGCTGCAGAAATAAGACAATTTTTAGTTGAGTCAGTAAGTAAAACAGGTGGACATTTAGCTTCTAATTTAGGCGTAGTAGAGCTTACAATGGCATTACATTTAGCATTTGATTTGCCAAATGATAAGCTTATATTTGATGTTGGACATCAAAGCTATATTCACAAGATTTTGACAGGTAGAAAAGACGAATTTGCTACACTTAGAAAATTTGAGGGTATGAGCGGTTTTCCAAAACGAAATGAAAGCGAATATGATGCGTTTGATACAGGACATAGTTCAACTTCACTTTCGGTTGGGCTTGGTATGTGTGCAGCAAGAGATATAAAAGGCCAGAAAAATTATATCGTTTCAATTATAGGTGATGGTGCACTTACTGGTGGTATGGTGTATGAAGCTGTTAATAATGCAGCAAAAAATGAATCGAATTTTATAATTGTTATCAATGACAACAAAATGTCAATTTCTGAAAATGTTGGTGGAATCACTACAATTCTTAATAACATACGTTCAACAGAGGGTTATTCGGAATTAAAGGAAGGTGTAAGCAAAGGGCTTTCCAAGATTCCTGTATACGGTGATAAGATTGTAAATCAAATAAAAAAGACAAAGGATAGTATTAAGCAAATGGTTATTCCGGGTATGGTATACGAAAATATGGGTATTACCTATATGGGACCATTTGATGGACATGATGTACCTAAACTCATAAAAGCATTTAATGTAGCGAAGAAGTTTAAACAACCAGTAATCGTACATGTGCTTACAGAAAAGGGTAGAGGCTATAAATATGCTCAAAAATATCCAGCTAGATTTCACGGTATTGATGCCTTTGATGTTGAAACAGGTAAATCCTTAAAGCAAAGAACTAAGAAGACATATACAGAGATTTTTTCTAATAAGCTATGTGAATTAGCGAGACTTAATAGTAATATAGTTGGAATTACAGCGGCTATGCCTGATGGCACAGGACTTAAGCGTTTCGAAAAAGAATTCCCTGAAAGATATTTTGATGTAGGAATCGCAGAAGAACATGCGGTTACATTTGCGGCAGGGCTTGCAGTAGGCGGATTAAAGCCTGTAGTGGCGATTTATTCGTCATTTTTACAAAGAGCATATGATCAGATTATTCATGATGTTTGTATACAAAAGTTGCCGATTGTATTTGCTATTGACCGTTCTGGTATAGTGGGTGCTGATGGCGAAACACATCAGGGTATATTTGATATTTCGTATCTATCAACTATTCCAAATATGTGTATACTTTCACCATCTGGTGGCGAAGAGCTTGAAAAAGCTATGGAATTTGCAGCAGACTATAATGGACCAATCGCAATAAGATATCCAAGAGGAGAAGTAAGCGATGCGGTTAATATGGCAGGCACTTATGAGTACGCCAAGTCGCCAATCCTTGAAAATGGCAGAGATATAGCAATTTTATCCGTTGGAAATATGCTTGATACCGCTTATAAGGTATTAGAGATGCTTAAAACTAAAGGAATAAACGCAACATTAGCAGATGCACGTTTTGTAAAGCCAATAGATACAAGTCTTATTGATGAATTACAAAATAGTCATAAGCTTATTGTTACAATTGAAGAAAATGTTGTCACTTCAGGCTATGGACAAGCAGTTATGCAGTATGTTAACGATAAAGCATTTACATGTGATGTATTAAATGTTGCATTACCAGATTCATTTGTTGTACATGGAAATGTAGAGCAGTTGCGCAAAAAATATGGCATAGATACAGATGCTATATTTGATAAAATAATGACTGCATATGAAAGAGTAGAAAAATGAAAGAAAGAATAGATATACTTCTTGTAAATAAAGGACTTGCTACTTCAAGAGAAAAGGCTAAGACGCTGATCGTTGAAGGCAAGGTATATGCAGATGGTGTATGCATAAAAAAAGCAAGCGAGCAAATTAATGAGGATGCATTTATTGAGATAAAGGGCGAAATTCTAAAATACGTTAGTCGTGGAGGATTAAAGCTTGAAAAAGCAATAGAAGCATTTGATATAAAGCTTGCTGGAAAGATTTGTATGGATGTTGGGGCATCAACAGGAGGCTTTACAGATTGTATGCTACAAAATGGAGCAAAAAAGGTGTATTGCGTTGATGTGGGACATAGTCAGTTAGCAGAAAAGCTTGTCATGGATGAGCGAGTGGTATCTATGGAAAAGACCAATATACGCTACCTTACACCAGAGGATGTTAAAGAGAAAATGGACTTTATAAGTATTGACGTCTCATTTATTTCTTTGACAAAAGTTTTGTTGCCAGTAAGAGAATTACTTACCAAGACTGGAGAAGTGGTTGCGCTTATAAAACCACAATTTGAAGCTGGTAAGGCAAATGTAGGTAAAAAAGGTGTTGTAAAGGACAAGACAGTGCATATTGAGGTTATAACACAGGTAATTGAATTTGCCAAAAGTATAGGCTTTAACATAAAAATGCTTGATTATTCACCTATTAAAGGACCAGAAGGTAATATAGAGTATCTTGTACATCTAACTAAGAGTGAGAGTGATGGTATTTATGATATTAAAAAGCTTGTAAATGCGTCACATTTAAGCTTGTAATTTAAATACTCTTATTTAAGAAAGGAGTTTGGCAGGTTATGAATAAATTTTTTGTTATTACAAATACTGCAAAAGATCCAAAATTTGAATTTACTAACGAGATAATTGAATATCTTGAAAATAAAGGCTGTGTATGCTATCGTCAGCCGGAGGGCGTAGATGCAAAGGCATCAGGATATAGATATACAAACCCTGATTATATTCCAAATGAAGTGGAATGTGCCATAGTACTTGGTGGTGATGGTACAATTATTCAGGCATCAAGAGATTTGTGTAAAAGAGAGATACCAATATTGGGTGTAAATATAGGAACCTTAGGATTCTTAACAGATATCGAAAAAACATCAGTGTATCCTGCACTCGATTTAGTGATTGAGGATAAATACGAAATAGATACACGTATGATGTTGAATGGTAAGGCATATAGAGACGGGAACCTTATATATGAAAATATTGCATTAAACGATATCGTTATAAATAGAACGGGTATGTTAAGAGTAATTGATTTTGATATATTTGTTAATGATGAATATCTTAATTCATATTCAGCAGATGGTCTGATTGTAGCTACGGCAACTGGTTCAACAGCATACAGCTTATCAGCCGGAGGACCGATTGTTCAGCCAAATGCATCAATGATGCTTATTACACCGGTTTGTCCACATACTTTAAATAAAAGAAGTATAATTCTTGCGGAGAATGATAGAATTGAGCTTGTGATGACAGCTAACAAAGGTATCTATCAAGAAAGAGTGGCTTCGTTTGATGGTGAACAGCATGTTCCATTAATGACAGGTGATAAGATAGTTATAACTAAGGCGAAAGAAAGAACTATGCTTATTAAAACTAATAAAATAAGCTTCTTACAGGTTATTAGAAAGAAAATGGCAGACAGTTAGGGGTAAAATATGAAGAATACAAGACAAGCTAAGATAATTGAGTTAATCAATACATATGAAATTGATACACAGGAAGAATTAGCATTTAAACTAAATGAAGCTGGTTTTAATACAACTCAGGCAACAGTATCAAGAGATATTAAGGAGCTTAAGCTTTCGAAAGTTTTATTGCCAAATGGCAAGCAAAAATACGCATTTTTGCAAAAAGCAGAAGCCCTTTTAAATGAAAAATACATAAGAGTATTAAGAGATGGTTATGTGAGTATGGACATGGCTCAAAATATTCTTGTAATAAAGACTGTTTCTGGTATGGCAATGGCTGTTGCAACAGCACTTGATGCAATGCAATGGCAGGAAATTGTAGGCTGTATAGCCGGAGATGATACAATCATGTGTGCAGTAAGAACCGTTGATGACACAGTTAATCTTATGAATAAAATTCGTAAACTAATAAAAGAGTAATTTCGAAAGTCCCTTATGCAAAGACATAGGAAGGGAGATATTTATGCTAATTAATTTACATGTTAAAAATTTAGCTTTAATTGAAGAGATAGACGTTAACTTTAAAAATGGATTTAATGTTCTAACAGGTGAAACCGGTGCAGGTAAATCTATTATTATCGGCTCTATTAATATTGCACTTGGTGCTAAGGTTAATACGGATATAATCCGCAATGGCGCCGATTATGCGTTAGTAGAATTAGAGTTTTTAATTGAAGATAAGGATAAGCTTGAAGTACTTAAAGAAATGGGAATCACAGACCTTGAAGAAGGTCAGCTTTTCATTACAAGAAAGCTTATGGATGGAAGAACCGTAACTAAGATAAATGGCGAAAATATAACTAACACGCAACTTAAAAAGATAACAGCCCTGCTTATAGATATACATGGACAACATGAGCATCAGTCCTTGTTAAATGAAGCAAAGCATATTGAAATATTAGATAAATATGCAAAGGATGATATTTTATCATTAAAGCAGGAGATAAAGATGGTATATCAGGAATATACAAAGCTTTTATCTGAACTTAACGATATGTCTTTAGATGAAAAGGACATGGCGAAGGAAATTTCATTTTTAAAATTTGAAATTAACGAAATTGAAGAAGCGGCATTACTTAAGGATGAAGATGTTGAGCTTGAATCAGAATATAAGCTACTTAGCAATTCTAAGCGAATTGTATCAGGTGTGGCATCGGCACAGCAAAGTATTGCTGATTATAGAGGGTCATCTGCAATTGAAGCAGTTGGAAATGCAATTAAAAGCATTAATTCAGTTATAGAATTTGATGAAAGACTTCAAAATATATTAAGCCAATTAAATGATGCTGAGGCTATATTAAATGATGCCGGCAACGATATAGCAGATTATTTGTCAAAAATGGATTTAGATGAAGAGCATTTTGCAATAATAAAAGACAGAATAAATCTTATCAACGGTTTAAAAGCAAAGTATGGTCAAAGCATTGAAGAGATATTGCTATACAAGCAAAAATGTGAAGAAAAGTATGAAAAGCTTAACAATTATGATGAATTAAAGCAAGCACTAAATCAAAAGAAGCTTGAGCTTGAAAATAGATTAGAGGATTTATGTGGCAAGCTTTCAAAGCAAAGAAAAGAAGTCGCATTGGTTTTATCAAAATCAATTAAAGAAGCATTGGTTGAGCTTAATTTCTTAAGCGTAGAATTTGATTTGGAATTTGAAAAAAATGATAAATACACTGCAAATGGTTATGATATTGTTAGATTTGTTATTTCTACAAATCCAGGCGAAGCAAAAAAACCATTATCAAAGATTGCTTCTGGTGGTGAAATTTCGAGAATTATGCTTGCAATTAAATCAGTAATAGCTGATAAGGATGAAACAGATACGTTGATATTTGATGAAATTGATACAGGTATAAGCGGTAGAACGGCTCAAATGGTTTCAGAAAAAATCAATCTTATAGCAAAGAAACATCAAGTAATATGTATAACACATTTACCACAAATAGCTGCTATGGCAGATGAGCATTTCCTCATTGAAAAGCAGGTTTTAGATAATAAAACAGTTACTGATATATATGCACTTAAGAATGAAAATATTGTAAATGAGCTTGCACGTTTGATTGGCGGAGCTAAGATAACGGATGCTACGCTTGCGAGTGCAAAAGAAATGAAAGAATTGGCAGAGCAGACTAAGAACAATTAGTACATAATAAGAGAGTAGAGAATACTCTCTTATTTTTTTGTTACAATAATTAAAAGGGGTGATAGGGTGAGCACATATAAAAAAATGAAAATATTAGTTTTGCTTATATACTTTCTTGGTATTACAGGACTAATGACATATACAATTTCATATTGCAAAAGTAGTATTCCAAACAATATTTATATTGAAGAAAATAAAGAAAACGAGTATGACTTTAATTTGCCAGTTTTGGGTAGTGCAGTCTACAATGACAGTCAGGTCCCTATTGATTTAACACAGCCGTTAAAAATAAAAGCGGGATCAAATGGCTCATATGCATTTGATATAAAGCTATTTGGTCTTTACACAATAAAAACCGTTAATGTAAATGTTGTCGAAAAGCAACAGGTATTACTTGGCGGATTCCCTATCGGAATATATGTAAAATATGATGGCGTTATGGTGGCGCAGACAACAAAGGTTACAGATTATCTTGGCAATCAAATCTCGCCATGCAAGGATAAAGTTTATGCTGGTGATTATATATTAGAATTTAATGGGAAAAAGCTTGAATCAAAGGAACAATTATTGCAATTAGTAAATGAACATAAGGACGCAGATGCTATACTAAAAATCAGAAGAAATGGTGAAATAATTGAAGTTAAAACAAATGCAGTACTTTCCACCGATAAAAGTTATAAGCTTGGATTATGGATAAGAGATGATACACAAGGTGTTGGAACCATTACTTATATTAAACCTAATGGTGAATTCGGCTCATTAGGCCATGGGATTGGAGATATTGATACAGGTCGATTAATTGAAATTTCTTCAGGCAAGCTTTATGAAACAAAAATAATGACAATTATTCCTGGTAAAGAATCAAAACCAGGTGAATTTGTAGGTATAATCAACTATAACAATAAATATTTGCTTGGAAGCATATATGAGAATTCAGACAGTGGTATATTTGGCAAGTTTGAAGCTATTGAAAAAATAGAAAATCCAATAGTAGCAGATGTTGCATACTGTTCAGAAATTGAAATTGGAGAAGCATTTATAAGAAGCTATGTAAGCGGTGAGCCAAAAGACTATAAAATTGAAATAACAAGGGTAGACTTAAATGCTACTAACTCAAACAAAGGAATAGAATTTAAGGTTACAGATTCAGAATTGTTGAAAATAACAAATGGTATAGTACAAGGGATGTCGGGCAGTCCTGTGATTCAAAATGGGCGAATTATCGGTGCAGTAACACATGTTTTGGTAAATGATCCCACAAAAGGATATGCGATTTTTATTGAAAACATGCTGGAGCATGATAACTAAATAATAGATTGAAAGCAGACAGATACAAAAATATTTGTCTGCTTTATTTATATTTTAATATATTAGGAGGATTTTGTTTATGAAATTTATACCATTAGCAAATTTGAAAAATACCACAGGTATTGTAAATACCTGCAAAGAAGAAAAGGAACTGATAGTTGCTAATAAAAATGGTGTTCCTGCGT
>SVDX01000014.1 GCA_015057605.1 Lachnospira sp. | reverse complement strand
TCGGGATATCTCCCTGATTTATACAAATCAACACACATTAGTTTAAACTCGTAGCTATAACGCATAAAAATACCCTCCTTACTGGTTTGTCCAGTAAAGAGGGTACATATCATCACATTAAAGAGCACCTTTTTTCGTTATATACTGCGAAGCAGAGGTTAGCGTAACTGCTGCGAAGCAGGAGGAGATAGCAAAACAAAACTCCTAAAGAAAAGCCTTTGGAGCCGCCGGTGCTTAAAAGGAGTGAGGAATAAAAAAGAAGAGCATACTTCATATTGAAGTGTGCTCTTCTAAATTTATGACGAAACTCCTTTTTATGCATCCGTTGCGTGCGACAAGGAGTGCAAACGTCTTTTCGTAGGACTTTGTTTTGCTATGGTCTAAGTCCCATACCACCTTCTAATGTTAATGTTTCACCATTTAAGTACTTGAAGTCTGGATTTGCAAGTTGTACACAAACACGACCGATTTCAAGTTCTGCATCACCGTAGTGACCAGCAGGTGGCATCTTAACATTTGCCTTGAATGCATCTGGATAAGCCTTTTCAAAGTTTTCGAGCTGAACTGTCCATGCAAGTGGGCAGATAACGTTTACGTTGATACCGTCCTTAGCCCATTCTGTAGCAGCAACACGGCTTAAACCACGGATACCTTCCTTTGCAGCTGCATAAGAGCATTGACCGTAGTTACCGAATAAACCAGCGCCTGAACCAAAGTTGATTACAGAACCTTGTGTTTCCTTAAGGTATGGATAGCAAGCCTGCATATAGTAGAATGTTGCGTAAAGACCTGAGTACATAGCAAGGTTAAATTGCTCTAATGTATGGTCTGCGATTGAAACGCCTGAAGCAGAAGCTTGAGCGTTGTTGATTAATACATCGATACGACCAAATTTTGCGATTGTCTGGTCAATAACATTTTTTACAACTGAAGCGTTGTCAGCTCCGTCGCTAACATCTGCTTGAACAGTAAGAACCTCGATACCGTAAAGTCTTTCGAGTTCTTCCTTAGCATCCTGTAATTTTTGAACATTACGTCCTGTAATAACGAGATTTGCGCCCTCCTTAGCATAAGCAGTAGCGATACCGTAACCGATAGAGCCACATCTTCCATCGCTTAAGACAGCACGTCCAGCACCTGTGATGATGGCTGTTTTACCTTTTAAAAAACCCATGTTTATATTCTCCTTTCAATTGTCATATATATGTAATGATAACATTTTACGAAAAGAATGTAAACAATTTTGAATGTATTATGTCAAATACAAAAAGAATTGACAGTTTTTAGAAAAGTGCTACAATAGTGTTTTAGTACAATTATGTTGGAGAACTGTTATGGAAAAAGAGAAGAATTTAACAGAAGGTAATATACTAAAATCATTAATGGGATTTGCGCTACCAGTGTTGCTGGCTATGTTTTTACAGGCTTTATATGGAGCAGTGGATTTGCTTATAGTAGGACAGTTTGCAACAACAGAAGATGTATCGGGCGTTGCAACAGGAAGCATGCTTTTGATGACACTTACCGGAGTTATTACTGGTCTTGCAATGGGTATAACCATTTTGGTGGGACAAAGTATTGGTGAGAAAAATGCGAAGAAGGCAGGAGATACGGTTGTTAATGGGACTGTAATATTTGCAGTGCTTGCAATAGCTTTGACGATAGCAGTCGTAGTGTTTTCAGATGTTCTATCTAAGCTTATGCATGCGCCAAAGGAAGCATTTGAACAAACGGTATCGTATGTAAGAATTTGTGGTATAGGACTCATATTTATAATTGCATATAATGTTTTGGGCGGTATTTTTAGAGGAATCGGTGATTCAAAGACGCCTCTTATTACAGTTATAATTGCGAGTATATTTAATGTTGTAGCGGACGTTATTCTTGTTGCTGTGTTTGATATGGGAGCGGCAGGAGCGGCAATAGCAACGGTTATTGCTCAGGGCGCAAGTGTTTTGATATCGTTGTTTATTATAAGCAGGAAGAAATTGCCGTTTGAAATAGAATTAAGCAAGCAACTTATAAATAAAGGGATTATTGTAAAAATATTAAAGCTTGGTATACCTGTGGCTTTGCAGGAATTATTGGTTGGGATATCGTTTTTGGTAATTCAGGCGCAGGTTAATACAATGGATGTTATAGCATCAGCAGGTGTTGGCGTTGCTGAGAAACTGTGTGGCTTTATTATGCTGATACCAGCTTCTTATATGCAGTCTATGTCTGCATTTGTGGCACAAAATATAGGTGCAGGAAGAATGGATAGAGCAAAAAAAGCGTTACTTTGTGGTATTAGTACTTCTTTGATTGCAGGAGTTGTTATTGGTGGTTTTTCGTTTTTTAGAGGTGACTTGTTGGCGATGATTTTTACGAAAGAAACCGCGGTTATAGTAGCGGCGCATGATTATATGAAAGCATATGCTATAGATTGTTTGTTTACGGCATTTTTATTTTGTTTCTTAGGATATTTTAATGGTTGCGGAAATACATTTTTTGTAATGCTTCAAGGAATTGTAGGGGCATTTTGTGTGAGAGTGCCATTGGTGTTATTGATAAGAGGAATAGAAAATGTGAGTCTTTTTATGATAGGACTTGCAACACCAGCATCTACAGTGGTGCAGATTGTTATGTGTGTTACATATTATTGTATAAAACGTGAAAAAGTAAAAGTGGACTCGTAGTGAGTCCACTTATTTTATATAGCACACCTATCTTGTCCTAAAACAAGATAGGCAATATATTAATCTGTAAAATTATCAAAATAACCTTGGATTAAGATGATAGGAGTTCCTTTATCACCAGAACCGCTTGTTAAGTCACAAAGTGAACCAATAAGGTCTGTTAACTGTCTTGGTGTTGTACCTTGTGAAGCCATATTGCCAACGAGGTTTGAATCCTTAGATTTGATGCTGTTAGAAATAGCTTCCTTTAAAGCATCGCCACTTAAATCCTTGAAATCGTTGTCTGCAAGATACTTAAGCTTTAATTCATTAGGAGTACCAATTAAGCCCTTAGTAAATGCAGGAGATACAACAGGGTCTGCTAATTCCCAAATCTTACCTTGTGGATCCTTGAAAGCACCATCGCCATATACCATAACTTCAACTTTTTTCTGAGTTAAATCATATATCTTAGCTTGGATAGCTTCTACTAAATCGGTACATTCTCTTGGGAACAACTTAATCTTGTCCTCTGACGACTTGTTAGAACCTAACAAACCATATTGAGTATTATAACCGCTACCATCAATTGATTCTGTCATAATATCATCAAGAGTACATACAATCTTAGCACCGCCTTCTGTTAAAAGACGCTTTGTTCTTTTTCTTGTATGAATGTCACATGCTAAAATGCAATCTGCATATTGTAAAATAGTCTTTGCTTGATTAGAGAAAATGATTTCAACTTCAGCACCAGCCTCTGTGATTATGTCAGAATAATATTGAACATAGTCAACGCCTGTGAATTCGTGCTTGTTTTCACCAAACAATTCTCTGTATCTTTCTAATGTTAAAACATCTGAGTATGGATTAATATTAGCATCATCAAGCTGGTCATATGTTAATAATGCGTTACCAACTTCATCACTTGGATAGCTTAACATCAATACAACCTTCTTGGCACCCATAGCTATACCACGTAAACAAATAGCAAAACGGTTACGTGACAATATTGGGAAAATAACACCGATTGTGCCACCGCCTAATTTGTTCTTAACATCTTTAGCAATATCTTCAACTGAAGCATAGTTGCCTTGAGCTCTTGCTACGATTGATTCCGTAATAGCTATTACGTCTTTATCTCTTAGAGAAAAACCTTCGCTTTCACAAGCTTCCATTACACTGTTAACAGTAATGTCTACAAGATTATCTCCTTCTCGTATAATAGGACCACGAATACCACGTGATACTGTTCCAACTTTTCTCTCCATAGGTTACACCTTCATATCCTAAAAATTATATTTTAAAAAATACATACCAATTATACATTGAAGTCTATGCTATTGCAAGAAAAAAATTTATGTTTTTTGTATGTATATTTATGCAAAAAATAGTGAAATATGTGTGGAAATGTGATATAATAGCAAAAATATACATTTTTAATAAGAAAAGAAAGGAAGCAAAATTGATGAAAATATTACGAATTAACAATACAGTCATACGTTATATGTTTGCAATAGTATTTTTGTTACTGGCGTTGGGATTTTGTGGACTTTCTTTATTTGCAGACGGTAAAGGTAAAGAGTACGAAGTTATAACCCAGATAAGTGGTGAGACTGACTATACAAAGAATGATTTTTATGTTGAATATGAGATTGTAGGAAGATGGGAAGCAGATAATACATATATAACACAGTATGTAATAACCGCTGTTAATAACAGTGACAAAGACATTGAAAGTTGGGAAATAATTATAGATGTTCCTACTGTAATTGAGATAGACAAGAATTGGAATTGCAATTATAGCATAGATGAAGATGGTATGCTTAAGCTTACTTCTAATGAATACAACAAGGTGATTTCACCTAAGCAGGAAGAGGTAATGGGCTTTAAGTCAACGACAGCTCTTATGTATGAACCGGATATCATTCATATCACAATTCAAAAGAGTCATGGTATGGAGGATTATAGCCTTTATAAGATATTGATGATTGCGGCCATAGTGTATGTAGTGTTACTTGTTTTATATATTGTAATTCAAAGTAGAATTGAAGGATATCGACAAAAGAATGAAGAGAATGAGAGAATTATCGTTCAAGCCTTGAATACATTTGCTAACTTTGTTGATGCAAAGGATCATTATACACAGGGTCATTCGGCAAGAGTGGCACAGTATGCTAAAGAACTTGCAAGGCGCATGAGACTTACAAAGGATGTACAGCAGAGAATATATTATATAGCACTTATGCATGATGTAGGCAAGATTGCGATATCTGAAAAAATACTTAATAAGCCGGAAAGACTTACGCAAGAAGAGATAAATGAGATGCATACACATACCATAAAGGGTGCTGATATGCTTGCCGGTTTTACTGCTCTTTCCGGTATAACTGAAGGTGCGCTCTATCATCACGAAAGATATGATGGTACAGGCTACCCTATGAAGATTGCTGGAGAAAATATTCCTTTATACGCAAGAATCATTGGCGTTGCAGATGCTTATGATGTTATGTCTAATGGAAGATGCTATCGTGATGCGTTAAGCAAGGACGTTATAATTAAAGAACTGCGTGACAATGCGGGAACACAATTTGATCCAAAGATTGTAAAACATATGATTGATATTATAGAAGATATGGATTCATTGAATTAATAAAGGAGTTTCGTTTGAAACTCCTTTTGCGTTATAAGAAATATGCTTATATAAATCTAATTTGTTCATCGGCTATTTTATAAGTAATCACCTTGTGCTTTGTTGTATCAAAGTCAGCTTCGCCATCAGCATGAGCAAAACAGGAGGTGTCTAATTTTACTTGGAACTCCTTACCTTTAAGGAAATATATTCCTTTTTTGTTTACGTGTTTACCAGACTTGATACCGGGAATAATGGTAAGTGCACGTAGCTTTGAAACTTTGTTAGCGATACAAATATCAAGATAACCATCACCAGGGTTTGCCATTGGACAAAACATATATCCTCCACCCTCAAAGCGTTGTACGTGTATTGAAAAAAGTAATAGCTTTTTAAAGTTATATACCTTGCCTTCATCAGTTTTTATATGTACATTCATATATGGTATTCTAAATAATTGCATCAACGCAATAAATGTATATGAAAAATTGCTCATATGCAGTTTGTTGAAGAATTTTTTTACTTTAGAGGTGTTGACCTCGTGGCATACGCTCGCATCAAATCCAATACCTGAGCTTACTATAAAGCGACGGCTTTCGCTGCCAATGTGTATAGTTGCATAGTCAATATATTGATACTTATCTGTGCTTATAATGTATTTTAAACGGTCAAGGTAATCTGCTAAAATGCCCATACCACGGGCAAAATCATTTCCAGAGCCGATAGGAATGTAGGAAAGAGTTATATTTTGGAAATTAGAAAGCCCATTGACAACCTCTCCTAAGGTGCCGTCTCCACCTAAAACAACGATAGTTTTTGGTTCATCTGTATCGCCAGAAAGTTCTTTCGCAAGACTTGTAGCATCACCTTTTTGATGAGTAAAATGCTTTTCATATTTAAAATCTATTGACTCAAGATATTCTTCTATTGTGTTCCAGATTGCAACACCAAGATTTGATTTCGCTGTTGGATTGATTATAAAATGAAACATATTCGACAGCTCCTTTCTAAATAATTATTACATATTTAGGCGCATTTTGCAATTTCATTTGCAATAAAAGAAAATTTATTGTAGAATGTAGCCAATGGAAGGAGAATTACTATGAAAGTAAAAAAGAGTTGGATAGTATTGGTGTCGATTGCGATAACTATTATATTTACATTTGTTATAACCATTGCATTGAGACCTGATATAAGATATATAATTGGTGAAACAATAGATCAGTTAGGCGTTACAGCAAATGTAAAGAAGGTTGACAAGGAAAGTTTAGAACTTATTGATTGCGATTTAAAGACAGTAATGTCTGCTGAAAACTTATATTATGACTATACGCTTATGCTTATTAATGATGAGTACAAGCTTACTAAGGATATCTCAGAGTTTGCTATTTTATATGGCAATACTGACGTTAAGATGAACCATAGTATCACTAAGGATTATGCTGAGCTTGTTAAGGCTGTTAAGGAAAACTGTAAGGAAGATATTTTGTATATTTCAAGTGCGTATGAGAAAACAGAGGATAATGGTGTTGAGGCGGGTGAACACTCTGCTGGACTTGCCATTGACGTATATGTTAAGGATTACAAGGGTAAGGATTTCTTGAAGACAAGAGCAGGACAGTATGTTAACTCGAATTGCTGGAAGTTTGGATTTATTGTGCGTTATCCATATTATGGTACTAATAAGACAGGTGTTGAATATGAGCCTTGGCACATAAGGTATGTAGGTTATCCGCATGCGGAGATTATGTATAAGAACAAATGGACATTAGAAGAATATCTTGACAAACTTAAAGTTGGAGAATTCTATGAATATGGCGGATACTATATATCAAAGCAAAATGGAAACACAATTACAATTCCAGAAAAATATAGCTTGATAGGTATATCGCCGGATAACACCGGCAATTATATACTAACTATCAAGCAGGTAGAAGACGTAGAATAATTATTTGTCTAAAATATAGCCTTTAAGTGAACGGAACTTACTAGGCGAAACATTATGAACTCTAAAAAATGCATCTCCGAAATAATTGCTGTTGCTAAAACCTGATTCAGCAGAGATTTCTGAGATGCTTTTTCGCGTCTCAAGTAATAATCTCTCGGCGTAGCTAATTCTTAGGGAAATTAAATAATCCTTGTAGCCTACTCCTACAACATTTTTGAATTTAGTAGAAAGGTAGGCAGGGTTTAAATGCACTGCATTTGCAATATCGTTAAGCGAAATGGAATTTTGAAAATTCTTGTTGATATATGCAATGGCAGCATGAATATCTAAATCGTGAATCTGTGCATTTTTGTAATTACTTGAAATTGTGCTATTACGGTTTCTTATAGTCATAAATAAAAGCTCTTGTAAATAAAGCTTTACCATAGCTTCGCTTACAAAATCTGATTTTTCCTTTTCATAATATATTTGCTTTGCAAATGCCTCTATGTACTCTCTTGAAGCGCTATCTAATAAAAATGCATTATTGAAAAATGCAGTATTCAACCATATTTCTGAAAAAAATGAGAATAATTCAGTGCAGTAGTTGCCAGAAAATTCGATACATAATCTCTTGTGGTAATTAGAATTGATGTAGGAAGTCTGATGAGGAACATCCTTGTTAACAACTGCTACCATACCAGGTTTTAGGTTGAAAATAGTATCACCAATCAAAAAGTTGCATTCACCATCCATAAGGTAAAAAAACTCATAATGCGAGTGTGTATGAGGAGAATGCATAGAGTGATTAGAAGTGTGTGTTTGCGTTGAAATTTCAAAATGTACAGTATTTGCCATGTAATCACCATTCCGTTTCTAAAAATATCTGTATATACTATAACACAAAATTATAAAAAAGAGTAGTGTATTTTTCATAAATATGTTAAAATAATATCATATTTATCTAAAAAATGGAGGAAAATCGTGGAAAATAGCAAGAAAATAGATGTTTGGGATTTTGGTGCAGAGAGACTTGATGCAGAAAAATATAATAATATACTCAATGAAGATATAATGAATGAATACTTTGGCGCAGGGCATAAAGTAGGAAGCACCGGAGTGACTATAGGAGACGTTTTTCTAAATTTTTCAAAGAGTGGAAGCGTTGACGGCTATGATATGATGTTTTCGTCAGGCGGTAAGAATAAGCATAGAATTAGAAGTACCAATGAGAGACTTACAAGATTTGATAATGGAGTAAGAATTGGTATTGATGAAGATGGTGTTGTATATGGCGGGCATATATACAGTAACTCGGCACCTAATCCGGATGTGTATCTTGCGCTTGCGCTTGAACAGAATGATATAGTAACGGTGATGCTTGGTACCAATGGCAATGAGACAGAGTATTGTTTTGAAAGCTTAGGTGGTAAAAATAGACAAAGCTATATATTTAAAACAGACGGTCCTAAAGCTCAAAAGGCGGTATTTTATGCGGCTTCAAGGGGCGTTTATAAGCTATATTGCCCTAAAGAAAAATTGGTTGTCTATAGAATTTATAGAGAACATATAGACCAAGTAAAGCTTAAGGGCAAGATATTAGATAAGATTCCAAAAGATGCAAAGCTAAATATCGTTAATACTGTGACTGGACAGATAAAGTCCTTAGAACTTAAAAATCGAAGCTATGATACATATGTGAGTTCAAAATATACATATAAGTTCGAACTTATTAATGATGCAGGTTATATGGTAACGGAGGATACAGAGCTTGTTACGGTACCTACTAATGCAGAGCGTGTAGAACATAATATAAATCTTGAAACTTATGAGCTTGTCAGCGTAAGCGGAATAATAGAAGGTATACCAAAGATAAAATATTTGGATATGCTTATTGAGTTTAAAACTCTGAATCATGATGTTAGATATATTCCAACTATGAAAATAACTGATGACACCTATAACATCAAATTTGAAAAAGGTGTTGAATATAAGGTGAATGCATACGGTGTTAATGACTACATATTAAAAAATGACAAGGTATGCTTTGAAGAGGATATAGATTATTTTTGCTTCCAATTTGAAAAGAAACCATTATATGATGTGAAGTTGGTTTATGAGGGCGAAGAGGCACGAGGATACAGAATTGCACGTTTTATTAATCGTAATGAACGAGGCTATGAATATGTATTTAGAAATGATGAACCAATAGCATTACGCGATGGACAGTATAAAGTTATTGCAAGAGCTGATACGGCTATGGGTGTTGCTCAGGAAATACTATATACAAAGGATTGTATAGTAGCAGGCGGTAACTTAGAATACACGCTTCCAATAAAACAAATGTATGGTGATTGGAAATTTGAACTATTTGCAGAATATGGTGAATTGGATGGATATTTAGCAGGGCTTATAACAAGAGGAAATGTAAGCCTCCATAAAGATAAATATCTCAATCAGAAAAAAGGTTCAACGGTAAGCTTTGAGGTAAAAGCAGGACAGAGAATAACAATTAAATACTGTTATATGGCATCATTTATGATTGAAGGAGCAGGTATTGAACCACAGCCTATATTTGAATTTTCGGGAACAAGTAAACTTGAAGAAGAAAAAACATTTTTTGCCAAGGAAGATGGCGAAGTGATTCTTACAGGAATTATAGGCGTTGCAAAGAATGGAAGTGGCGTAGATCAAACATTTTACATAGCTATAAAAGTAGAGGATATGATTAAATATCAGGAAAAGCTATGTGTTGGTAAGGATAAAGAATGTACTACAATTAAGGAAGCTCTTAACAGAGTTTCAAGAATGATTAGACCTAATGATGAACGAGTAACAATTAGCATTGATCCGGGTAACTATGAGGAAATGTTGGTTATTAAGGATGCTAATATTACCTTTGAAAATGCTTCTAAAAATCCGGATATTAAACTTTGCAATAAAGGTATTGATATTGGTGAAAATGCGGTGCGTATCACATCCTACTATGGTCATGGCTATGCTTATTATAGCATGGGAACAGACTGTAAATACGATGAAAGACTGTTAGAGGTTAATAAACATAATGGCATATTAAGTTTTGAAAATCCGGGAACTGGTATGTCAAAGGGTTCGTATTGGAATACGACTGTTGCAGTATTTGCAGGCGGATTTGAAGCGAAAGATATAATATTTGAAAATTCATTTAATCAGTATGTATCAGAAAAAGCTGCAAATGACGTGCTTATAAAGTTACCTTCCGGCAAGGGCGATAGAAGCGGACTTGAAAAATACTCTACGGCAATTCAAGACAGAAGCTTCGTGGAAAGAGCAGCAGCTATTGCACTGGCAAATCGCAGAGGAAAATTCAAATTTACTAACTGCAGATTTGTTGGAAGACAGGATACACTTTATGGTGGTGAAGGAAATGTAGTATTGTTCAATAAGTGTAAGATTATGGGGGCGTGCGACTACATATATGGTGGAATGACAGCATGTTTTAAGGAATGTGAACTTATACTTAATACATCAGACAACGAAATGGATGTTGCATACATTACAGCAGCTCAGCAACCACAAGAAATACAAGGCTACCTTATGTATAGATGTAGAATTGTTTCAGCAAAGCCTTTAGAAGAAACGGCATCTACCAAAATGTCTAAACCAGGATATTTAGGACGTCCATGGAGCATTGGCTCTGAGGTTGTGTATTTTGAAACCTACATAGATGAAACTGATTATTTTGGTAAAAAGGAATCAATAATAACTAAAGCTGGTTGGAACGATACATTAGGTGGAAAAGCGCCAAGATGTTATGAGTGCGCAAGCTTTGAAGCAAGTGGCGAGAATAACGAAAGAGCTCGTGCTGATTGGGCAAAGGTGCTTCGTCCCGGTGATGCATTTATTGTTGACAGGATGTCAACCTTTGAAGAGCAATATGGTGAAAAAGTATTTGTAAAAAATGCCTAAAAAATGATATTTAAGTAGTATAAAATTGACAAAAATGCAAATAAAATGAAAATAAAAGTATTAAGCCTTTATCTCTACAAAAAAAACAGTAGCGTTAAGGGCTTACTTTATGTTAGAATTTGTATAACCAGTACGGTAAAAATTTAAACGGAGGTTTATGAAATGAAGAGAAAAGCTAAAAAAATCACAGCTCTCTTACTTGCATTTGTTTTAGGTTTATCTATGTTACCTGAAGCAAGCAAGGTTTCAGCTACTGACTATACAGGCTCTGGTTCTGTAACTGTTGGTGAGTGGGACGCTGATGGTAAGAGAACTACAACTTGGAAGTTGAATACTCCAGCTCCAGATGCAAACGTGACTTTGAATACTGATGATACATATCATGGTATCAAGGTTGAAGCAGGTACAGCTTATGTTAAAACTGGCTCAGCTGGCTTATCATTCCAACAGACAAAGAGCGCTAAGATTGCCATTCCTGTAGCTTCAGGTGTTGGTAGCGTTGATGTTACATTTAACTTCTCATCAAATAACAATGACAGATATATTGATGTGGAAGGTATAAGAATTAACTTAGGAGATAATTCTTTAGCAGCAGATACGTCAGAAAGTCCTATTAAGATTGATGCTAACAAATCTGCAACAGTAACAGTTTCAGGTGAAGCTTTAGAAGATGGTTGGATTACAGTTACACCATATACAGTTGGCGACGGAGATTCAGGTGAAGCTAAGATTGGTGAACTTATTATCGTAGAAACAAAGGCTGCTACAGAAAAACAATGGCAGTTAAAGGATGCAACAGGCGTTCAGTTCCAAGGTACAACAGGTGAATGGAACGGTCTTCTTATTGATGCAACACAAGGTAAGGTTAACATTAGAACAGGACAATGGGCACAGTTTAACACAGGAGCTATCATTAAGGTTCCAGTCCAAGGACCATCAAAGGTTACAATTACATCTTACAGTGCGGGTGTATACACGTTTGAAGGAACAGCTTCAACAGCTACAGAAGAGACATTTACATATACAGGTGAAGCAGGTTATGTAACACTTGTTGCTACAGCTAATGATTATCTTGATATTATCAAGGTTACTCCAATTACAATTGAAATTCCAGAAGTAGTAGGCAATGGTAAGATTGATGTATGGGATTTCGGTGGAGAAAAATTAGATGAAACAAAGTACAACAATATTTTAAATGCAGATATTCTTAACAAGTTCTTTACACCAGAAGGTAAAGAAGTTGGTTCAACAGGCGTTTCAATCGGAGCTACATTCGTAGATCTTGATGAAAATGGTACACATGATGCTAATGATGTTAGATATAATGCAGCTAACAAGGTTAACCACAGATTAAGATCATCTAACACAGCATTAACAAGATATGATAACAAGTTCTTAATTGGAACAGATCATACATATTACACAGGTTACTTATACAGTAACTCATCAAGCACAGTAGATGCTTATGTTGAAATCTATGCATATGCTAACGATTTAATTACATTTGCAGTAAGCTCAAATGGTGGTGCATCTAACTATGTATTTGCATCAGCAGATGGTACATACCAAGAAACATTTAACTACGAAGTACCAAAGGATAAGTTACCAGTAGTTGATGCAGATGGTAATCCAGTTATCGATGAAGAAACAGGTGAACAAAAACAAGACAGCGCAAATGCAAGAACAGTTACATTTGCAGTTCCAGCTGATGGTCTTTATAGATTATATACAACAAACGAAAAACTTTGCGTAGGTCGTATTTATAGAGAACATACAGTACCAGTAGAAGTATCAGGTACAGTAACAGCTCCTTCAACACTTGCAGAAGGCTATAAGGTATTATTTACAAATAAGACAACAGGTGCACAGACAGAAGCAAAGGTTAAGAGCGGTGCATATACAGCATACTTATATGAACAATTTGATTACAAGATGACATTAGTAGATGCTAATGGTTATATGATTGAAGATCCAATCAATGGTTTATCACTTGCTAAGGGTGCAGGTGCAACAACACAAAACATTAAGATTAAAGCATTAGATTTAGTAACAGTTACTGGTACAGCAACAGGTATACCAGCAGAAGAACTTGCTAAGGCTAAGTTCACATTTACACCAGCAGATCCATCTGTTAATATCTATGTTCCAGAAGTAGTTGTAAGTGGAACAGACTTCTCATACAAGGTAGAAGCAAATGTAGATTATACAGTAACAGTTGATGGTGTTAATGATTATGAATTAAAGACAACAGCAGCTAAGTTTACAGCTGACGCAGCAGCTACATCAATTGATTTCGAAAAGAAACCAGTATACGATATCACAGTTAACTTAAAGGACATCAGTGATGAAGCTAAGGCTACAGCAGTTATTACATTTACAAACATCAACGAAGAAGGATATGTATACACATTCAATATGGGTGATGCAATCAAGTTAAGAGATGGCCAATATAAGGTATCAGTAACAGGCGTTGATATTTTACCAGTAATTCAAGATACACTTCATACACCACAACTTAAGGTTGCAGGTGCAGCTGCTTCAGTAGATGTAGCATTTGAAAGTGTTGCAGGTAAGTGGGATTTCGGTACAATCGGTACTAAGGCAAATATCACTACAATTGGTGATTACAAATACTTTGCAGGATTAAAGATTTCTGGTCCTGCATCAATCAACAAGGGTATCTATTTGAACTTAAATAATGGTTCAGCTGATACAACAGTTGAAGTTCCAGTTAAGGCTGGTGACGTAATTACAGTTTCATACTGCTACCAAGCAGCATTAAAGCTTCAAGGAGCAGGCGTTGAATTAACAGAAGCTAAGACAAACTCTGGCTCAACAAGCCAAATTGATAAGACAACAGTTACTGCAACAGAAGATGGTATCCTTACAATTACAGGTACAACATTAGATGTTGAAGGAACAGCAATTAAGGTATCTTACATTACTTCAATCATCGTAACAAATATCGCTGATATGAAGGAATACAAAGAAACAATTACAGTAGGCGCTGATAAGGACTACAAGACAATTGGTGAAGCTGTTAAGGCTGCTGAAGAAATGTATCGTCCAAATAACGAAAGAGTAACAATCGTTATTGATCCAGGCAACTATGAAGAAATGTTAGTAATCAATGGTAAGAACATTACATTAAAGAATGCAGCAGCTAAGCCAAGCACAGATCTTACAGATAAGGGTGTTGGTATCGCTGAAGGCGCAGTAAGAATCACTTCTTACTATGGACATGGTTATTCATACTATAGTATGGGTACAGATTGTAAGTACGATGAAGAATTACTTGCAATCAACAAGGCAAATGGTGCATTATCATTCGCTAATCCAGGTACAGGTACAACATCTGGTTCTTACTGGAACGCAACAGTAGTTGTATATGCAGATGGATTTATTGCAAAAGACATTATTTTTGAAAACTCATTCAACCAATATGTATCAAAGAAGGAAGCTAATGATGTATTAGTTATGGAATCAGGCGCTAAGGGCAACAGAATCGGTCTTGAAGAAGGCTCAACAGCAGTTCAGGATAAGAGCTTTGTTGAAAGAGCAGCAGCTTTAGCAATTGCTAACGGTTGTGGTACAACAATGTTCGATAACTGTAGATTCGTTGGTAGACAAGATACATTATACGGTGGTGTTGGTAACAACGTAGTATTTGACAAGTGTCAGATTATGGGTGCTTGTGACTATATCTTCGGTGGTATGACAGCTGTATTTAACTACTGTGATTTAGTAGCTAATACATCAAATGATAAGAATGACGTATTCTACATTACAGCAGCTCAACAGGATGCAGGTACACCAGGTTACTTAATGTACAAGTGTACAGTAACATCTACAACACCAGGCGTTGATACAGCATCTACAAAGAAGTCTAAACCAGGTTACTTTGGTAGACCATGGTCAACAACTTCAGAAGTTGTATTCTATGAAACAACAATTGAAACAACAGACTTTAATGGTACAGAAGAATCATTAATCGCAGCAGCTGGTTGGTTAAGCACATTAGGTGGCGAGTCTCCATATTGCTACGAATATGGTACAATTGAAAAATCAGGCGTTGATAATTCAGCTAATAGAGCTTCATGGACACATGTATTAACAGAAGCTAAGATTGGCGATGAAGAAATCACATTCGAAAGATTCGTAACAGCAGATGTAGTAGCACTTGCTGAAGGCGAAGGCTTATTAGGAGCTCCTGAAACAGGCGATACAATGAACGCTGGCTTATACATCGTATTATTCGGTGCAGCATTAGCAGTATTGTTCGTAACATTAAAGAAGAGAAATATCGCAAGATAATATTAATTCTCATATAGAAAAAAGCCCTCAATTTGAGGGCTTTTTTTCTTTTGTTCTTGAAATAAAACATCTATTATGTTAAAATTTTAATAGTATTACATATTTTTTCAAAAGGAAGGAAAAGTGTTTATGAAAAAGATTTTAGCTATTATTTTATTAGGTACAATGATGATTAGTATGTTAACAGCATGTAACAAGAAAAAGGATGAGAATACCTTTGTTTTAGGCTTAGATGATTCGTTTCCACCTATGGGTTTTGTAGATGAGAATCAAAAGATTGTTGGATTTGATATAGATGTTGCAACAGAGGTTTGCAAAAGATTAGGCTATGAATTAAAGCTTCAGCCAATTAGCTGGGAAGCAAAAGAACAGGAACTTAACACAAAGAATATTGACTGTATTTGGAATGGTCTTTCAGTTAATCCAGAAAGAAAAGAAGCAATGCTCCTTAGTAACTCATACATGAAGAATAATCAGGTGGCAGTAGTTCTTGCAACAAGTGAATACACAAGAATAGAAGATTTGGCAGGAAAAACAGTAGTTGCACAGAATGGCTCAACAGCATGTGATGCAATTGATGCTAACGCAAGCTTTAAGAATTCTTTAAAGGAAGTTGTTTTGGTTAGTGACAATGTAAAAGCAATGCTCGACTTAGAAATAGGTGGTTCAGATGCCGTAATTATGGATGAGGTTGTTGCGCGTTACTATATGGAAAAGGATGGCAACAAGGGCAAATTTAAAGTATTAGATGGTGTATTGGCAGAAGAAGAATATGCTATTGCATTTAGAAAAGAAGATACAGAGCTTTGCAAAAAAGTTAATGATACATTAAAGGCTATGGCTGAAGATGGAAAGTTAGCTGAAATTAGCAAGAAATGGTTTGGAAAAGATATTACAACTATAAAGTAAGTAGGAGATAGGTATGACCTTCGGAAATATGAGCATAGAGTCGATTAAGATTCTATTTGAATATATGTTAAAGGCATCAGGAGTGACTCTTTCGGTATTTTTCTACACGCTATTGTTTTCGTTGCCATTAGGTCTTGTTGTAAGCCTTGGCAGAATGACAAAGTGTAAGCTTATTAATATACCGGTTAAGATATATCTTAATATTATGAGAGGTACACCACTTATACTCCAATTGATGTTCTGGTATTTTGCACCTTATTATATTGCAGAGATTCGTTTAGACAGAACAGTAGCGGCAATAGTTGCATTTACGTTTAATTATGCGGCATATTTTGCAGAAATATATCGTGCAGGTATTGAAAGTGTGCCTAAGGGACAATGGGAAGCAGCTGAGGTGCTTGGCTTTGGTAAGATACAAACATTTTTTAAGATTATATTACCACAGGTAGTTAAACGTATTTTGCCACCTATGAGTAATGAATTTATGACGCTGGTAAAGGATACAGCGTTGGCACAGGTTATTGGCGTTGCGGAAATGTATCAGCTTGCAACTAAGAATATGTCAAGTCAGTCAAGTATAGTACCGCTTATAATGGCGGGAGTATTTTACTTTGTGATGAATCTCGTAGTACAACAGGCATTTAACGCAGCTGAAAAGAAACTTAGTTATTACAAATAAATGCTAAGGATGGAGAAAATATGGCTATTTTAGAGGTTTCTAACATACAAAAAAGCTTCGGAAAGTTACAGGTTTTAAAGGATGTATCCTTTAAGGCAGACGATGGCGAGATAGTTTCTATTATTGGTTCATCGGGCTCAGGTAAATCAACACTTTTAAGATGTATCAATAGACTTGAAACGGTTGATGCAGGCACTATAGTTGTAGATGATCAGACTATGGTATCCGAGGTTAACGGAAAAACTACATATGCGGATAAATCGGTTTTAAGAGCGATTAGATTAAAAACAGGATTAGTATTTCAAAACTTCAATTTATTTCCACATTACACAGTGTTGCGAAATATAATTGAAGCTCCGATAAAGGTGCTTGGAATGTCTAAAGAAGAGGCAGAAGCACAAGCGATGGAGATATTAAAAAAGCTTGGACTTGAAGCTAAGAAAGATAGCTATCCACAAGAATTATCGGGTGGGCAGTCGCAACGTGTTTCAATAGCAAGAGCACTTGCTTTAAAACCTAAGATACTATTCTTTGATGAGCCGACTTCAGCTTTAGATCCAGAGCTTACTAACGAGGTTTTAAAGGTTATTCGATCATTGGCAGATATGCATATGACAATGATAATAGTGACTCATGAAATGGAGTTTGCAAAAGAATTATCAGATAAGATTATATTTATGGATAATGGTGTGATTGCTGCTGAAGGTACACCGGATGAGATATTCAACTCAGACAATTTACGAATTAAGGAGTTTTTAGGCAATTATAGAGCATAAGAATGTGAGGTGTTAGTATATGAACATAACTGAATATAACAAGAAAACAAGATATTTAGCACCGTTGGCTTCGGCTGTTTTAAAGGATGACTATCACATAATATCAGCGGATGAGTATTTGTACAAATTCCTCGATAAAAATGCAAGTAAAAAGATGATAGAATTATTACATCCAGATGATAGAACAGCATTTCATGAAGCTGCACAGAAAGTAGATGTCGGTATACAATATGAGTTAGTGCGTTTAGTTACTGTTGAAAACAATTACAAATATGTGCTTTTTAGTATGAAACGTAGTAAAAACATTGTGGATGGCGTAGCTTGCATAGAAGTCTTCATTTCAGATATTATAGCGGCTATGGAAAAGCATGTTGTTAATCGCGTTACTTTGAATAAGTACAGAAGACTTATGTGCCTTATAGACTGCTTGTTTTTTGATTATGTAAAGGGAACAAATAGGATTAACATATATATGTATGCTAATGATAAAAGCTATATGCTTTTGGCAGAAGATTTGGATATATGGGAGTCACAGATGCTCGATAAATATATTTGGAAGGAAGAAGATAAGAAGAAATTTGAAACCTTCTGTATATATTTAAGAAATGGTCTTGAGGACTTTAAGATGCAGTTTTGCACTACGTTTTTCTCGAGAGCAAATAGATATGATTCTATACTGGCACTTGGAAGTATTATGTTTGATAACGACGGCGGAAGACTTGTTAGTGGTATTATTAAGCTCAATGCAGCAGCATTTGAAAAGCCATATTATGTTACAGAAGCAAGTAAGGATTCTGCAACGGGTCTTATGAATAAAAAGGCTATTATGGAGTACTCGGCAAGCAAGCTTAATGAAGCTGGTGATAAACAGCTATCGTTGTTTGTAATGGATATTGATAACTTTAAGCAGGTTAATGATAATTACGGACATCTTTTTGGAGATAAGGTAATATTTAGAGTAGCAGAAACAATAAAAAGAATTATTGGTATAGGTGGAACGGTTGCGAGATTTGGTGGCGACGAATTCGTTGTGTTACTTGAAAATTGTGACACTGAAACAAGAGATAATCTCTTAAAAACCATTCATGGAGAAGTAAGGCTTTTATTTGCGAGTGCTGAGAATAATTTAAACATTACAATGTCAGTTGGTGTATCCAACTATCCTGAGGATGGTAATACGTATGCAGAATTATTTGAAAAGGCCGACAAAGCACTTTATATAGCAAAGGCAAATGGCAAAAATAACTATGTTATTTACGATCATGAGAAGCATAAGGATATTGAAATTGTAAGTGATACGGTAAGAATGAGTGGTCTTAAGTCTATTGCATCAAGAGTTAATCGTTCAGTGCTTTATTCAGATATTATATTAATGATTAGCGGCAATGGAATGGATAAATTTTCAGAGATAGCCAGCAAGATATGTGATCTTTATGACGTTTCAGGTATTGCAGTATATGTAGGAGATGATTTAGAACGTAAATATGCTTATGGCAAATACAGAAGCAAGGCTAAAAGTTTTACACTTTTGGATGATACGGATTTTGCAGCATTGTTAAATGAAGATGACATTGTAGTTATTGAAGATGTTAAAAAATACAAAGATAAGAAATTCTACGAAAAATATAATAAGCTTGAAATCATGGCGAATCTCGTGTGTGTATATAGAGTTGAGGGTATAGTTAAGGCTATAGTTACATTTGATAACTTTAATACCTCACGTCAATGGACAGATTCAGAAGTAATTGCACTTAATGCAGTAGGAAAACTGATAGGACAGAGTTTAAAATAAGATAATAAAAAACCACATATATGAAAGAGGACGTGCAGTGCATTCTCTCATATATGTGGTTTTTATAAAAATATTTTTACTTAGGACGAACAGTAAGTCTTTCTATTAATCCATTTTCAGATACACGTCTAACGGTTGCAATTGCCATTACATAAAAACCTGTGTAATTAATAACAAATTCTGCTTGGGTATCGTTAACTACCTCAGCTTCGGAAATAGAACATTTTCCAAACATAAATTTATTTCTGAAAAACATATTTATAGCTTCTTTTCCGTATACGTGATATTCTCTTTGAGAAGTACCATTTGGACAATAATCAATTATTGTACCATCTTTATCAAATAATTCGGCTAAGCCGTTGTAATCTTTATTTTCCATTGCCTGTACATATTTTTCAATAGCTTTCATGTTGACCTCCTATTAATATACCTTTTCTGAATTGAGTAATGCATCTGTACCACCATCTACGAACATTACGTTGCCGTTTATACCCTTTGCTTTGTCTGAAACAAGGAAGATTATAGCTTCAGCTATTTCATCTGGTTGCATAAGAGTTTCCTGACCATATTTTGTAGGTATTGGTAGAGCATTTAATGCTGCTTTTGCATTTACATTCATGGTAGCTGTCATTGCTGTTTCAACATTTCCTGGAGCTACGGCATTGATTCTAACGCCTCTTGCTGCCCAAGATGAAGAAATACGTCTTACAAATCTTGCAAGAGCATATTTTGTTGCAACATAAATACTGTTGCCGACTGAAAGGTTTGAACCATCTAAAGTACTAACAAGATTTAAAATTCTTTGTTCATCACCTATGTTGTTCAAGAGGTCTGCAATATCTAATCTGCCGGCACCTTGTGAAATAGTGTTTGAGCTTGTTACTACAAAGCTGCCCTTTTTCTTTTCAACTAAGTCGAAAACACCTTTTGCAAGCTTTGTTGTACCGAAATAGTTAAGAGAAATTATTAAGCCTAAATTACCGCATGCACCGGAAACACCGGCATTACAAATGAAACCATCAAGACCTTCTGGATACATAATGTGTAATTTGTCAATAGCTTCTTGTCTTCCGCTTGCAGTTGCGAGGTTAACACAGATGTCACCATCTTTTAAATCAATATTTACAACAGTGTGTCCCTCTCTTTTTAATAATTCAACAGTTTTAGCACCGATTCCGCTGGAACCGCCTGTAATAGCGTATACGCCCATAGTTAAAAACCTCCTATTTACAAAAAATCTAATTTAAATTATAATGAGAAATGACACTAAATAAATAACCATTTTAAGAAATGTTTATAAGGTCAGTTTGGAGGTAAATGTGCTAACGTATGATTTGGAAAAACGAGGTAATATACCGCTATATGATTATTTGTACAGATGTATTAAGGATGATATATTAGCAGGCAATATTAAACCTTTTGAAAAGCTTCCATCAAAGAGAACACTTGCTAAGCATCTTAATATAAGCATTATTACAGTTGAAAATGCATATGCGCAATTAAATCTTGAGGGCTACATTTATTCTCTTGAAGCAAAGGGATATTATGCAAATAGTTTGCAAAAAACCAATGTCAGTAAAGATGAACTACCTGTGGTTGAAGAAACACAGGAGTTTGAGTATGAATTTTTTGCAGATTTTAGAGCCAATCGTATGAGAAGAATGAATTTCCCATTCTCTGTTTGGTCTAAGCTTATGAGAGAGATATTGTCATCGCAGGATATAAGACTTCTTAAAACAGTACCTTTTAATGGTGTTTATGAGCTTAGAGCAGCTATTGCAAAATATTTACATGATTTTAGGGGTATGCAAGTGTCCCCAAATCAGGTTATAATAGGTGCTGGTATTGAATTTTTGTATAGCCGTATTATAAAGCTTTTAGGCACAGAATGTCGATTTGCGATAGAGAACATCGGTTATAAAAAAATATATGAAATATATGACAATTATGGCGCAAAATGGGAAAGCGTAGCTATGGATAATAGTGGAATGAGTCTTAAGGAACTTAAGGATTCTAAGGCAAATGTTATACACATTTCTCCTGCACATCATTTCCCAACAGGTATGGTTATGCCCGTAAAACGAAGACAGGAGCTTCTGTCTTGGGCAAATGAGGCTGATAACCGATATATAATTGAAGATGACTATGATAGCGAATTTAGATATTTAGGTAAGCCAATTCCTACGATGTATAGTATGGATAATAGTGGCAGAGTTATATATATGAATACATTTTCAAAAAGTCTGATTCCATCGCTTAGAATCAGTTATATGGTGTTGCCTAATGATATTTTAGATACTTACGAAAAAACAGTGAGTTTTTATTCGTGTACGGTATCAAGCTTTGAACAGTACACCTTGGCAAAATTTATATCAGAAGGATATTTTGAAAGACACATTAATAGAATGAAGAATCACTATAAAAATCAAAGGGATTTGCTTTTAAATGCGATTAAGAATTCAAGACTTTCTAATATAGCTGAAGTGTATGAAGAAAATGCCGGTACACATTTTCTTCTCAAGGTCAATACAAGACTTACTGATGCACAGATTATTGAAAAAGCTAAGAAAGAAGATATTGACATTTCTTGCTTATCGGAATATTGTATAAGGAACAGCAAAAATGTCGAAGGTACGCTTGTGGTTAATTATGCGGGCGTTCATAAGGAACGAATAGAAGAGGCTATAAAGAGGCTTGAAAGGATATTTTTTAAAGATGGGAACTGAGTTAACAAAGCAGGATATTGAAAAGATTAAAGAAGAAATTGAATACAGAAAGCTTGTAGTTCGTAAGGCGGCTTTAGAAGCGGTTAAGGAAGCAAGGTCGCATGGTGATTTGAGCGAGAATTTTGAATATCATGCAGCTAAGAAGGATAAAAATCGTAACGAAAGTCGTATAAGATATCTTGAAAGAATGATAAAAAATGCTACAATTATTGATGATAGCTCTAAGGATGACGAGGTTGGAATTAATAATACGGTAGATGTATATATGGAAGAGGATGACGAAATCGAAACCTACAGAATTATGACAAGTATTAGAGGCAATTCTATGGCAGGTAAGATAAGTATTGAATCTCCACTTGGGAAAGCGCTGCTTGGTCGTAAGGTGGGCGACAGAGTGTATGTACAGGTTAATGATAGCTATGGCTACTATGTTGTGGTTAAAGCAATTAAAAATACAGAAGGCTCTGCAGATGATGAGATAAGAAGCTTTTAATAAATATAGAAGGTGAAGTTATATGGAAATAAAAAGAATTGATGAAAATACGGTAAGATGTATTGTTTCAAAAGAAGATTTAAAAGAACATGATATAAAAATGGAGGATTTTATAAGAAACAGCAGTAATGTTAATGATTTCCTTCATACTATAATTGCTATGGCTGAGGAGGAAGTAGGCTTTGTTGCGGATAAAGGCGTTTTAGCAATGCAGGTGGCAATTTTATCACCGGATAAGCTTGCAATTACATTTTCTGATTCAGACAAATCGCCAGCAAATCAGATAGCAGATCAGATAAAGGATATATTGGGCGAAATTATTTCGGGCTCAGGAGTTCCTAAAAAGAAGGAGAAAATAGTTGAAAAGCCTGCAAAACAGGTTGATGAGAATTTACATGTATACGAATTTGATGATATAGATACAGTGGTTATGCTTTCAAAAAATATGCAGGCAGATCTACGTGTAAAGACAGTACTTTACAAGGATGAGCCAGCAAATAAATACATTCTTGTAATTTATAAAGCGAGAGCATCAAGAAGAGATTTTAATGTCGTTTCAAATGTAGCTATTGAATATGGTGAAGCTATAAAATATGATCCTGTAAAACTGGCATATTTAGAAGAGCATTGTGTAAAAATAATAGCAGCAAATGTATTTGATAAATTACGAAAAATGTAAAATATGTCCAAAAATTCATAATTTAAAGTATTGAATGGGACGCGGTAATATTTTATAATGACAATATTACCAGAGAAGGTGGTGTTTTGATTTAGTGAGCAGTAATAATAACAATAATAATAAAAAGAAAAATTCAAGATTTAACCAGACTATAATTATGCTTATTGTAGCAATAGTATTTACCTATCTTGGCGTAAGCTGTATGGGAAGTATGCTTACTAATGCTACAACTAAGGAAATTCAATATTCTGAGTTTGTGACTATGGTAGAAGAGGGTAAGGTTGACAGCGTAGTGTTTGACACTGCGAAGATATACATTTATCCAAAGAAAAAGGATGAAATGCCTACAACACAAGAGGCTACAACTTCCATAGAGGATCCTACACTTTCTGCAGAAGACAGAATGGAAGAAAAGCTTAACAGTCTGGCAGAATCAATGATTATGACATATTACACAGGCTATTTATATGATGAGTCTATTTTGGATCTTTTAGAAGAACATGATGTTAAATATAAGAGCCAGATTAAGGAAACTAATGTAATATTACAGTTTATTATTCAGTGGGTAGTGCCATTCTTACTTATATATCTTATTTTAGGTTTTGTTATGCGTAAAGTCGGCGGCGGTATGGGCGGCGTAGGTAAGAGCAATGCCAAGATGTATGTACAAAGAGAAACCGGAGTTACATTTAAAGATGTAGCCGGACAGGATGAAGCTAAGGAATCCTTAAAGGAGATTGTTGATTTCCTTCATAACCCAACAAAATACGTAAAGATTGGTGCTAAGCTTCCTAAGGGTGCGTTGCTTGTAGGCCCTCCGGGAACAGGTAAGACTTTGCTTGCAAAAGCAGTAGCCGGTGAAGCACATGTTCCATTTTTCTCATTATCAGGTTCTGATTTTGTGGAAATGTTTGTTGGTGTAGGTGCATCAAGAGTAAGAGATTTGTTTAAGCAGGCACAGGCTTCGGCTCCTTGTATAGTATTTATTGATGAAATTGATGCTATCGGTAAGAGTAGAGATTCTCGCTACGGTGGTGGCAATGATGAAAGAGAACAGACCTTAAACCAGCTCTTATCAGAGATGGATGGTTTTGATACATCAAAGGGCTTATTAGTGCTTGCAGCAACTAATAGACCTGAGGTGTTAGATAAGGCACTTTTAAGACCAGGTAGATTCGATAGAAGAATTATCGTTGATAAGCCGGATTTAAGAGGCAGATTAGAGACTTTAAAGGTACATTCAAAAGATGTTCTTATGGATGATACAGTTGATTTAGAAGAGATAGCGAAAGCGACATCAGGAGCAGTAGGCTCAGACCTTGCTAATATGATTAACGAAGCAGCAATTAATGCTGTTAAGGATGGAAGAAATGTAGTGTCTCAAAAGGATTTGTTTGAATCAGTTGAGGTTGTAATTGCAGGTAAAGAAAAGAAGGATAGAATTCTTAGCAAGGAAGAAAAGAAGGTTGTTGCATATCATGAAGTAGGTCATGCGCTTATAACATGTCTTAGAAAGAATGCAGAGCCAGTTCAAAAGATTACAATCGTTCCAAGAACTAAGGGCGCATTAGGCTATGTAATGCAGGTGCCAGAGGAAGAAAAGTATCTTATGTCAAAGGACGAGATGATGACAGAATTAATTATGTTCTGTGGTGGTCGTGCGGCAGAAGAACTTATATTTGATTCGGTTACAACCGGAGCGGCTAATGATATTGAACGTGCTACATCAGTTGCAAAGTCGATGATAACAAGATATGGTATGTCGGATGCATTTGGCTTTATGGGTCTTGCTACAATTGAAAGTCAGTATTTAGATGCGCATTCACGTCTTGACTGCTCACCAGAGACAGCTAAACTTGTGGATGATGAGATTAAAAAGCTGCTTTCAAGCTGTTATGAAGAGGCTAAGAGACTTCTTTCTGAAAATATCGATACACTTCACAAAATTGCGGATTTCTTGTATGAAAAGGAAACTATTACAGGCAAGCAGTTTATGGAGATATACAATGAAGTAAAGGGCATTGTAGTTGAAGAAGAGCCTAAAGAAGAATTAGAAGAAAATGTTGAAGAAAATGTAGAAGAATAATCAAAAACACACTTTGCAATTGCGAAGTGTGTTTTGCGTATGTAAAAATGAGTATAAGGAGGCCTGTTATGTTTGATTTTGAAGAAGAATTGAAAAAACTTCCAGATAAGCCGGGAGTTTATATAATGCACGGTGCAGATGATGTTATTATCTACATTGGTAAGGCAGTTGTCTTAAAAAATAGAGTGCGACAATACTTTCAAAGTAGCAGAAATAAGAGCCCAAAGATACAAAAGATGGTTTCGCAAATTGAAAGATTTGAATATATTATTACGGATTCAGAGCTTGAGGCGCTTGTTTTGGAGTGTAATTTAATAAAGGAACACAGACCAAAATATAATACCATGCTTAAAGATGATAAGGCATATCCGTATATAAAGCTTACAAGCGGTGAAGAATATCCTAAGCTTGTATTTTCGCGTACCATGAAAAAGGATAAGAATAGATATTTTGGACCGTATACAAGTGCAGGAGCAGTTAAGGATACTATTGAGCTTTTGCAAAAGCTATATAAAATAAGAACCTGCAATAGAGTGTTGCCAAGAGATGTGGGTAAAGAAAGACCATGTCTTAATTATCACATAAAACAATGTAGTGCACCTTGTCAGGGCTACATAAGTAAAGAAGAGTATGGGTTGCGTATTAAACAGGTATTAGATTTTTTTAATGGCAACCACAAAGAGATTATAAAGGGGCTTAAGGAAAAAATGTCAGCAGCCTCTGAAAAAATGGAATTTGAAGAGGCTATGACATACCGTGATTTGATAGAGAGTGTTAAACAGGTATCTCAAAAGCAGAAGATAACAAATTCAGATTTTGAAGATAGAGATGTTATCGCATGTGCAATGGGAGAAGAATTTGCCATCGTTCAAATATTTTTTGTGCGAGGGGGTAAACTCTTAGGACGTGAACACTATCATATGAAGCTTGTTGCGGATGAAACCAGGGCACAGGTTTTGTCAGAGTTTGTTAAACAATACTATGGTGGAACTCCATTTATACCAAAAACAATTATGCTACAGGAAGGCATAAAGGATGGAAAGCTTATTGAAGAATGGTTAAGTGCTATAAAGCAACAAAAGGTTAGTATAACAACACCGATAAAAGGTATAAAGGAAAAATTTGTAGAGCTTGCATACAAGAATGCGCAGATAGTGCTTAATCAGGATATGGATAAGATTAAGAGAGAATATGAGAGAACAAGTGGAGCATTAAATGAAATAGCAAAGCTTCTTGATTTAGAAGTTCTTAGTAGAGTGGAAGCCTTTGATATATCGAATATTAGTGGTGTAGAAAGCGTTGGCTCTATGGTTGTATATGAGGATGGTAAGCCAAAGCGTAATGATTATAGAAAGTTCAAGATAAAATGGGTTAAGGGCGCAAATGATTACGCAAGTATGTATGAGGTGCTTAAACGACGTTTTGAAAGAGCGCAAAATGCTGATGACAAATTTGCAAAATATCCTGATTTAATTATGATGGATGGTGGAAAGGGTCAGGTAAACATTGCGCTACAGGTTTTATCAGAGCTTAAATTAAATATACCAGTATGTGGTATGGTAAAAGATGATAACCATAGAACACGTGGGCTGTATTATAACAATATAGAGATACCGATAGACAGAAGTAGTGAAGGCTTCAAACTAATAACACGAATTCAGGACGAAGCGCACAGATTCGCAATAGAATACCACAGGCAGTTGCGTTCAAAAACACAGGTAAAATCAGTACTTGATGATATTGAAGGCATAGGACCTGTAAAAAGAAAGGCGCTTGTAAAGCATTTCTTAGATATTTCGGCAATTAAAGAGGCATCAATAGAAGAACTTATGCAGGTTGAAAATATTAGTCTAAAAAATGCAGAAAATATTTATAACTTCTTTCATTGAAAAAAATATTGTGATACAATGAAAGTTAATGAAGATGAAAGGAATGATATAAATGGGATATCCTTTAACAAAGTTAATTGAAAAGATGGGTTTTATCAATAAAACACCACAGATTGATACTGATACAATAAATATAACACAGGCGGATGTTAACAGACCTGCCCTACAACTTTCTGGTTTTTATGATCATTTTGATAATGAGAGAGTTCAGATTATAGGTTATGTGGAGAATGCATATCTTGAATCCTTAGATAAAAATACAAGAATAGAAAGATACAGACAGCTTTTATCAAGCAGTATTCCTTGTATTGTATTTTGTAGAGATTTAGAGCCTGAGTTTGAGTTTTTGGAAATAGCTATTAAGTATTCCGTTCCTGTTTTACAGTCAAAGGAACCAACTTCTGCGGTAATGGCGGAGATTATCAGATGGCAGAATGTAGAACTGGCACCGATGATATCAATACATGGTGTATTGGTTGACGTATACGGTGAAGGCGTACTTATTATGGGTGAAAGTGGAATCGGTAAGAGTGAAGCTGCTCTTGAACTTATAAAGAGAGGCCACAGACTTATTTCGGACGACGTGGTTGAAATTAGAAAAGTAAGTAATGATACACTTATTGGACGTTCGCCTGATATAACAAAATATTTTATCGAATTAAGAGGCATAGGAATAATTGATGTTAAAACACTTTACGGTGTTGAACGTGTAAAAGAAACACAGGGCATTGATATGGTTATTAAGCTTGAAGAGTGGAATAGAGATAAAGATTATGATAGATTAGGGCTTGAAGATGAATATACAGAGTTTTTGGGTAACAAAGTAATTTGTCACTCAATACCTGTAAGACCAGGTAGAAACCTTGCTGTTATTGTAGAAACAGCTGCGGTTAACTGTAGACAAAAGAAGATGGGCTACAATGCGGCAAAAGAATTATACAGAAGATTCCAAGAGAGATTACATGGGTAAGAATATGACTAAATATTGCTTTGGCATTGACCTTGGCGGAACAACCATACAGCTTGGCTTGTTTGATGAGCATGGTAAATGTATTTTAAAAAATGAATTACCGACAAGAAAAGAATTGCAGGGTAAATTTATACTTGATGATATTGCAACACAGATAGAAGCTATGTTACTTGAAACAAAGCTTTCAAAAGATGAAATAATAGGTGTTGGAATAGGCGTTCCAGGACCAGTTGTAAAAGAAGCGGTAGTCCTTAATTGCGTTAATATCGGATGGGGAACATTTGATGTAGCAGCAGAGCTTTCACACAAATGTGGCTTAAAGGTTAAGGTGGCAAATGATGCAAATGTGGCAGCGTTGGGCGAATTATGGTGCGGAAGCGCAAAGGATTATAATGATGCGGTGATGATAACACTTGGTACAGGTGTTGGTGGCGGAATCATTAAAGATGGAAGAATAGTAGAAGGCGCAGATGCGGCTGCTGGCGAGATAGGTCATATGCCAATAGTTTATGGGATGAAGGAGCGTTGCACTTGTGGCAATAGAGGTTGTCTTGAACAAGTAGCTTCTGCTACAGGCATAGTTAAGCTTGCAAAGGAATATCTTGAAAATAGTGATGTGATGTCCGCCTTACGAGGCATTTCTAATTTGTCGGCAAAGGATATATTTGATAAAGCAAAAGAAAATGATAAATTAGCTTGCAGTATAGTAAAAGAAGTATTAGAATATTTAGCGACGGCTATGGCAAACATATCTTGCGTAATTAATCCGCAGATATTTGTTATAGGTGGTGGTATGTCAAAAGCGGGCGATTATCTTATAGATATTTTGCAAAAATATTATGAGGATAAAGCATTTTTACCTGCTAAGACGACTAAGATAGTATTAGCTAAGCTTGGTAGTGAAGCAGGAATGTATGGTGCAGCAAGGTTAGTAATGACTGTTTAAAGTGAGGAATTATAGTGAATTTTTTTGATAAAATAAGTGATATAACTGGCGGCGATGTCTCGTGCAATGAACCGATGAAAAGGTATGTAAGCTTTCGCGCCGGAGGCAATGCGGCATATTTTGCTAAACCAAGTAGTAAAGAACAGATTAGGGATTTAATACTTCTTGCAAAAGAGGAAAATGTTCCGTATCTTGTTATGGGAAATGGAAGCAATATGTTGTTTAGTGATGAAGGCTTTGATGGTCTTGTGATATATATATCAAAAAACTATGCGGATATTGAAATTTGTGGAGATATTGTCACTGCTAAAGCAGGAGCGATGTTAAGTAAGCTTGGTAAAGAATGTCTTAAGCATAGCCTTACAGGCTTTGAATTTGCAAGTGGTATACCAGGCTGTGTTGGCGGAGCAATATTTATGAATGCTGGTGCTTATGGCGGTGAGATGAAGGATATTGTACAGTCTGTAAAGGTGTTAGATGAACATCTTAATATAAAAGAGATGCAAGTAGATGAAATGCAATTTGGATATAGAAGCAGTATAGTTGAGGAAAAAGGCTATATTGTATTGGAGGCGACATTTAAATTGCAAAAAGGCGATACATCAGCAATATCACAGAGAATGGAAGAACTTAGCAGACTTAGACGAGAAAAGCAACCGTTAGAGTATCCGAGTGCGGGAAGTACTTTTAAAAGACCACAAGGACATTTTGCAGGTAAATTAATTCAAGATGCAGGCCTTTTAGGATATACCTATGGAGGGGCAAGTGTTTCAACTAAGCATGGCGGATTTATTATTAATAGCAATAATGCCAGTGCAAGTGATATTTATTGTCTTATGCAGCAAGTAAAGGCAATTGTAAAAGAAAAGTTTGATGTGGAGCTTGAACCAGAAGTTAAGCTTATTGGAAATTTTTTGACGAGGTGTGAAAACTAATGAGAATAGTTATTGTTACCGGAATGTCGGGTGCAGGAAAGAGTACAGCTTTAAAAATGCTTGAAGATGCGGGATATTATTGTGTTGATAATATGCCTATTAAGCTTATAACCAAATTTGTTGAATTAGCAACACAGAATTCAGACGTTGAAAGGATAGCTTTAGGTATAGATATACGAAGCGGGCAGTCTCTTGGCGAGTTTGATGAAATACTTAACAATATGGAAAAGGAAAATTATTCATTTGAAATATTATTCCTTGATGCAAGTGATAGTGTGCTTGTAAGAAGATATAAAGAAACACGTAGAAATCATCCACTTTCAGGAGCGGGACGAGTTGATATAGGAATACAGCAGGAAAGAGAAGAACTCGAATTTTTGCGAAAAAGAGCTGATTACATTATCAATACCAGCAGACTTTTAAGTAGAGAATTAAAAAGAAAGATAGAAGAAATATTTGTTAATGACAAAGTATTTAGTAATCTTTATGTAACAGTGCTTTCATTTGGCTTTAAGTATGGTATACCAAATGATGCAGATCTTGTGTTTGATGTAAGATTTTTGCCAAATCCATATTATATAGATGAATTAAGAGAAAAGACTGGTAATGACGAAGAGGTTAATGATTTCGTTATGTCCAATAATATTTCAGTTGAATTTTTGGACAAGCTAAAGGATTTGGTTAACTTCTTAATTCCTAATTATATTGCAGAGGGTAAGAATCAACTGGTAATTGCAATTGGATGTACAGGTGGTAAGCATCGTTCTGTAACTATTGCAAATCATTTGGCAAAAAGTCTTAGTGAAGGCGACATAGGTATTAAGGTTGAACACAGAGATATTGAAAAGGATGCATTAAGAAAAAGGTAACGGAGGAAAAAATGTCGTTTTCGAGTGATGTAAAGGAAGAGATAGCAAAACATTATCCGACAGCAAGACATTGTCAGCTTGCAGAATTATCGGCGATTATTTCTATGTGCGGTAGTGTAAGTATTGATATATATGACCGATATAAGATAAAAATTGTAACAGAAAATGTTGTTCTTGCAAGAAAGTGCTTTACATTATTGAGAAAAGCATTTAATATAAGTACTGAGGTCGTTGTAAAACACAACATAAGTACAAGACGAACGACATACTATTCTTTGATTATAAAGAATAATGCGGATGCGCTGCGGGTGCTTAAGGCCATTAAGATAATTGATATGAATTATAATATGGTGGTACAGCAGGCTTGTTGTAAAAGAGCATTTATAAGAGGTGCATTTTTAGTGGCAGGTTCTATAAGCGATCCAAGTAAGTCATACCATTTAGAAGTGGTATGTTCTAATGAGGATAATGCCAAGAAATTGCAAAATATAATCAATTTCTTTGAAATAGATTCTAAAGTCGTTCAGCGTAAGAATCATTATATTGTGTATATCAAGGAAGGAACGCAGATTGTTGAATTCTTAAATGTTATGGAAGCACATGTAGCACTTATGGAGCTTGAGAATGTGCGAATTATTAAAGAGATGCGTAACAGCCTTAACAGACAGGTTAACTGTGAAACTGCCAATATGGGTAAAACTATTTCGGCAGCAGTTAAACAGATAGAAGATATCAAATATATTAGTGCTACCGTTGGCTTGGATTCCTTGAGTGAAAATCTTGAGGAGGTTGCAAGAGTGAGAATGCAGTATCCACAGGCGAGTCTTAAGGAGATTGGTACATACCTTAGTCCATCGGTAGGAAAGTCTGGTGTTAATCACCGCCTAAAGAAAATAAGTGAATATGCAGATCAGTTAAGGTCTGGCAGGGAGGAAAAAGAGTAATGACAAAGAACATTAAAATTGGTATTCCAACAGGATTAGAGGCAAGACCTCTTGCAGTGCTTGTACAAGTGGCAAGCCAGTATGAAAGCTCAATTTACATAGAGGTTGGTACTAAGAAAATCAATGCAAAAAGTATTATGGGAATGATGACATTAGCATTAAAGGCTGACGAAGAAGTTAAGGTAAGTGCACAGGGCGAAGATGAAGTAGCGGCACTTGAACATATAGAGAAATATTTAAGTGGAAAAGAACAATAAAATTTGTTATAATATAAGAGCATGGTTTGATAACTGTGCTCTTATTAATTTTTGGAGGCAGACTATGGATTTTACACATTTACATGTACATACAGAATATAGTTTATTAGACGGTTCGAGTAAAATTAAAGAAATAGTATCAAGAGCTAAAGAACTTGGTATGGATAGTCTTGCCATTACAGATCATGGTGTTATGTTTGGCGTTATTGATTTTTATCGTGCAGCAAGAGAAGTGGGGATTAATCCTATTCTTGGTTGTGAGATATATGTGGCACCAGGCTCGAGATTTGATAAGGAAGCTAATGCAAGTGATGACAGATATTATCACTTGGTTTTACTTGCGGAGAATAATGAAGGCTATGATAATCTTATGAAGATTGTTTCAAAGGGCTTTGTTGAGGGCTATTATTATAAGCCACGCGTAGATTTAGAGGTATTAAAGGAATATAGCAAGGGTATCATTGCACTTAGCGCTTGCTTAGCTGGTGAGGTTCAAAGATATTTAGCTAAAGGTATGTATGAGGAAGGTCTAAATGCGGCCCTTAGATACAAAGATATTTTTGGCGAGAATAATTTCTTTTTAGAGCTTCAAGACCATGGAATTGCTGAGCAACAGTATGTTAATCAGCAATTGATAAAGATGAGCAAAGATACAGGGATTGAACTTGTCGCAACCAATGATGTTCATTATACGCTTGAAGAGGACGCTGTGGCACATGATATTCTTTTGTGTATACAGACACAAAAGAAGGTTACAGATGAAAACAGAATGCGTTATGAAGGCGGTCAGTATTATCTTAAGTCAGCTGATGAGATGGCAGCCTTATTTCCATATGCTTTAGAAGCGCTTGCTAATACACAAAAAATTGCCAATAGATGTAAGGTAGAGATAGAATTTGGTGTAACAAAGCTTCCAAAGTATGAAGTGCCAGAAGGTTATGATTCATGGACATATTTAAAATATCTTTGTAATAAAGGCTTAGAAATGCGTTATGACGATGTGACGGATGAGCTTAAAGAAAGATTAGAACATGAGCTGTCAGTAATCCGCTCAATGGGATATGTTGACTATTTCCTTATTGTTTGGGATTTTATTAATTATGCAAAGGAACATAATATAAGCGTAGGACCAGGAAGAGGTTCGGCAGCAGGAAGTATTGTAGCTTATTGTCTTCAAATAACGGATATAGACCCAATAAAATATAATCTGCTTTTTGAACGCTTTCTTAATCCGGAAAGAGTATCTATGCCTGATATAGATATTGATTTTTGCTATGAGAGAAGACAAGAGGTTATTGACTATGTAGTTGAAAAATATGGCAAGGATAGAGTTGTGCAGATAGTTACATTTGGTACAATGGCTGCTAAGGGTGTTATAAGAGATGTGGCACGAGCATTAGATATGCCATATAGCACAGCGGATACGATTGCAAAGATGATACCATTTGATATTGGTATGACCATAGATAAAGCGTTAGAACAAAATAGAGATTTTAAGCTTTTATACGAAACTGATGAACAAGTAAAATATTTAATTGACATGTGTAGAAAGTTAGAGGGTTTACCACGCCATACATCAATGCATGCAGCAGGTGTTGTTATCAGTCAGAAATCAGTAGATGAATATGTGCCGCTTTCAAGAGCATCGGATGGTGCGATTACTACACAGTTTACTATGACGACCTTAGAAGAATTAGGTCTTTTAAAAATGGACTTTTTAGGACTTAGAACTCTTACGGTTATTCAAAGCGCAGTTGAACAGGTGAAAAAACATACACCTGATTTTGATATTAATAAAATTGATTATAACGATAAAAATGTATTAGAGACTATAGGCTCTGGAAAAACAGATGGTATATTCCAGCTTGAAAGCACAGGTATGAAGAATTTCATGAAGGAATTAAAGCCACAGAATATAGAGGATATTATCGCAGGTATTTCACTTTATAGACCAGGTCCAATGGACTTTATACCAAAGTACATAAAGGGTAAGAATAATGCGGATAGTATTGTTTATGATTGTCCACAGCTTGAACATATTTTAAAGCCAACCTATGGTTGTATAGTATATCAGGAGCAAGTTATGCAAATTGTGCGTGACCTTGCAGGCTATACTCTTGGACGTAGTGATTTGGTGCGTAGAGCGATGTCTAAAAAGAAGGCATCCGTAATGGAAAAGGAAAGACAAAATTTCGTGTATGGTAACGAGGAGGAAGGCGTACCAGGATGTTTAAGTAATGGTATTTCTGCCGAGGTTGCCAATAAGATTTTTGATGAAATGACTGACTTTGCGAAGTACGCATTTAACAAATCTCATGCAGCTTGCTATGCGGTTGTGGCATATCAGACAGCGTATTTAAAGACCTATCACAAGCTTGAGTTTATGGCGGCTTTAATGACATCTGTTATGGATAATTCTGCGAAGGTTTCGGAATATATTTTGGCCTGCCGTCAGATGGGTATTGATATATTGCCACCGGATATTAATGAAGGCGAGGGAGCATTTTCTGTATCACAAAATGCAATAAGATATGGGCTTGCGGCTATTAAGAATCTTGGAAGACCGGTAATCGCATCGATAGTTAATGAAAGACTTGAACATGGCAAATATAAGGATTTGAGAGATTTTGTTGACAGATTATCTGGTAAAGAGGTTAATAAGCGAACAATAGAAAGCTTTATTAAGGCGGGTGCATTAGATGGTTTTTCACTTACAAGAAAACAACTTATGACGGTGTATATTTCTGTTATGGATGATGTCGCACGTGAGAAAAAGAGCGCTATGACTGGCCAGATGAGTATGTTTGATATGTTTGAAGAAGTAAAGGAACAGGTTGCAATCAAGGTTCCAAATGTTGGTGAATTTGGACCAGAGGAGTTACTTGCCTTTGAAAAGGAGGTTCTTGGCGTATATGTAAGCGGTCATCCGTTACAAAGCTATGAACAACTTTGGAGAAAGAATATAACAAATGTTACTTCGGATTTTGAAATAAATGAAGAGGATGGCAGTAGTGTTGTAAAGGATGGTCAAAAGGTTGTAGTTGGCGGTATGATAGTTGGTAAAACTATTAAGCTTACAAAGAGCGGTGCAAATATGGCATTTATTACCTTAGAAGACCTTTTGGGTAACGTTGAAGTAATTGTATTCCCAAGAGATTACGAAAACAACAAATATCTCCTAAATGAAGATGCTAAGGTGTTTATAAGCGGCAGGGTATCAATAAATGAAGTTGAAAAGGCAAAGATTATCTGTGAAAAGGTTGTTGCCTTTGATAAGGTGCCACGAGAGATATGGCTTAAATTCAATACCAAAGAAGAATATCTTGCAAATGAAGCTGATATAGTCAATATTATGGGTACTGAAGAAGGTAACGATACAGTTATAATATATATACAGGATGGAAAACAAATGAAGCAGCAAGCACCAAAGAACGTTGCTATAACAGAAGAAAAATTTGCACGTTTTGAAGCTGCTTTTGGTAAAGATAATGTAAAGGCTTTGACTAAAAAGATATTGTAATTTGGGATAAAAAGGGTTATTATTTAGTTAATAATCAAACTATGTTTGGAATGGAGAATTATATGTCAAATGAAATTAAAACTATAGGCGTACTTACCAGTGGTGGCGATGCCCCAGGTATGAACGCAGCAATAAGAGCAGTTGTAAGAACTGCTTTAGCAAGAGGATTAAAGGTAAAAGGTATTAAGAAAGGCTATAATGGTCTTATCAATGAAGAAATAATAGATATGGACGCAAAAAGCGTTGCAGATACTATTCATAAGGGCGGAACTATATTACAGACTGCAAGATGCCTTGAATTTATGACAGCAGAAGGTCAGAAAAAGGGCGCAGAAGTATGCCGTAAGCATGGCATTGATGGTGTTGTTGTAATTGGTGGTGACGGTTCCTTTAGAGGTGCTCAGGACCTTGCAAGATATGGAATTAATACTATCGGTGTTCCGGGAACAATAGACCTTGATATAGCATGTACAGAGTATACAATAGGCTTTGATACAGCGGTAAATACTGCAATGGAAGCTATTGATAAGGTAAGAGATACCTCTACATCACATGAAAGATGCAGTATCATCGAGGTTATGGGAAGAAATGCAGGTTATATAGCGTTATGGTGTGCAATTGCTAATGGTGCAGAAGATGTGTTGCTTCCAGAAAGATATAATAACGATGAGCAGGCTCTTATTGATAGCATTATTGCTAACAGAAGAAAAGGCAAAAAACATCATATTATCATTAATGCAGAGGGTATCGGTCATTCAACAAGTATGGCAAGAAGAATCGAAGCTGCAACAGGTATTGAGACAAGAGCAACTATTTTAGGCTACATGCAAAGAGGCGGTAGCCCAACCTGTAAGGACAGAGTATATGCTTCGGTTATGGGAACATATGCAGTTGATTTATTATGTCAGGATAAGAGTAACAGAGTAGTTGCATATAAAAATGGCGAATTCGTAGATTACGATATCGATGAAGCATTAGCTATGACTAAGGATATTGATGATTATCAATTTAGTGTAAGTATGGTGTTAGCTAAATAAAGGTGAAAAGATGCTTAGTAAAAGAGAACAGAATAATATAGTTAAGGACAACGAAAAACTTGGATATTTAGACAAATTAAACTCTACGCAATTAATAATATATGGTTTTTTGTTACTTATATTAGTTGGTACGGTTTTGCTTATGCTGCCGATTTCGTGGGCAGAAGGATATGAGATTTCTTTGGTGGATGCATTATTTACATCCACTACTTCTGTTTGTGTTACAGGTCTTACAACAGTAACAACGGCAAGTGCATGGAGTACTTTTGGACAGGTTGTCATATTATGCCTTATACAAGTGGGTGGACTTGGAATTATAACTGTAATAACTATGACAATGCTTTTGCTTAGACAGAGAATATCACTTAAGGAAAGAATATTTATACAGGAGTCATATAACCTTCAGACACTTTCAGGAATGATAATTTTTATAAAAAGAATTATTAAAGGAACATTTATTGTTGAAGGTATAGGTGCTATATTTTATGCAATAAGATATGTACCGAGATTTGGCTTTAAGAAAGGCGTTTTCGCGGCAGTATTCAATTCAGTATCGGCATTTTGTAATGCGGGAATGGATATTGTTGGTGAAACAAGTCTTGAGGCATATGCAACAGATCCAATTATAAATGGAGTTACTATGGTGCTTATTATTTTAGGCGGCATAGGATTTGTTGTGTGGTTTGATGTAATTGATACATATAAAAGTATAAAAAGCGAAGGCGGTAAGTTAAGACGCATTTTTTCGAGACTTACCCTACATTCCAAATTAGCCATATGGGTTACATTTGTGCTTTTGTTTTCAGGAACAGTTTTGTTTTTGGCGTTTGAATATAATAATCCACAAACAATCGGCAATATGAATCTGTTTGAAAAGATACAGGCGTCGACATTTCAGTCTGTAACTACAAGAACGGCAGGATTTTTGACAATACCTCAACAGAATTTCAGAGCGGCATCAACGATTATTTCCATTTTGCTTATGTTTATAGGCGGTTCGCCTACAGGAACTGCGGGTGGTGTAAAGACAACCACTGTGGCCATGGTGATATTAACAGTATTTAGTGTTGCGAAAGGTAATCAGGAAACGGAAGTGTTTAAAAGAAGAATTTCTTCGGAAAATATTCGTTCGGGCCTTGCGGTAATTGTATTTGCTTTATTTATCGTTATTGGAGGAATTATAGGGCTTTCTATAACAGAAGATGCTGATATTATAGATATAACTTTTGAAGTTGTTTCGGCAATAGCTACAGTAGGACTTACTAGAGGGATTACTGCATCGCTTACAATTATTGGTAAGCTGATAATTATTGTAATTATGTATCTTGGAAGAATAGGCGCTATTACTTTAGCGTTTGCGTTTTTAATCAAGAAAAATAATCTTAATTCGGTTAGAGAATTGCCTGAGAAAAAGATAATAGTTTGTTAATGTGGAGGTTAGTATGAAAAGAAAAGAATTTGCTGTGTTTGGACTTGGTAACTATGGAATGAGTGTGGCAAAAACGCTTGCTCAGTCAGGTTGCGAAGTGATTGTAGCGGATAAAAATGCTGATAAAATTCAGGAAATTTCAGATACGGTAACGTATGCCGTAAAGGCGGATCTTACTGATGCAGAAGTATTTAAAACATTGGGTCTTTCAAATGTTGATGTAGCGATTGTAGCTATTACTAACAGTATAGAGGCAAGTGTTATGGCAACCATTATGGCAAAAGAAGAAGGAGTACCTTATGTAGTGGCAAAAGCTCATAATGATATCCACGCTACAGTTTTAAAGAAAATAGGAGCAGATGAGATAGTATTTCCTGAAAAATCTATGGGCTCACGAACTGCCAAAAACCTTATTTCTGGTAATTTTGTTGATATAATAGAGCTTGCAAAGAGCTTTAGTATGGTTGAAATGAGGATACCACAGGACTGGGTTGGTAAGACGTTAAAGGAAATTGATGTTAGAACAAAGTTGGGAATAAATGTAATTGCCATTAAAAACGGTGATGAGGTTAATGTTAATCTCAATCCAGATGAGCCGATGCAGGAAGATGCAACTATGATAATTGTAGGATATAATGCAAATATCGATAAAATACAAAAATAGAGGTTACTATGATAAACAGTGTTAGTAATGCAAAAGTTAAATATGTTATGAATTTGCAAAAGAAATCAAAGTTTCGTGAGCAAGAGAATATATTTGTTGTAGAAGGCATAAAAATGTTTATGGAGACGCCAAAACATCTGATTGAAAAGGTGTATGTGACGGAAACATTTCTTGACAGCCATAAGGAATTATTTGAGAATGTCGAGTATGAAACTGTTACAGACAGAGTCTTTGAGCAGATGTCAGATACTAAGACACCACAAGGTGTTCTTGTTCTTGTGAAGATGCAAAAGAGAAATATTAGCGATATAGCAAAATGTAAGTCACCATATATTATTGTAGCAGAGGATTTACAGGACCCTGGAAACTTAGGAACAATTGTTAGAACAGCAGAAGGTGCGGGAATTGATGGAATAATTCTTTCGAAGAATACTGTTGATATATATAATCCTAAAACAATACGTTCTACAATGGGCTCTGTTTACAGAGTTCCCGTATATGTGTCAGAAGATATAGTGGCTACAATAAAAGAATTACAAAAAATGGGCGTTTCAACATATGCAGCACATTTATCAGGTGAAAAATACTATTCTGATTGCGACTATAAGAGTGCTACAGCATTTGTTATAGGCAATGAGAGTAAGGGTATTAGCAGAGAGGCGGCAAAGGCTTGCGACAATCTTATAAAGATACCGATGAAGGGCGAGGTGGAATCGCTTAATGCAGCTATTGCAGCAGCTATACTTATGTATGAAGGTGCAAAGCAACGACAGTCGTAGCAAACTTGACAAAAAAATACATATTTGATAGAATTGTCGGGTAACTTATAGTTTAATAGCAACTCTTAATTTAGGAGGAAGGTATGAACTTTAGAGTAAGAAGACTTACAGCATTAATTCTTGTGTTGTGCTTGGCTATAGGCATTAGCGCATGCAAGAAAACATCGGAGTCTAAGGATAATCAATCTTTAAAATCACAGAATGAGCAGACTACACAGTCTGATGAGATTACAGAGATTACAATTGAGCTTAACGACAATGAGGTTTTAGGTGAATCCTTTGAAGTGAGCGAAGATGAGCTTGTAGAAGAATATTATCAGGATAAGGTAGTGTCATATCTTAGTCCATATGTTCCTGTATATCCAGATATGAATGAGGATAATACAGATGCCAATAAAGTAGGACTTATGCTTCCAAAAAGCATAGCTACGATAGTAGAGGTATATGACGAATATACAAAGATACAGTCTGGTAATGTTGAAGGCTATATAAAGAATGAGAGTGTATTGTTTGGTAAAGAAGCCGAAGTAATGGCAAAGAAGTATGGCTCTAAGGAGCTTACTCCAAAAGCACAGGAATTGCAGGTAAGGAAGGTGGCTTATGAGGGCTCATCAATACTTACAACAGTAACAGCAAGCAGTACGCTTAAGTACATTTCAGAGTATAAGGAATGGACTTTAGTACAGACGGATGCAGGATATGGATATGTACTAACAGAAGAAGTTGACATTAAGTATGTTCTGAAAAGTGCGATGACAGCGGATGAATATCAGGCATATTTGGATGCTGAGGCAGTAAGAATAGCTGCTGAATTAGAAAGACAAAGAAAAGTGATGCGTGAGACAGCTGTTAAAGCTGCTATTGCAAAATACGGACAGGGTAATACCTTGAGTAATTATTCGTATGATGAGATATGGCTGTTAGCATGTATTATAAAATATGAATCAGGTTGGGAGCCATACGAAGGTAAATTAGCAGTAGCTAATGTAGTACTTAACAGAGTTAAGCACGCACAGTTCCCTTCGTCGATAAAGACAGTTGTATACCAAAGAAACCAATTTTCAGGAGTTTCAGACGGATACGGAGGACCATCATGGTATTTTAGCAGTAATTTTTATAATGTGCCGATGTCAGCAGGAGCGTATAATTATGCTTCATTAGTGCATCCGGAGGAATGTATGAGAGCTGCTATAGAAGCACTTTTAGGAATTAACAACATTGGCAACAGATTATACTTTATGTCATCATCAGCGGCGGCTAAGCATAATCTGACAAGCTATGGTAAGGATATACATGTTATTGGTAATCATTGGTTCTACAATAGATAAGGAGTGATACTATGGATATTATATTTTGGTTAGCTGTATTTGCGGTAATGTTAATTGTTGAATTTATGACGATGGGTCTTACAACAATATGGTTTGCTGCAGGTTCGTTGATTTCATTTGTAGTAGCATTGTTAGGCGGACCAATGTGGTTGCAGGCTTTGGTATTTTTTGCAGTATCAATAGTGTTGCTGATATTTACAAGACCTTTAGTAACAAAATATCAGAAAAAGAATGTTGTTAAGACTAATATAGACAGTCTTATAGGTAAAGAAGCAAAGGTAATCGAAGAAATCGATAACAACGAGGCTAAGGGACGCGCTATGATTGAAGGTCAGGAGTGGATGGCAAGAAGCTCATCTAATGAGATTATAGCAGCAAACACAATGGTTATCGTTGAACGAATAGAGGGCGCAAAGCTTATAGTAAAATAAGAAAGAAGGATAAGAAGTATGGAAGGAATTAAAATTTTTGCATTGGTAGTTATAGCAGTTATAGTTTTAGCTGTATTTGCAAGTTGTATCGTAGTAGTAAAGCAGGCACAGGCGATGGTTGTAGAAAGAATCGGTGCTTACAAAACAACATGGTCAGTAGGTCTTCACTGGAAATGGCCTATCATTGATAGAATTGCAAGAAGAGTAACATTAAAGGAACAGGTAGTAGATTTTGCACCACAGCCAGTTATTACAAAGGATAACGTTACTATGAGAATCGATACAGTAGTATTCTTCCAGATAACAGATCCTAAGTTATATGCATACGGTGTTGAAAATCCAATTATGGCCATTGAAAATCTTACAGCAACAACATTAAGAAATATCATCGGTGATTTGGAACTTGATGAAACATTAACATCACGTGAAATCATTAATACAAAGATGAGAGTTTCATTAGATGTTGCAACAGACCCTTGGGGGATCAAGGTTAACAGAGTTGAGCTTAAGAATATCATTCCGCCAGCAGCTATTCAGGATGCGATGGAAAAGCAGATGAAGGCAGAAAGAGAAAGAAGAGAGGCTATTCTTATCGCTGAAGGTCAGAAGACATCAACAATTCTTGTTGCAGAAGGTAAGAAAGAATCAGCAATTCTTGATGCAGAAGCTGAAAAGCAATCAGCAATTCTTAGAGCTGAAGCTAAGAAGGAAGCAACAATCAGAGAAGCTGAAGGTCAGGCAGAAGCTATACTTGCAGTACAAAAGGCTCATGCAGATGGTATCAGATTTATTAAAGAGGCAGCACCATCGGATGCAGTTATTCAATTAAAGAGCTTAGAAGCATTTGCTGCAGCAGCAGATGGAAAGGCTACTAAGATTATTATTCCATCAGATATTCAAGGAATTGCAGGATTAGTAAAATCTGTTAAAGAGGTAGCAAGCGAAGAATAATATATAGATGACTGCAAAATGAATAGTTTTGCAGTTTTTCTGTTAAATATAATTAGAAAAAGAGGACTTACATATGGTTAAAGAAAATTTAAAGGGCAGAAGTTTTTTGACTTTAAAAGACTTTACTGCTGAGGAAATAGAATATTTTATTGATTTAGCCGCAGAGCTCAAGGCTAAGAAAAAACAGGGAATTTTAGGACAAAGCTTAAAGGGTAAGAATATTGCACTTATATTTGAAAAACCATCAACAAGAACACGTTGTTCATTTACAATTGGTTGTATTGATGAAGGCGGACATCCTGAATATCTTGGTAGTGACGATATTCAGTTAGGCTACAAGGAAAGTGTCGAAGATACTGCTCGTGTACTTGGAAGAATGTTTGATGGAATTGAATTTCGTGGATTTTCTCAAGAAAATGTTGAAAAGCTTGCAAAATATAGTGGAGTACCAGTGTGGAATGGTCTTACAGATGAATATCACCCAACACAAATTTTGGCAGACTTCCTTACAATGAAGGAGCATTTTGGATATCTTAAGGGACTTAACTTTGTTTATGCTGGAGATGGACGTAACAATATGGCAAACAGCCTTATGATTGGTTCAGCTAAGATGGGCGTTAACTTTACAATAATTGCGCCAAAGAGCTTATGGCCAACAGATGAACTTGTAGAATTATGTAAGGGATATGCTAAAGAATCGGGCGCTACAATAACATTGTCGGATGAAGTTTCGGCAGTAAAGGGAGCGGATGTTATATATACAGACGTATGGTGCTCAATGGGCGAAGAAGATAAGGCAGCAGAAAGAATTGCATTATTATCACCATACCAGGTTAATAAAGCGATGATGGATTCAACGGGTAAAGATACAACGATTTTCCTTCACTGTCTTCCAGCTGTAAAAGGAAAAGAAGTAACAGAAGAAGTATTTGAATCAGCTCAGTCACATGTGTTTGATGAAGCGGAAAACAGAATGCATACAATCAAGGCTGTTATGGTTGCAACATTAGGAAATTATTAAGAAACGGAAGTGTAGTTATGTACAGTAGCAGAAAATATAAAAGAGCTAAATATTGTCTTGATATAATATCGCTTATTTTAGTGGCGTTAGTGCTTGCATGTGCAATATTTATTGTTATCAATATCAATAAGCATATAAAGTTTTTGCCATTTGTATTTCTGTTTGGAGCCCTTTTGAACATATTTAGTGGCATAAGAGATATTTTGTCCGAAAAAAAGGCAATTGGGATTACACTGTGCGTACTTTCGCTTATATTTATTGTGGCATTTGTTATAGCAGCAATTACCTTCTGGTAAGAAATGGAGAAGTAAATGGAAAATATAGTTTTATGCGTATCAAATTCATACGAAAGAAAGTACTACTTAAATGAAATGTTTTCAGTGCTTCCAGAAGAAATAAAAAATGAATTAAAGATAATGTGTGTTTTATTTACAGAGGATGTTGGCGGGATTTTAAAAATGGAATTTGAAGAAGATACATTACTTTTTAAAACAGAAGCTGATGAAGAGGATCTTTTGTATGATGAAATAGGCAGTGTATTAAAGATAAAACAATTACAGTATGAAAAACAAGAATTATTAGAGTCACTTGAAAACTATTACAGGATTGTGAGGAGATTAAATGGTACTTGCGGTTGATATTGGCAACACTAATATAGTGTGTGGGATATTAAAGGATGATGAGATTATATCGACATTCAGACTAACTACAGAAAATAGTATGACCTCAGACGAATATGGTGTAATGATATGCAACATAATTGAAAGAAGAGGTGTTGCTTTAACAGATATACAGGCAGTTATCGTCGCATCAGTAGTTCCACAGATTATGTACTCATTTAGTAATGCAATAGTTAAATATTTTAATATTACTCCAATGGTTGTAGGACCAGGAATAAAAACAGGAATACGTTTAGCAAATGAAAATCCTAAAGAAATGGGCGCTGATAGAATTGCAGATGCAGTAGCAGCGTATCAGCTGTATGGCGGCCCTGTTATTGTGGTAGATTATGGTACGGCAACGACCTATGATGTTATTTTAGCAGATGGTACATTTAGTGTAGGTGTTACTGCTCCTGGAATAATATCAAGTGCAAAAACTTTGTGGCAAAATACAGCAAAGCTTCCGGAAATAGAAATAAAAAAGCCGGAAACAATACTTGCTAAAAATACAATTGAGAGTATGCAGGCAGGACTTGTATATGGACAAATTGGACAAACAGAATATATTATAAAGACAATAAAAAGTGAGTTGGGCATTAATGATATAAAGGTCGTGGCTACAGGTGGTTTAGGCAAGCTTATATCAGAATCCACGGATGTTATAGATGCATACGATGCTTATCTTACATTGAAGGGTTTAAATATTATTTATAAGAAAAATGTAAAATAACACGGAGAAAAAGATGCAGATTGGTAAACTGAATATTACAAACAATATTTGCTTGGCGCCGATGGCCGGAGTGACCGATTTGCCATTTAGAATTTTGTGTAAAGAACAAGGCTGTGGGCTTATGGTTACAGAAATGGTAAGTGCTAAGGCAGTTTTGTATAACAATAAAAATACAAATGTATTACTTGAAACGAATGAAAATGAACATCCAATAGCATTGCAGCTATTTGGTTCAGAACCACAGATAATGGCAGAGATTGCAAAAAGGCTTGAGGAAAGACCATTTGATATGTTTGATATCAACATGGGATGCCCGGTGCCAAAGGTTGTTAACAACAATGAAGGTTCTGCACTTATGAAAGACCCGATATTAGTCGGAAAAATAGTTGAAGCTATGGCAAAGGCGGTTGATAAGCCTGTTACGGTTAAAATCAGAAAAGGCTTTGATGAAACATCAGTAAATGCACCGGAAATAGCACATGTAATTGAAGAATCAGGTGGAGCTATGGTCACAGTTCATGGAAGAACCAGAGAACAATTCTATCAGGGTAAGGCTGATTGGGATATAATTCGTAAAGTAAAAGAAAGAGTATCAATACCTGTAATAGGTAATGGAGATATTGCAACTCCACAGGATGCGATAAATATGATGGAACAGACTAAATGCGATGGCGTTATGATAGGCCGTGCTGCAAAGGGAAATCCGTTTATATTTGATAGAATTAATCATTATTTAAAAACGGGGGAGATGAAAGAAAAACCAGGGATTGAAGAAGTAAAAGCAACGATTCTAAGACATATAGAACTGATGCTTGAGCTAAAGGGACAGTACACAACGGTTCGGGAGATGCGAAAACATATCGCATGGTATACATTTGGTTACCCGAATTCCGCAGCACTCAGAAATACGATAAATCACATCGAAGATCTGAATGAACTAATTGATAAAGTAAAGGAGCTGAAATTATGAAACAAAAAGTAAGGATTATAAGTATTCGATACCAGATATTAATTCCAATAGTTATTTTAGTTGCCGTAATGTGTTTGGCTATGTCGATTATGTTTACAAGCAAAACGGAAAAAGCATTTATTGAAGATGGAATAGCACAGGCGGAATTATCAGCTGATATGGTAGTAGCAGATATTTCAAGAGATGCAGTTGTTGAATTGGTAAAGGGCGGAGCTGAAAGCGAAGAATACAGTGAAATATTAATTCAAATGAGAGGATTAAGAAAAAAATGTGGTATTAAATATCTATATCTTTTATATACTGATGGAGATAAGGTATATTACTGTATAGATACAGATGAATCATCAGAACAAAAGCAGTTTGGCGATGAATTTGAAGATTCTTATGAAGAACTTAAGGATGTATTCAATGCAAAAGATTTTGTTCAGGATGAAATAGAAAAGACAGAAGACGGTGAATTAATTACAGCGTATAAACCTATTGTAGACCAATGGGGTCAGGTGGTTGCAGTAGTTGGTTCTGATTACGATGCTTCAGGTATAACAAAAAGAATTTCAGACAGCAAGAAAAATGTAGCTATAACAGGAGTTATCTGTTTAGTCGTTGCTATAATAGTACTTAACCTTATAATTGCAAAGATTATGAAGGGTATTAAAAAGGTTAATTACAAGCTTTACGACCTTGTTAATAACGAGGGTGACCTTACACAAAAGCTTGATGTAAATAGTGGTGATGAATTAGAATTAATTGCTAATAATGTTAATGAGATGCTCGAGTATATAAGAGGCATAATGCTTAACATAGCTTCTAATTCTAAACAGTTAGAGACATCATCAAAAGAGGTTGCTAACAGATTAAATGGAGCAACAGATACCGTTACAGATGTGTCAGCTACAATGGAAGAAATGAGTGCAGCAATGCAGGAAACACAAGCCTCTATTACTACAGTATCTGAAGCGGTAAATGATGCATTTATTGCAATTAAGAGTATTGCAGAACAGTCAGTTGCTGGGTGCTCAGAATCAGATGTTATCAAGGCTAAGGCTGGTGAAATCTATGATAATGCAATAACTGAACAGCAGACAGCTAAGGAAAAGGCAGCAGAAGTTGCAGCATCAATGAATGAGCAGATTGAAAAATCAAAAGCTGCTCAGCAGATTACAGTATTAACAACAGATATTCTTAACATTTCAAGTCAGACTAATTTGCTTGCACTTAACGCAAGTATAGAAGCAGCAAGAGCTGGTGAGGCTGGTAGAGGCTTTGCGGTTGTTGCTGATCAGATTGGTAAGCTTGCAACAGATTCAGCACAGGCTGCAGAACAGATTCAAAGAGTAAGTAAGGGCGTTATAAATGCAGTAACAGGCCTTGCAACAGAAGCAGAAAAAATGCTTGAGTTTATGGAAAACTATTCGGCAAAGGGATACGAAAAGCTTTTAGATACAAGTACAAGCTATCAGCAAGATGTTGATAAGATGAGTATTATGATGAGAGATTTCGAAGAACAAAGTGTACTGCTTAGAGAAAATATGGATAGAATCAACGAAGCAATTTCAGCGGTTAATATAGCGGTTGAAGAAAGTGCAAAGGGCGTAGTAAGCGTTGCTGAAGAATCAGTAGATTTAACAGAAGTTATCTCTGATGTAGATGCTCAGGCTTCATCAAATATGGAGATTTCAAAGCAGTTAAATGATGAGGTAAATAAATTCAAACTCTAATCATTGACAATATTCAAGTATTCAAGTATAATGTTGTGGATATTTGAGTACTTATATAACTTAAGGAAGGTGTAAGAAAAATGGCAGAAAAGAAAAACATATTAACATATGAAGGGCTTAAAAAATTGGAGGATGAGCTTCAAAACTTAAAGGTTGTAAGAAGAAAAGAAGTTGCAGATAAAATCAGAGAAGCAAGAGAACAAGGCGACTTATCTGAAAATGCAGAATATGATGCAGCTAAAGATGAACAAAGAGATATTGAAGCAAGAATCGAAGAGATTGAAAAAATATTAAAGAATGCAGAAGTAATTGATGAAGACGAAGTTGATTTAGGTAAGATTAACGTAGGTTGTACAGTTAGACTTATGGATTATGAATTTGACGAAGAGGTTGAATACAAGATTGTAGGTTCTACAGAGGCTAATAGCTTACGCAATATGATTTCTAATGAATCAGCTGTAGGTGCTGCATTAATTGGTAAGAAGGTAGGCAATAAGGTTAAGGTTGAAACACCTGCCGGAATTATGCAGTATAAAGTATTAGCAATCGAGAAATCAAACTAAGATAGGAGTGAAATTACCTTGGCTGAACAGAATAAGGTACAGGAACAAGATGTTAACGAGCTTATCAAAGTTCGTATGAACAAGCTTGCAGATTTACAGGAAAAGGGTAAGGACCCATTTGTTATAACAAAATATGATGTAACACATCATTCAATGGATATTAAGGACAATTTTGAAGAATTAGAAGGAAAAGAAGTATCTATCGCAGGTCGTATGATGACAAAGCGTGTTATGGGTAAGGCTTCATTCTGTAATGTACAGGATTTAAAGGGCAATATTCAAGCTTATGTTGCACGTGATGACATCGGCGAAGAGTCATATGCTGAGTTTAAAAAATATGATGCTGGTGATATTTTAGGTATCAAAGGTATAGCATTTAGAACAAAAACAGGCGAGATTTCAGTGCATGCAAGCAGTGTAACACTTCTTTCAAAGAGCTTACAGATTCTTCCTGAAAAGTTCCATGGTATCACAGATACGGATACAAGATATCGTCAAAGATATGTTGACCTTATTATGAATGCAGAGGTAAAGGATACATTTGTTAAGCGTTCAAAGATACTTTCAAGTATCCGTCGCTTCCTTGATGGACAAGGATTTATGGAAGTTGAGACACCAATGCTTGTATCAAATGCAGGTGGCGCAGCAGCCAGACCATTTGAAACACACTTCAATGCTCTTGATGAGGACTTAAAGCTTCGTATTTCGCTTGAATTATATCTAAAGAGACTTATTGTAGGCGGATTAGAAAGAGTATACGAAATCGGTCGTGTATTCCGTAACGAGGGTCTTGATACAAGACATAATCCAGAATTTACACTTATGGAATTGTATCAGGCATATACAGATTATCATGGTATGATGGATTTAACAGAAAATCTCTACCGTTATGTAGCAAAGGAAGTTACAGGTTCAGAGATGTTAACATATGGCGAGCATACTATGGACCTTTCAAAACCATTTGAAAGAATTACAATGATTGATGCCGTTAAGAAATATGCTGGCGTTGACTTCAATGAGATACACACTCTTGAGGAAGCGAGAGCTATTGCTAAAGAAAAGAATGTTCATTACGAAGAAAGACATAAGAAAGGTGATATCCTTAACTTATTCTTTGAAGAATTTGTTGAAGACAACCTTATCCAGCCAACATTTGTAATGGATCATCCAATCGAGATTTCACCTTTAACAAAGAAGAAACCAGAAAATCCAGAGTATGTAGAACGTTTCGAGTTCTTTATGAATGGTTGGGAAATGGCAAATGCTTACTCAGAGCTTAATGACCCAATTGATCAAAGAGAACGTTTCAAGGCTCAAGAAGCAGCACTTGCAGCAGGTGATGATGAAGCTAACACAACAGATGAAGATTTCTTAAATGCACTTTGCGTAGGTATGCCACCTACAGGAGGAATTGGATTTGGTATTGACCGTATGGTTATGATGATGACAAATTCTCCAGCGATAAGAGATGTGTTATTATTCCCAACTTTAAAAAGTTTAGATAAGTAAGAGAGAAGGACTTTTTCCAATATAGGGAAAAGTCCTTGATATATTTATTTGGACAATATAAGAAAAATGGAGAGTATACAATGAAAGAAAAAAAGTGTTACGAAGTAATTCTTGAATGTATTAGGTATGATATTTTAGAGAGCATAGCACTAATATTATTGCTGTTATTTACGATAAATCCATTTGCAAAAGTGTTTTTACACGAAAGTAAAACGGAGTTTTGGTATATGCACCAATGTAATGAGGCAGTATTGAAAATTGGTGTTATAATAATGTTTTTGTATATATTTAAGCTAAAGACAGATGGCAGGCTGTTTACGGTAAAGGAATTTCTTAAGAAAAATGTGGCAGTAGTTGCATTTTTAATGTTTGGTATTTTGATGATTGTCACGACATTATTAAATGGAGCACCTCAAATAGCGGTTATAGGGGATTACTACCGTGGAGAGGGTCTTATAGTTTTTTTAAGCTATATCGTGTATTTTTTGCTTGCAGCATTTTTGCTTACGGAAAATAAAAAGAGCATTATAATTAATGCTTTTCTTGTGACATCATTGTTTGTGGGCATTGTAATTTTTGTGGATTATGCATTTTTTGACCAAAAGTATAATTATGCTATGGCAGATAATATGGTTTTTTCGCAGTTTAACCATTTGGGATATTATTTACTTATGTCAATTATGTTCTTTGGAATGATGTTTGTAAATGCAAAGAAGGTATTTCTTAAAATAGCTTATCTGTGTGGCTTTATGTTTATGACAGTAGTATTGATTATGAATGACACTTGGGGCTGTCAGTTAGCACTTTTCGTAGGTGTTATATTTGCGATTATTGTTTGTTCTATTGGAAAAAGTAAATTTCAACCAATAACTCTTGTGTTAGTTGTGGCGGTGTTGGTAAGCTACTTGGGAACATATTTTGCAAGCGATAAGCTTAAGATGCGCATTGAAGCAAATTTTGTACAGCAAAGCCATGATACAAGTGCTTTACTGAACGAGGAAAATGCGGAAAAGGCAACTACAGGTACTGCAAGAATAGCACTTTGGAAACATGCATTTGAGTACACAATGGAAAGACCACTAACGGGACATGGTTCAGATGTTACTGGGCGCAGACTTATGAAAGAAGCAGGGAATGATAGGTGCCATTGTGAATATTTGAATTATGCAGTAAGCTTTGGAATTCCTGCGGCTATTGTTTATATTGTGGCAGTATTTATGGTATTTTTACGTGGATTAAAAAAGAAAAAACAACTAACAGATATGAATTACGCCGGACTTTGTGTGGCATTTACATATTTAGCATCAGCGCTTGTGGGAAATACAATGTATTATACAGCACCATTTCTTTTTATTGCATTAGGAATGGGATATGTGAAAAATAGAGAGATGAATGCTGTAAGAGAGATTTAAAGGAAAAGAAGAGACCGTGTCTTGAATAGTTTGAGATTTAATAGTATAATATCATTATAACTGAAATAAGGAGGCACTAAGGATGATTTTGTGGAACAATTTAGATAAACTTACAGCTTATGAAGAGCTTAAGAATGTCAAAAAGGTTGATTTAAAGGAAGCTATGTCAGGCGAGAATGGAGCTAAAAGAGTTAAACAGTACAACGTTTGTATGGCAGGCGGCTTAAAGTTTAATTATGCGGCAAAACAGGTAGATGATGCAGTTTTAGAGGCTCTTTCTAAGCTCGCTAAGGAAGCGCAGCTACTCGAAAAATATGAAGAATTATACAATGGTGCAGTTATTAATACAGGTGAAAAAAGACTTGTACTTCACCAACTTACAAGAGGACAGTTGGGTAATGCGGTAAATGCTGACGGAGTGGATAAGCGCACATTTTATGTAGAACAGCAGGATAAGATTACTGCATTTGCAAATAAGGTACATAGTGGAGAGATTACTAACGCTGCGGGCGATAAATTTACAACGGTTGTTCAAATTGGTATAGGTGGCAGTGATTTAGGACCAAGAGCTATGTATATGGCACTTGAGAATTGGGCAAAGGTTAATAATACATTTAAGATGGAGGCTAAGTTTATTAGCAATGTTGACCCTGACGATGCGGCGGCAGTTTTAAATGGTATTGATGTTGAACATTCGCTTTTTGTACTTGTTTCAAAATCAGGAACAACGCTTGAGACATTGACCAATGAATCCTTTGTTAAGGATGCATTGAAAAATGCAGGCTTAGAACCATCTAAACATATGGTTGCGGTAACAAGTGAAACATCACCACTTGCAAAGAGCGATGATTATTTAGCGGCATTTTTTATGGATGATTATATTGGAGGACGTTTCTCATCAACCTCAGCAGTTGGTGGTGCAGTGTTGTCTCTTGCATTTGGACCAGAGGTATTTGCTGCATTTTTAGAGGGAGCTGCTAAGGCAGACGAAACTGCTAAGAATGAAGATTTGTTAGCTAATCCTGCAATGCTTGATGCTTTGATTGGTGTATATGAAAGAAATGTTTTAGGATATCAGAATACAGCAGTATTGCCTTATTCACAGGCTTTGAGCAGATTCCCTGCACATTTACAGCAGTTGGATATGGAATCAAATGGTAAGTCTGTAAACAGATTTGGTGAACCGGTTGATTATGCAACAGGTCCTGTAATTTTTGGTGAACCTGGAACTAATGGACAGCATTCATTCTATCAGTTATTACATCAGGGAACTGATATAGTGCCACTTCAATTTGTGGGATTTAAGAAGAGCCAGATGGAAAGAGATGTTGTAATTCAGGATAGTACAAGCCAACAAAAGCTTTGTGCAAATGTTGTAGCTCAGATAGTTGCGTTTGCGTGTGGTAAAGATGATGCTGATCGCAATAAGCAGTTTGAAGGCGGACGTCCATCAAGTATTATAGTTGGTGAACAGTTAACACCACAGGCTTTAGGCGCACTTCTTTCACATTTTGAAAATAAGATTATGTTCCAAGGCTTTACATGGAATGTTAATAGCTTTGATCAAGAAGGCGTACAGTTAGGTAAGGTTCTTGCAAAGAAGGTTTTAGCACACGAAACTGACGGAGCACTTAAGGAATATAGTGATTTATTAGATATTTAATTGAGAATTGTAAAAGAGTATTTTTTAGAGGCTACTTTGGAAAATACTCTTTTTGCGAATTAAGAGTGGACTTGTCCGCTTTGTTATTCTATAGAACAGGAGGTACAAGATGGAAGATATAAAAGCAGTTATAAAGGAATTAGAGGATTTAGAAAAGGAATTGCAGTTTGAACATTTTGATTCAGAGGATGCACTAAAAATTGGTATGGCACTTATAGATGAGGCTAAAAAACGTAATAATAAGATTTGCTTAGATATTAGTATAGCAGGTAGAAGATTATTTCACTATTCAAGTGATGGTAACGCGGCAAGCAATGATGTTATGATTGAACGTAAGAAAAATACCGCTATGTATACAGGACACAGCTCCTTGTGGGCGCACTATATGCTAAAGGATATGAGGATGACAATTGCTGAAAAATGGAATTTAGACCCTTCTGAGTATGCTCAGGTAGGTGGCGCATTTCCGATAAGATTAAGAAATTGCCCGACTGTAATAGGCACAATAACCGTATCGGGATTTCCTCATACAACGGACCATGGAATTATTGTGGATGTGTTAAGAAGTCTAAAAGTAGATGATTGACGAGGATTAAGGAATTTGTTATAATTATACAATTAAATGTATATGTAAGGAGATTACTATTATGAAACATAGAAATCCATTGTTGGATGAGAATGCAGATGTAAGATTTTTAGCAGTAGGCGAGATTATGCTTCGTCTTACACCTCCAAATTATGAAAAGATTCGTATTACTAATAATTTTGAAGCTAACTATGGTGGTAGTGAGGCTAACATTGCGCTTGCTTTAGCTAACTTAGGTATGGATGCTTCGTTTTTCTCGGTAGTACCTAATAACAGTCTTGGTAAGAGTGCTATTCGTATGCTTAGAAGTAACGATGTACACTGTACACCGGTTATTCTTAGTACACCAGAAGAGACCCCAACACACAGACTTGGAACATACTATCTTGAAACTGGTTATGGTATTCGTGCAAGTAAGGTAACATACGACAGAAAGCACAGTGCAATTACAGAGTATGATTTTAGTAATTATGATTTAGATGCACTTTTAGAGCATTTTGATTGGATACATTTAAGTGGTATCACGCCAGCTTTAGGTGAAAACTGTGAGAAGCTTATTATGGATTGTCTTATAAAGGCTAAGGAAAAGGGACTTACAGTAAGCTTTGATGGTAATTTTAGAAGTACACTTTGGACATGGGAGAAGGCAAGGGATTTCTGTACAAAATGCCTTCCATATGTGGACGTGCTTCTTGGTATTGAACCATACCATTTATGGAGAGATGAAAATGACCACAGCAAGGGTGATTTAAAAGATGGCGTTCCAATGCAACCAACTTATGAAGAACAGGATGAAATCTTTAGAGCATTTGTTGAAAGATATCCTAACATTAAGTGTATTGCAAGACACGTTCGTTATGCTCACAGTGGTAGCGAGAATAGCTTAAAGGCTTATATGTGGTATGAAGGTCATACATTTGAAAGTAAGTTATTTACATTTAATATTTTGGATAGAGTAGGTGGCGGTGATGCGTTTGCATCAGGTCTTATCTATGCAATTACACATGATTATAAGCCAATGGATATTCTTAACTTTGCCGTTGCAAGTAGTGTACTTAAGCACACAATTCATGGTGATGCTAACATTACGGATGATGAGCAGACAATATTAAACATAATGAATAAGAATTTTGATATTAAGAGATAAGCCAGAGGAAGAATGATATGAATAAGATAATGAATTTGTTTTCGCTTGAAGGTAAAGTGGCAGTTGTAACAGGAGCTAATACCGGTCTTGGACAAGGCATAAGTGTTGCTTTGGCAGCAGCTGGAGCTCATGTATTTGGCGTTGCAAGAAGAAGCTGCGCAGAAACTTTAGAAAAGGTTAATGAGGTAGATGGTAAGTTTACAGAAGTAATAGCTGATTTATCTGACCTTTCGGCAATCGATATAATTATGAATGAAGTTCATAAGAGTGTTGATAGAATTGACATTTTGGTTAATAACGCTGGTGTTATCAAAAGAGAGGATGCAATAAATGTCAGCGAAGCTGAATGGGATTTAGTAGTTGATCTTAATGAAAAAATGGTGTTTTTCCTTTCGCAAGCTGTTGCAAAGCAATGGATTGAAGATAAAAAAGGTGGAAAAATCATTAATATAGCATCAATGCTTGGTTTTCAGGGAGGTATCCGTGTGCCAGCATACACAGCAAGTAAAAGTGCTGTTATGGGAATAACAAAAGCATTAGCTAATGAATGGGCACAGTTTGGTATCAATGTTAATGCAATTGCACCAGGCTATATGGCTACCAATAATACAACTCAGTTAAGGAACGATCAGGACCGTAATGAAGGTATTCTTGAAAGGATACCGGCAGGTCGTTGGGGAACACCAGAGGATATGTATGGAGCAGCTATATTCCTTGCTTCTGAAGCCTCAGCATATATGAATGGTTATACAGTCGCAGTAGATGGCGGTTGGCTTGCAAGATAATAATGATTATAAAATCTATACATTCAAGAGAGTGTATAGATTTTTTTGTTTTCACTTTAAATTTTCAGAAAAATATGCTATAATATTTTAGATATAGTTATAATTCATAAAAAGGATGTGGAGATATGAAAAATATAACTGAAAAGAATGATGATATATCTGTATATATAAAGGACCATGAATATGTGGCTAACACCTATGTGATGAAGTGCTTTACGATTACTATGACGTTGTATTTCATTATATATGTACTTAATATTTTGGGCATATTTATTATAAATAATACTCTTATGCATATTGGCTTTTGGACTGCTGCAGTTATATATATATTATTATTTTTAATAGCTAAAGCAATGTCATTTTCAAATGAAAAAACAAAGTTTGTAATATTATTTGGTGCGGTATTGATTATTACGGTAATAGGTGTAACTATTACTTATCATGTGGTTTTACTTTCGGTTTTACCTTTCTTGTATGCAACACTTTATTCTTCGAAAAAGGTGTTAAGATACGTTTATGCACTTACAGTTATCAGTACCTTTGTTATTGTGTATGGAGGCTATTATTGGGGACTTTGCGATGCAAATATGGCATTGTTAACTACAACAAGATTGGTTGAATATGTATCAGAGGGACAATTTAATTTGACTACAATTAATGAAAATCCATTCTGGAATTTGTTGTTATTCTTTGTGGTTCCAAGATGTCTTACATATGTGGCATTTGTTTCAGTTTGTGGTAGCATTTTCACGATTATAAATGGAAGCCTTGAAAAGGCTAAGCTTACAGAAGCACTTGAACTTGCAAAGGAAGAAGCGGAAAAGGCAAATAGTGCAAAATCTCAGTTTATTGCAAAAATGTCTCATGAGATAAGAACACCAGTAAATGCAGTTATAGGTATGAATGAAATGATTTTACGCGAAAGTACGGAGGATAATATTAAAGATTACGCAAGTGATGTTAAGAATTCTTCTATGACGTTATTAAGCATTATCAATGAAATATTAGATTCTGCGAAACTTGAATCGGGTATGATGGAAATTGTGGCAACCCAATATAAGATTGGCAGCATGCTAAATGATTTGTATAATATGATTAATGTAAGAGCGTGCGAAAAGGATTTGACTTTAATATTTGACATTGCACCATCAATTCCCTGCGAATATTTAGGAGATGATAAACGAATACGTCAGGTACTTTTAAATCTTCTTACAAATGCTGTTAAGTATACAGATAAAGGTACGGTTACACTTAAATTGAGGTGTACGGTTGATAAAGACAGAGCATTGCTTCATTATGCGATAAAGGATACAGGCAGGGGAATAAAAGAAGAAGATATTGAGAAAATATATGATGCATTTAGGCGTTTTGATGTATCAAACAATAGAAATGTTGAGGGTACAGGCTTAGGAATGACTATTGTACAGCAGTTTTTGAATTTGATGAATAGCAAGCTAGAGATAAAAAGTGAATATGGAAAAGGAAGTGAATTTTCTTTCTCTATAGAGCAAAAAATAATTAATGATGCTCCTTTAGGAGATTTCCGAGAAAAGATTCTACAGGCGGAGCGAGAAAATGAAAGAGCCGGAGAATTTGAGGCTCCTGGTATAAAAGTGCTTGTTGTTGATGATAATGAAATGAATAGAAAGGTATTTAAAAACCTTCTTAAAAACACAAAGATGCAAATATATGAAGCGGCAAGCGGATATGAGTGTATAAGATTCCTTGAACAAGAAAGAGTGGATATGGTATTTTTGGATCATATGATGCCGGAATTGGATGGTATAGAAACCTTACATTTGTTAAAGGAAAAACAATTGGCAATGGATACCCCAATAATTATGCTTACAGCGAATGCAATAGTCGGTGACAGGGAAAAATATTTAAGCGAAGGCTTTGATGATTTCTTGTCTAAGCCAATTTTGCCGGAACGATTGAAGGTGATGATATTGAAATATGCGTATGGTGAAAATGAGGATTCATTTGAAGCTTTAAAAAGAAAACTTCCGCAGATTAATTTTGAAGCAGGAATTTCAGTTTGTAATGGTGATAAAGAATTCTATATGGAGATATTTAGGGATTTTACTAAGCTTCCAATAAAGCGGGAACTTAGTGACTATTTAGAAAAAAAGGATATTAATAATTATCATATAAGAATTCATGGCTTTAAAAACAATGCGTATTCAGTAGGTGCAAATGAATTAGGCGATTTGGCCTACGAAATGGAAAAAATCGCAAAAAGTGGTATTTTAGATGGTATTTATATTTTGCAGGAACAGCTTTTTGAAAAATATGATATAATATGTGAAGAATACAACTCTTGATTGAGGTGATACATTTGAAGGATATAGTAAAAAAAGTGATTATTGTTATTGTCGGAATAACTATTAATGTTTTAGGTAGATTGCTTGCAGAAAAACTGGATTTACCAATATGGTTTGATATGACGGGAACAATACTTGCCACATACTACGTTGGAGTATGGGGTGGCATTGTTGTGGCTATTTTTAATAATATTTTTTCAAAATCATATATATATGCAATTACCGGTGTAGTGGCAGTATTTCTTGTGCGTTTCTTCTTGAAAAAGAATGCAGTGAATAATGTATTCAAGGTAATTATAGCAAGCTTTGGTCTTGGTATTGTATGTACCATTGTATCAACTCCGATTAATTGTATTTTTTATGACGGATACTCTGGAAATATATGGGGTGATACTTTGTTTGATATGCTAAGATGGTATGGTGTTGCTAAAGTTATTTCGTCTTTGGCAGGAGAATTTATTGTTGAGATTGTGGACAAGCAAGTGTGCATGTTAGTAGCGTATTTGATTATTGTGGCAGTATCGCATGCGAAAAAGACGAAAGCAGCATCTAAGGTAACCGCAGCATTGTTGTTAGTGGTTATGCTATTACCAACAAGCAATGTTAAAGCTGCAGTAGACAATGATGATAAATTTTTAGCCAAGGTATATGATAATACCACAGGAATGGTATCCTCAGAGGCAAATGTCATTAGTGAGACTGGTGATGGATATATTTGGATAGGCAGCTATGCTGGTCTTACACGTTATAACGGTACAGAATTTGAGTTCGTAAGAGAAGGTGGACTTGTTAATGTCGTTAGTATGTTAAACGACGACAAGGGCAGACTCTGGATTGGTACTAATGATGCCGGAATTGCAAGATATGATAATGGTAAATACACCTATTTTACAACAAGTGATGGTCTGCCATCAAACTCAGTTCGTTGCTTTGCGGCTGACTCGCAAGGAAATGTGTATGTTGGAACAAGCGATGAAATATGTAGATTTGACAGTAATGATAATGTTGAGGTTATAAATAGAAATGTAACATTTGCAAAATCAATGCTTGTATATAATGGGAAATTAATTGTTTTAGACAATAAAGGAGATATATACGCACTTACTGATAAAGAAAAGATAAAAATGTCTTCTGCTGAAAATGATGTTTTCTACTATTGTATAGCTAATACATCAAAGGGTATTGTGGCAGGAGCAGAAACGGGAGAGGTATCTGTACTGGAAGTTTCGGATGGCGAAATTTATGAGAAGGAACATATTGAGGTTTCTGGAAATGAAGTTTCTGCCATATTTGAAGATAGCAAAAAAAGAATTTGGATTGCTACAGATACAGGTTTGGGTTATATAGATGCTGATGAAAATTATCATAAAATCGTGGTAAATGGGTTTGATTCCTCAATAGATTGTTTCCACGAAGATTATCAGGGCAATATATGGCTTGCTTCATCAAGACATGGTGTTATGAAGCTTTCGGAAAGTATATTTGTAAATATGTTTGAAAAAACAGGGCTTACAGAGGAAACTGTAAATGCTGTAACATTTTATAATGGCGACTATTTTTGTGCGACTGACAAAGGACTTATAGTTATTGATGGAGTAAATCAGAAACAAAAAGAGCATAAGCTTACAGAGGCAACTAAGGGTAGCAGAGTGAGAATGCTTTATGTAGATGCAGACAATAAGCTGTGGGTGTGTTCTTATGGGGCACTCATTTGCTATAGCGCAAATGAAGATATGCAAACATATAATATGGATACACATTCGCTTACAAGTGATAGATTCAGATGTGTAATTCAGTTAAAAAACAAAACTATTGTTGCTGGAACGGCAGATGGCATCAATTATATTGAAAATGGTGCAATAACAGCTAAATTATCAACAGAACAGGGTCTTGAAAATACGCAGATATTATGCCTTCTAGAAGACAAGGATGGCAATGTATGGGCTGGTAGTGATGGAAGTGGTATTTACGTCATTTCTAATAAAAAGCTAATTAAGAAATATACTGTAAATAATGGCTTGTCATCGGACGTAATATTAAGAATGATACCATATGAAGATGGGTGCTTTGTAGTGACAAGTAATGCGTTATGCTACATTGATGCAGATGGAAATATCAAGAGACTTAATAATTTCCCATATTTTAACAACTACGACATTATAATAAATGAAGATAAGGCGTATATTACCTGTAGTGCAGGTATGTATGTTATGGAAGTTGAAGCGTTGTTAAATGATGTGGAAAACGAATATACATTTTATGGTGCAAATGAGGGCTTAGTTTCGGGATTTACTGCCAATTCATGGAATTATTGTGATGATGATGGAAGCTTGTTGCTTTGTAGTAATAGTGGCGTAATATTGTTTGAATATAATGAAAAAGAACAAAAAACTACTGTTAAATACGGCATTGATATGGTAGATTGTGATGGCGTTAAGCTTTGGATGACTCCTGACAATAAATATATTGTTCCGTCTACAGCTAAGAATATATCAATTTATGCATCAGTTAGAAATTATGCTTACGAAAACATAAGAGTTCGTTTTTATGTAAAGGAATACGAAAAAGAGCCAAAGACTTATTTGTGGAATGAATTAGAGGCTGTGCAAATTTCAAATATTGAAAAGAGAAAATATCACATATGCATGCAGATATTAGATGACACAGGCGAAAATGTTATTGAAGAGAAACTCTATGTTATTGAAAAACAATCACATGCATGGGAGACACCGGAATATAAAACTTACTTGATTTTAGTTGGTGTTGAAATAATTATATTTACCTTGCTTACTATTGCGAGTGTAATACATTTTATTGTTAGAAAAAATGAGCTTGAAAAAGTTAGAGTCGAGCTTGCCAATATTGTAGATGAGCAGACTGGAGCATTAGTGCTTCAGGATAAGAAGATGCGAAAGCTGTTTATTCAGACAATAACTGCGTTGAGCGAAGCTGTCGATGCAAAGGACAGATATACCAGTGGTCATTCAAAACGAGTTGCTGAGTATGCGCGTATGATTGCTGCAAGGATGGGTAAGAGCAAGGAAGAACAAGAAGAAATATATAGAGCAGGACTTTTGCATGACGTTGGTAAAATACGTATACCTGCCGAAATTATTAATAAACCTGGTAAGCTTACGGATGAAGAGTACAATATTATAAAAATACATCCGGTTACAGGATATCACATTTTGCGTGGTATTTCTGATGATAGTATTATTGCAATGGGAACTAAATATCATCATGAAAGATATGATGGTAAGGGATATCCTAATGGACTTGTGGGTGACAAGATACCTGAGGTGGCAAGAATACTTGGTGTAGCAGATGCTTATGATGCTATGGCAAGTAACAGAAGCTATAGAGAGGCTTTACCGCAGGAGGTTGTTCGTAGTGAGATAGAAAAGGGCAAGGGTACACAGTTTGATCCACATATTGCTGATATTATGCTTCAAATGATTGATGAGGATACAGAATATACAATGAAACAGCCGGATTCAATGCATAGAAGAGTTTTAGTTGTTGATGATGAACCGATGAATATTAAAATAATTTCACACATTATGAAGGACGATACAATGTATGAAATTGTTGCTGCAAGTAGTGGTAAGGAGGCATTATCTATACTGAATGAGCAGGATGTTGATTTAATACTACTTGATGTAATGATGCCGGATATGGATGGTCTTGAAACGCTTAAGCATATTAGAGATAAATATCAAATCCCTGTAGTACTTATGACTGCTGATAGGAATTTTGAGGGTTCAACAGAATTCGCAAAATTAGGATGCGATGATTATATAACAAAGCCATTCTTGCCGCTGTTGATAAAAGAGGTTATTCACAATATGACAGAAAGAACTAATATTGAAGAATAGAGAGAGTAACTTATGAAAAAAATAATAAAAACGGATATGCTAAACAGATATATGCTTAAGCTTATATTTAGAGTGTCGATATTTATCACAGTTCTGATTATGTATATAGCTGACAAAGATATGATGTTAGAATTTTTGCAGTATGAATTTACGTTTAGTATTACGCTGTTACATTTAGTGTGGATTGTGTTTATGGTAACGATGATACTGCATTTATTTCCACACGATAAGCTTTCAATGGCACTTAGAAAAGGTGAAAGTCAAAATTATGTCCCAGTACGAAATTATTCAGAGCATGAGCTTTTAAAATATGTACAGGACCAAAATATAAAGGCATGGAAAGTAATGCTAATCTGGCTCTCATTTAATGCTGTGTTTGGTTTGTTATATCTTATAAATGTAATTGATAGTGCGGATCTTTTGATGCTTACGGTATTTTATTATTTATGCGATTACATTTGTATATTATTCTTCTGTCCATTTCAAAATTTTGTTATGAAGAATAAATGCTGTGTTAATTGCAGAATATATGACTGGGGACATTTTATGATGTTTACACCAATGCTGTTTATCAAAAATTTTTATAGCTGGTCATTGTTTTTTACATCCTTAGTTGTGCTGATACACTGGGAAATAAATTATGCTAAAAATCCAGAAAGATTTTGGAATGGCTCTAATCAGACCTTGCAATGTCGTAATTGCAAGGATAAGACTTGTCAAATGAAGAAAAGATAATAAAAGACGCTGTAAGAATTGATATGTACCCAGAATCCTGGACACATTGATTTATGAATTAGGCACAGCAATACATGGATGCTTCCCTGTATTTTACAGGAGGCATC
>SVDX01000013.1 GCA_015057605.1 Lachnospira sp. | reverse complement strand
TGCTTTCGTATTCATCAACAGTCATAATCAACATTTCGCTGTTATCATTTTGCTGAGGTATAAATACTTTAACATCAGGCTCTTTACATACTATTCTCTTTCTACATCTTGGCATCTTAACACCTCTTTTTTGGCATATGCCATAAAAATATTATACCATATCTCTTTATAAAGTAAAGAAAACTGTGATAACAAAATCACAGTATTCTTTCAAATTTCCCAATATAATCATTTAATTTATGTAATTTTCCATCTTGGTCATACAATTCGAAATCTGGAGCCTTTGTTCCTACTTCTAACATACTTTACCTCTTTCTTAAGGATGCGTAAAATTCAAAGTTTATTCTCTATTTCGCCATATTATTTTTTAATTATCAACTCCAACCTTTTTAAATGCCACATTAAACGCAATTATACTAACCACCATCCAAACAGCTATTACTATAACCGGCATTCCAACACCATCAAAGCTTGCCTTATTCTTAGTAATGCTGTCAAATATTTTCATCATTGCATCTGTTGGCAACCATTCAGATACCTTTGTCGCAATCTTATTGTCAAACATTTCTATAAATACAGGTGCTAATAATATCACCATAAATGGCATTGATAAAAGGCCTGCTGACATTTGATTTTTCGCTAAGATACCAACCACGCCACCAAACAATATAATCGCTAAGCTTACAAATAACGCCACTAACTGATATAGGGCAAATTGCTTCATTGAAACTCCAATTATTATAAATATGAGAATGTTGTTAAGTACCACAAACATCATACAAATAAGTGACTTTGCAAACATTATCTCCGATGCCTTTACATCATTTAACATAAGAGTTCTTAGGGTATTTTTTTCCTTTTCTTCTGCAACGATGGTTCCCATTAAAGCTACCGGAATCATTGCAAGGTTCATTAACATACAAAATGCATATAAAGCCTCTTTACTCATTCCCATATCTATTCCGCCATATAACATTGCAAAAATCAGAGGAAATATAACATAAATGAATACGCTCATATTTTTTGTCAAATCTTCAATTCCAAGCTTAAATAAAGCTTTTATCTTATACATTCTCATTATTTCAATTCCCTCCCTGTCAAACTTAAGAATATTTCCGCCAAATTCGATTCCTTAGAATGAATTGAACGCACCTGCTTAGCCGAATTTTTCTGTAACTCATCAGCAATTGCATTTGTATCCTTTGTAGTTACAATATTTGTACCATCTTCAAATAATATCTCTACTTCGTTATTTGCATATTTTAATTTCAAGTCCTCTGGATTGCCAATTTCAACAATTTGTCCTTTATTTAAAAAGGCTACCCTATCACACATTTTATCTGCTTCTTCCATGTTATGTGTTGTTAAAAATATTGTTGTGCCATTATCTCTTAAATCCCACAGCATTTTATGTATTTCTTCTGTTGTTGCAGGGTCTAGAGCCGCTGTTGGCTCATCAAGAAATAAAAGCTTTGGACTGTTAACAACTGCACAGGCAAGCAAAAGTCTTTGCTTCATACCCTTTGATAAATCCTTTACCTTTTTATCCTTATTTTCCCAGAGCTTTACCTTCTTTAAAATATCTTCTACGTTTTGCTTATCTACTTTAGCCAATTCAGCAAAAAAGCAAAGATTTCTGTATACACTTAATCTTTCATACGCTCCGCTGTTATCACTCAAAATGCCTATTTCATCGATATTGGCATTTACAAAACACTCTCCCGAACCTGGTATAAGCTGCTTAGTAAGAATTTTAATTGTGGTAGTCTTACCAGCACCACTTGGTCCTAAGAAACCAAAAATTTCATTTTTTGACACCTCAAAAGTAATGTTATCAAGAACCTTCTTATCGCCAAATGTAATCTCAAGTTCCTTTGTTGAAATCATCTTGTCGTTCATATTACCTCTTTTCTCGGAGCATAAAGACTTGTCCCAACAAGTCTTATGCGTAGTTCGCGTGCCAAATTTCAGATTTGGCACTGGGATAATCAGAATATGTAGCTCCGACACATATTCCTAATTGACTTTAGCCAATCTTTTAAGCTTCATATATTTTATCATAAATGCTATAAATATCAGCACATACACTCCAATAAGTATCGAATAAGCTATAATCAGGCTCTGGTCCTGTCCATCATTCAATATTCGTATATATCCCGGTATCAAACCCAAGAAAAATATAGCTAATAATGGAATAATTCTTCCTAAAAACACTCTATATAACATATCCTTTTTAGACTGGTTATCGTTAAATATCTCTTCATCAGCTTTCATATCCTTTGCCGCTTTACGGAAATAACTATATCCGAAGAATTCAAACATATGCTCCCAACCACAGTCTTCAAACATCTTTATATATTCACTCTTATTAGAAAGCCCTTTTTGATTATAATCCAATTGATAAACCACATCTTCTGGCTCACATTCATCAAAATGATATGAGCCAAGACCTGTTACTCTGACTAACTTCCAACCATGCTTATGCATTTCGCGTAAATATTCTTCTTCTTTTTCATGGTCTAATATTGTAAAATACTTAAACTCTTTTTTAGTAGCACCCATATTATCTTCCTTCTTTCGCATTTTTATATAATCTTTCTATACGCTTTAGCTCTAAATCTAAAACCTGCGTACCCAACGCTGTAATCTGATAAATCTTACGCTTATCCTCTTCGCGTACAAATGTTATAAGACCATCCTTTTCCATCTTAGATAAGCTACCATACATTGTGCCTGGGCTAAGTCTAATCTCGCCTTCTGTCATATTTTCAACCCTTTGCACAATGCCATATCCATGGTTTGGTTCTTTTAGACATAAAAGAATGTAAAAACCAGTTTCCGTCATAGGTACGTATACTTTTTTAATATGTGAATTCATATAATCACCTCGCTATATTTCACTTCGATATATCGTAGTACGATATAAGTATATCGCACTGCAATATATTTGTCAATAACTTTTTTTCAAAAATTTAAGAACAAAAAATGCCCGACAGATAAACATAACCTGTCAGGCACTTTATTATTTCCCTGCATTAAATCTTTCCATTAATATCTCTTCGATTTTATCAATATCTTTCGCACATATAATCATTTTAAAATATAATGTATTTAATTCAAGCTTCTTAGCTATTTTAACTGCTAATTTATTATCCGAATTAATAAACCACATCCACAAAAACTTAATTGGAATAGCTGCTATTATTAATTGCAGTACAAACCATGTTGGAGCCATATACATAATATCAACCAATATCACTCTTGAAATGTACCATTGAAAAAAATAATACATAACTATAAGCAATGCCATTTTTTTATTTTCTTTTCGTTCTTTACAAAGATTTTCAAAATGTCTTCGTTCAATCTCTAAATCTCTTTCAAGATTGTTCGAGTGTCTATATTTTATAACTTTATTAGTAAATGTTCTCTTATCTTCAACTATAAGCGTTTTATCAACTGTGTATTCTACTTCCTTTTTAAGGATTTTTAAATCCATTTCCTTCATAAGTATGTAGGTCACAACTGCTACACAAATTATAAGTATACCTTTTTCCAAATATGCAAATTTGTTAGGAATTTTGTCCTCAATAAGTATGTAATCTGTAGTTCTATTCGAATATGTAGGATATACTGAGTAATCGATAAGAAAATCATAAAATCCCCAGTCTTTAGATGAACGTTTTCTAATAACGCCTTCAAAATACACTGGTTCATCTATTGAAGCATTCTGTAAGCCACTTCTTAACTCGCTTGTATTGGCTAAAACGCAAATGTAATTGTCCTCAAAGGGTACGCTGTACACGTCATATAAGGCATTTTCCTTTGAAATTTCTACTGTTTTTGAAACTCCATTTGTCTTAGTTTCTTCTGCCAAAGAATGTACACATTCAAAGAAATAGCCTTTTATATATGCTCCATCTTTTAAATCATCTCTGTTAAACTCTGATATATTCACTATATTGTTACACTTATTAAAAATTACCACACCAAATATAAGCACCACAATGCCCACAAGCAAAAGTAATATTGAAAATGCATTAGCAAAATCTATTCTACGCTTTTTCTTAACTTCTTCATCCATAATAACCTCACAAATATTGTATCATCCCCGGTCCTAAGTTTTCTGTAGGTCTTGCAATAAATCCATACTTTTCATAAAAGCCTTCACGACCTTTAGCACACATAAGGCACAGCATCATCTCCGTACCCTCTTCCTTCATACCAATAGTATAATCCTTAAGTGCTTTTAACACAGCACCACCAACGCCTTTTTTCTGTACCGAAGGTATTACCACCAAATCTTGCACATATGTAATAACCGCGCCATCGCCGACCAATCTTCCCATTCCTACCGGCTCTCCATTATAATATGCCACTACTGAATACAGGCTATTCTCTATCGCCATTCTTGCCTGTCTGCGTGACAATACCTTCCAATTAACCTCTGCGCGAAGCTTTAAATATAAGTCTACTGTTAAAACATTTTCTCTGATTTCTATCATATTCATCATCCTCATATAGTCAATTTCAATAATTATACACCATTTTTATGTAATTATCTATATATTAAAGTACTTTTTTAAAATTACATATGATACAATGACTGTGTATTTGTATTTAGGAGGATATTATGATTACTATTTCTAAGGACGGTAGTGGTGATTACACAAGCATCACTGAGGCTTTATCAAATGTTACTGCCACCCCGGAAACTATTTATATAAAAAATGGAATTTATGAGGAATGTGTCGAGGTCTTAAAACCCAACCTTACATTTATAGGTGAAGATGTTGATAAAACTGTAATCACCTTTGGTAATTATGCAAATATGCTTATGAATGATGGTTCTCTAAGACGAACATTCCGTACTTATACCTTTTTAGTTAATACCAATAATTTCACAGCCAAGAATATCACATTTATCAACAGTGCTGGTTCAGGTTCTAACATAGGACAGGCTATCGCAGTATACAACGAAGGTGATCGTATTCATTATGAAAACTGTAAAATGTTGGGGCATCAAGACACTTTATTCACAGGTCCGCTTCCACCAAAAGAAATAGAGCCCGGCGGTTTTATTGGTCCAACACAATATTCCAAAAGAGAACACGGAAGGCACCTTTATAGCAATTGTTATATTGAAGGCGATGTAGATTTTATATTCGGCAGTGCCACTGCCTATTTTGACAACTGCAGGATACATTCAATAAGCAAGAATGAAGCTATCAACGGCTATATTGCCGCTCCTTCTACTCCAGAAGGTCAAGATTTTGGCTACGTATTTAATGAATGTACATTTACAAGCAATTGCGAAGATGGCACTGTATATCTTGCAAGACCATGGCGCAATTTCGCCAAAGCAGTATTTTTAAATTGTGATATAGGCCCTCACATTAACAAAGCTGGCTTTGATGATTGGAACAAATCAGAAGCTCATAAAACTATGTTCTTTGCAGAATATAACTCCAAAGGACAGGGTGCAAACAACGAAGCCAGAGCAACTTACGCAAAACTTCTCAGCGACGAAGATGCTATGAAATATACAATTGAAAATGTATTAAAAAAACAAAACTAAAATAATATGGGTATCGAACCGCGCTTGCACGAGTGAGATACTCATATTTATTTTGCTCATAAAATATCGCCGAAAATACTCAACGAACTAACTCCAAATATACAATTAAAAAAAACTAAAGACAGCTAAGTTTAATACCTACGGTATTAAACTTAGCGTAACTCCCACAAAAAAACGCAAAAAAATCACATATAAAAAGAATAGCCTTTGTCCTCGTCAGTACTTAGCTAACAGTCGATGTCAATCGAACTGGTAGCTTATGTACTGCTACGTAGGACAACGGAGTGCAAACGTCTATTCTTTTTATATGTGTTTTTTAGTTATTTTTTTACACCCTGCTGATCTCTGTGTCCCATTTTCATTTGTTTAAATGAAACCTCCTTGCCAGCATATTCAATAGTTATATCAGAGCCTGGTGAAATGATGTAGATATCATCTACCTTAGCACCCTTATCTAACTTAATTCCACGTACGCCAACTGCGTTCTTCTTCTTTTCAGGAACCTCCTCAATCGCAAATTTGAGGAATCTTCCTGAGGTCGTCTGTACGACAATTATATTTTCCATATTTGTAACTCTATAAATACCAAATACCTTATCATCATCATTAAGCTTCGTAGCCGCAACAGTCTTTTTAATTACGTCAAATTCTTCGGTATCAACAATCTTCATCATACCCATTTCAGTTACAAACAGCAGCTTACTTGCTTTTAAATTATCCTGAGTTGTCAGATAAATAATATTTTCAACTGAACTGTCATAATTACTAATATTATCGATAGGTGTACCCTTATCTCTAAATTTAGTAAATGGCAAATCCCTAACCTTAAGCTGATGAAGATTACCCGCATCTGTGAAAATGCTTATTCTATCGGTATTCATACAATTAAATACATATTTATTTTCAGCAAATACAGCCTCTTTATTACGCTCAAATGCAGCTACATCAATAGTCTTTGCATAGCCAAATCTGTCCATAAGGAATACTACTTCCTGTTCAACCATTTTAACCTCTTCGATAACTATCGCTTCTGCATCAATTATCTTAGTTTTTCTATCGATGGCATATTCCTTTTTAATTTTTTCCAAATCTTTTTTAATAACGCGAGCCATAGACTTCTTACTGTTAAGAATATTTTTGTATTCTGCAATCTTAGCAATTGTATCTGCATATTCCTTTTGTAATTGTGCAATCTCTAAGCCAATTAACTTATATAATCTCAATTCGAGAATAGCGCTTGCCTGTCTTTCTGTAAATCTAAGCGTAGAAGCCTGGAGCTTAGCAACCGGTGATTTAAATGCAATATCACTTGTATCACCCTCCATAAGACATGCCTTTGCCTGCTTAAGATTCTTACTACCTCTTAAAATCTCAATAATAAGATCAATAATATTACAAGCCTCAATAAGACCTTCTTTTACTTCCTTGTTATCAAGTTCCTTATTAAGAAGTGTTGTATATTTTCTTGTAGCAAGCTCATATTGGAAATCAACATGATGCTTAATTATGCTCTTAAGTCCAAGTATTTCTGGTCTTCCTTCCACTATCGCAAGCATATTTACACCAAATGTATCCTCAAGCTTAGTCTTCTTATACAAAATGTTCTTAATCTTTTCAATATCCGCATTTTTCTTAAGTTCAAGCACTATACGGATACCTTCCTTAGAGGATTCATTTGATACATCGACTATATCCTGAATCTTCTTAGTTTCTATCAAATCAACTACATCCGATAAGAATTTACCAATGTTAGCACCAATCATTGTATAAGGAATTTCGGTAATAACAAGCTTGTCCTTATCTTTCTTGCCACCTGATTCAAATTCAACATTTCCACGAATCTTAATCTTACCGCTTCCATTTTCATAAATATCCAACAATTCGCTTTTATTAACTACAATTCCGCCAGTAGGGAAATCTGGTCCTATTGTATACTGCATAAGCTCTTGCGTTGTTATCTCTTCATTGTCCATATAAGCAATTGTTGCATCAATTACTTCGCCCAAATTGTGTGTAGGTATGTTAGTTGTCATACCAACTGCAATACCTTCTGCACCATTAATTAAAAGATTCGGAACTCTTACTGGAAGTACTACTGGTTCCTTCTCTGTTTCTTCAAAGTTTGGCACAAAATCTACTACATTTTTATCAAGGTCTGCTAAATATACTTCCTGCGTAAATTTCTTTAATTTAGCCTCTGTATAACGCATAGCCGCAGCTCCATCGCCTTCGATGGAACCAAAGTTACCATGACCATCTACTAATGCCATTCCTTTTTTGAAATCTTGCTCTAAAACTACTAAAGTTTCATAAATAGAGCTATCTCCGTGAGGATGGTATTTACCCATCGTATCACCAACAATACGGGCTGATTTTCTATGTGGCTTATCGTAATTAAGTCCTAATTGTTCCATTGCATATAAAACTCTTCTTTGAACCGGCTTTAGACCATCTCTTGCATCAGGAAGAGCTCTTGCAGTTATAACGCTCATTGAATAGTCAATAAATGACTTTTGCATAACTTCTGAATATTCACTTCTTAAAATCTGTTCTGCCATAAGTTCCTCCTATATTAGATATCTAATTCCGCATCTTGTGCATGTTCATATATAAATGCTCTTCTTGGCGGTACGTCAGTTCCCATAAGTAATGACGTAATCTCCGCAGCCATTCTTGCATCCTCTATTTCAATCTGCTTTAGTACACGTGTCTCTGGATTAAGTGTTGTCTCCCAAAGCTGATCTGCATCCATTTCGCCAAGACCTTTATATCTTTGTAAAGTAAAGCTTTCTGTATGTGTTTTTCTATATCTTTCAAGCTCTTTATCATCATACAAATATATTCCCTCACCCTTTTTAGGAACAACCTTGTAAAGAGGTGGTGTTGCAAGATATACATGTCCTTCTTGAATAAGCGCTGGCATAAATCTATAGAAGAATGTTAAAAGCAAGGTTGCGATGTGCGCACCATCGACATCGGCATCGGTCATAATAATGATCTTGTCATATCTTAGCTTAGAAATATCAAAATCGTTACCATAGCCTTCTGAGAAACCACAACCAAATGCATTTATCATAGTTTTAATTTCTGCATTTGCAAGCACCTTATCAATAGATGCTTTTTCAACATTTAAAATCTTACCACGGATTGGAAGTATTGCCTGTGTCTTTCTATTACGGGCAGTTTTTGCCGAACCACCTGCAGAATCACCTTCTACTATAAACACTTCACATTCTGCAGCGTTACGACTTTCACAATTAGCAAGCTTACCATTTGAATCACAAGAAAACTTCGGTTTAGTCAAAAGATTAGTCTTAGCCTTTTCCTCTGCCTTACGTATCTTGGCCGATTTTTCAGCACACGCTATAACATTTTTTAGAGTATCAAGGTTCTTATCAAAGAATCTTTCAAGCTCTTCTCCTGTAATTTCAGCAATAACCTTACCTGCATCTTGATTATCAAGCTTAGTTTTTGTCTGTCCTTCAAATCTTGGTTCAGGGTGTTTTACTGCAACTATGGCTGTCATACCATTTCTTACGTCACTACCAGTAAAGTTAGCATCCTTATCCTTTAATACGCCAAGTTCCTTTGCATACTGGTTAATAACCATCGTAAACTTCGACTTAAATCCAGTAAGATGTGTACCACCCTCCTGTGTGTAAATGTTATTACAAAAGCCTAATATATTTTCCTGGAATTCATCTATGTACTGGAATGCAATCTCCGCTTCAATGCCATCAACAGTTCTCTTAAAATACACTACGTCACAAACGCTGTCTTTTCCTTCATTAAGTTCCTTTACATACGCCTTTATACCATCTGGTTCATTATAAAGTTGCTTTTCTTCACCACTTCTTTTGTCCTCAAATGTAATCTGTAAGCCCGGATTTAAATACGCTGTCTCATGCAATCTTGACTTAACTGCATCAGCATTAAACTTTGTCTTTTCAAATATCTCTGCATCTGGCAAAAATGTAACTGTTGTACCTGTATCATTCTTGCGACATGTTCCTATCTGTTCAAGTGGATACATAACCTTACCGCGCTCGTATCTTTGCTTATAAACATTACCATCTACCTTTATAACAACTTCAAGCCACTCTGATAATGCATTTACAACAGAGGCACCAACACCATGCAAACCTCCCGATATCTTATAGCCGCCATCGCCAAACTTACCACCTGCATGTAACACTGTAAATACAACCTCTACTGCAGGTATACCAGCTTTAGGGTGAATACCAATAGGTATACCACGACCATTATCCTTAATTGTTGCAGTTCCATCAGCATTAAGCGTAACGTTAATCTCATTACAATATCCTGCCAAATGCTCATCAACTGAGTTATCTGCAATCTCGTATATTAAATGGTTTAGACCTTTTGTAGAAACACTACCAATATACATACCTGGGCGCTTTCTTACAGCCTCAAGTCCTTCTAATATGGATATACTGGTCGCATCATATTTCTTATTATCCGTAGCCATGCATTTACCTCCTGTAGTGGCACACAATATCTTGTGTTTTTTTACCAAATATTCCTTTACATTTTAATATATATAGTGGTTTCCGTCAAGTAAAAAACACATATCTGCAAAGAGAGCTTTTGTCTCAATTACAAATATGTGCTTTTATTTATGTATTCATTTTCATTACGCTTTTATCTTCATACATAGCTCTGTCAGCTTCTATACACATTGCATTGAATGTTTTATCCACCGTCTTCATAGCTATTCCTACAGCGCAACTGTACTCAGTCTTAGACATTTCTTCTTTTATGCCACGTACTATTTTTTCTACTTGTTCCTTAGTCTTTCTATTACACAATACAAAGAACTCATCGCCACCCACGCGGTATAAATAGCACCCTTTCATCAAAACTTTATCTACACATTCTGTCAGAGTCTTTAACGCTATATCACCTGCTTCATGACCTTTTGTATCATTTATAACTTTAAGATTATTTAAGTCTATTCCAATAAGAGCCGTTATGCTATCCTCATTCTTTTCTGCATCCATATAAAAACTTCTTCTGTTGAGCGCTTTTGTAAGATGATCTCTTTTAAAGGTCTGAGTATGGAAAAACAGATAATAAAATGTTACCGAAATAACTATTGTGCCATTTATCAAACCATCCTTACCATATATCATCTCTAAAATCACTGCGCATATCGCTGCTACAACTATAGCAAAAACTATAAGTGCCTCATAGTAATTCTTCTCTCTAAAATACTTTATTGAACAAAGTATAAGCACAAAAAGATATAAGCCACTAACTACAAATGGCGTCCATCCTAAAGGTCCTCTAACAAACTCATTAGCAGCATCGTATGAAAATGCCACATCACATACCAATGCTGAAAATGATATAATTGCATTTATCAATGCCGGAAGCACTAACAGATAGAATTTAACTGCGCGCTCTCTAACTACTATGACAAGAATACACATAATACAAAGTGGTCTTAGTGTATAGCCTATGGCTGACATTAACACACGCAAGGTTGTAGGATATGTAAAGCTCGCTGTATAGCTTTCAACTGTATCCACTACCACTAATACTAATGCCAATAAAATTGCTCGCATAAAAAGCGTCGTTTCTTTCTTATCAAATGTTGTATTAGTAACCAAAAATACAATCATAAAAAGTATTATAAGACATGTCGCATAATTAGAATATATAAAGTCTTGGAGCATAAGCTTCTCCTCTTATTAGTTAATACCTAAAATCTTCTTTACTGTATCCTTCATCTCATTAACTTCACATACTGTATCGTGAAGCACCTTAGCAGTTCTAATTTCTTCAATCGCATTAGGTACTGTTACATTTGAAAGCTTTGATAATTCATCAACAAGCTCAAAATCTCCCATATTATCATACTTAGCATCAATAGCGTTCATAACGCTTCTTGTAAACTTAAATGGACTTGCTGTCGAAGCAATAACTGTCTTTGCATTATCCTTTGTATCTGCTAAATATTTTTTATATGCAACTGCTGCAACTGCTGTATGTGTATCAATTACATAACCTGTTGATTCATAAATATCTTTAATAACCTTTGCTGTCTCAGCTTCAGTAGCATAATTACCGTAAAAATCAGCAAGTTGTGCTTTCATAGCTTCTGTTATCTCGTACTTACCTTCCTTTGATAAGGATGTCATAAGCTCTTTATTCTTAGCTGAATCAGCATCACAAATACGATAAATAAGTCTTTCAAGGTTACTTGAAATCAAAATATCCATTGATGGTGAGCTTGTTAAAATAAATTCACGATTTCTATTATATTCTCCTGTTGTAAAGAAATCATATAATACCTTGTTGTCATTAGATGCACAAACAAGCTTCTTAATTGGAAGTCCCATATTTTTAGCATAAAATGCAGCTAAAATGTTACCAAAGTTACCAGTTGGAACTACAACGTTAATCTCTTCTCCTTCAGAAATCTCTTCGTTTTGAAGTAATTTTGCATATGAATATACATAATAAACTATCTGTGGAACTAATCTACCAATATTAATTGAGTTAGCTGATGAGAATTGGAAACCGCTTTCATCCATAAGCTTAGCAAATTCCTTGTCACCAAAAATGTTCTTAACACCAGTTTGAGCATCATCAAAATTACCCTTAATAGCAACTACATATGTATTATCACCCTTTTGTGTAACCATCTGCTTTTCCTGAATAGGGCTAACGCCATCCTTAGGATAAAATACAATAATCTTAGTTCCTTCTACATCTGCAAAGCCAGCTAAAGCAGCCTTACCTGTATCACCTGATGTAGCTGTAAGGATAACAATATCATTTTTAACTGCATTCTTCTTAGCAGATGTTGTTAATAAATGTGGCAAAATAGATAATGCCATATCCTTAAATGCAATAGTTGCACCATGGAACAATTCAAGATAGTATGCACCATCAGCCTTAACAAGTGGTGCTATCTCATCTGTATCAAACTTTGAGTCATAAGCTCTGTTAATACAATTCTTTAATTCTTCCTCTGTAAAATCTGTAAGGAAAAGCTTCATAACCTCATATGCAACCTCTGCGTATGACATATTAGCTAAATCCTTTAAACTAACTTCAAGTGATGGTATTGTCTCTGGTACAAATAAGCCACCATCGTCTGCAAGACCTTTTAAAATAGCCTGCGAAGCAGTAACCTTAACCTCCGAGTTTCTAGTACTCTTATATAACAAACTCATATTTGCCTCCATGTTTTTAAATTTCTTTTGCGATTATAACACACTTTCTTTGTGTATACAAGCAATTTTAGCATTTTCTACCGCCACCACCGTGACTTCTTCCCGAAGAACCTCTATGTGTACTTGTACGTCCACCACCAGAACCTGAACTTTCCACCCTTGGTCTTACAGAAACTCTGCTATAAAGGTAAATATCTCTCGCATTTGTAACTGCAAAGCTTCCTTTCGAAACATAATTATCACCACGAGTTTGAAGCTTAGCTGTGTTCATATTAGACTTTAATCCCGATATTGTAACAAATGTAACAAACAAACCTATAAGTGCACATATACCAAGTGCCATCAAATATGACATTGCTTTTTCAGCACCATAACCTTCAATATTGCTTTCTACTTCATCCAAAAATATGTTGCAAGCCTTGTAGAAATTGCCACCGGATACATACGGTACCATTTCATCTAAGGCATAATCTATATCATCATCAGTAAAATAATCAATACCCGAGCCACTTGTTGATATATACAAATCTCTCGTTTCAGGACATCTCATCAGACAAATTCCGTCTATATCGAAATTATTATAATCATAATAATCATCGGTAAATCTCATAGCTGTCCCTTTACCATATAATGATGTAGTTGTTACAATGGCAACCTCAAAATCATGTTCTGCTTTAATTTTTTCTATACGCTCTCTTAGTTCTTCTTCCTGCGCATCAGTAAGCAAATCTGCTTCATCCGTAACTACATCTGTACTGTATATTCCAGGATTACCTGCATTTACTGTTTTAGGAGTAAATAAAATACAAATACAGAGTACAAGCATTAAACTTATCTTTTTCATATCTCATTCCTCCTATAGTAAAATTAACAAGCCTATTATGAATAACACTATTGTTATAGCGAAAAATTCAATAAGCGCTGTAATCCACATTTTTTTCTTATCAATTGGTAATTTACCGGACACTTTACCCGTTTGTCCATTCATAACGAACTGATAAACCTGGTCCTTATACCTTGTACTAAGCACCCACACGGGCATAAGAGCATATCTTACATCCTTCATATTCATTGAGATATTTGACTGCTCTTCTGTAACAGAATTATATCCCATTACATTGCTTCTCAAAGCATCCTTTAATGAGTTCTTTACACGCAATTCTATTCTACTCTTAGTATCATCTACAGTAACATCAAATTTATCTGCAAAATAACCAGCCATATACATAGAATCAAACGGTCTTAAATCTCTATAATCATATGGTTCAATACCATCCATATATTCATCTGCCATCTTTAAGGACGCATCTACTGGAACTCTTTCAAATTGCATATTACCTGAACGCATTACAGAATAAAAGCTAGTCTTTGTATAAATATTCTTTGAATCACTCCAAGTATTAATTCTTGTACCCCTATATGATACAGTACCTTCACTCTTACAATCAAATAGCCAAAATGGAACATAAAGTCCCTGTATCTTTGAGATTCTATTTTCATCTTTAAATTCTTTAGGAAGTAAATATTTGCCACGATAAAAATCTTTTAATCTATTCTTTGCCACTTCCTTATCAATCTTAAATGGGATTATATAATCCGGTTGTAGCATACCAGTAACTTGTTTAGGCAGTACAACTGGATTACCACAATAAAGACATTCTGTAGCCGAGGTATTTGCATCTGCAACTATCTCTGCTCCACACGATTCACAAAAATAACCTTTTTGTTCACCCATATCTGTGTATTCTTGCACACCTGCCTCAGTCCAGTCTATAGTTCCTGGCTGATTAAGTTCTTCTAATGCAAGCTTATACTCATCAAGCACCTGCTTTTCATATTCATTATTACATGAGTAGCATTTTACCTTTTGAGAATTAGCATCAAACATTAATGCAGCATTACAGCACGGGCATTGATATTTCAATACATTATCTTCCATTTACTTATATCCTTTCCATCACTCATATAGGTAACAAGGAATTTGTAGACTCGCTACAAATTCCTCTGTTACTATCATATATTAATATTATTTTGTATCATCTTCATTAAATACATCGCCACATTCAGGACAGAACTTAGGTGGCTTTGTAGGATCTTCTGGTTCCCAACCGCACTTATCGCACTTGTACAATAATGCACCTGCTGGCTTTTTAGCACCACATTCAGGGCAGAACTTTCCTTTATTAACTGCACCACATGAACATGTCCAACCATCTTCAGGTTTCTTTGTACCACACTCTGAACAGAACTTAGCTGTATTAGTAGCACCACATGCGCATGTCCATGCACCTGCTGGTGCTACTGGAGCTGCCTGCTGTACCGGAGCTGCCTGTTGTACCGGTGGTGCAACCTGCTGACCCATTGCATACATATTATTAAGTCCTTGTGTTGTTCCTGCTCCGCCATTCATAGCGCTTGCCATATTCATTCCCATAAAGCCCATCATAGCTCCACCTTCATTTTTAGCTGCATCAACCATAGCCTGACCTTGTTGTTTAGCAAGGTAACCAGCTGCATATGCAGGGTTCATGTACATAGCATTTTCTTGAGCTTGTTTAATTCTTTCTTCATCTTCTTCTGAAGCCTTAACTGAGGATACGCCGAATTCTTTAATCTTGATACCTCTCTTTTCAGCCCACTTTGAAGATAAAACTTCGTTTAATGCATCTGCTATTTCTAATGTATGACCAGGTAATTCATAATAACGAACACCTAATGCCGAAATCTTAGCAAACGCTGGTTGAAGTGCTGTAAGTAATTCACTCTTTAACTGAGCATCAATTTGATCTCTTCTATATTCACTGGCTACGTTACCACAAACATTAGTATAGAATAAAATTGGATCAACAATCTGGTACGAATATTCACCATGACAGCGAACTGAAATATCTAAATCAAGATTAATTCTTGTATCCACAACTCTAAATGGAACTGGTGCAGGTGTACCATACTTATTACTTGGGATTTCCTTAGTATTTACGAAGTATACTCTTTGATCCTTACCTACCTGTCCACCAAATGTAAATCTTTGTCCTATGCTCTTAAATGTACCCAAGATGCCTTTACCTAAACCACCATAGAATAGAGAAGGCTCTGTTGATGCATCATATATAAATTGTCCCGGTTCAGCACAAACTTCTGCAATCTTACCATTGTCTACGATAATCATACATTGACCATCTGCAACAGCAATAATAGAACCGTTAGAAATAACATTATCTGTTCCTTTGGTATTAGAACTACCCTTTCCGATTACCTTGCTTGCCTTTGTAACAAGTACATCTGCTTCAATAGCATCACAAGAGAAAAACTCTCTCCATGAATCTGCTAACGCATCACTTAAACTGTTTCCAATTGCTTTAATTAAACCCATTTTAATTCCTCGCTTTCTAATTATTTATATTGAGTTATATCATTAAATACCCACACCGACATATTGTATTCAACTATGCCGTTGCCGCAGTATTCACAATGTTTAACACCTAAATTTTTAATAGGTGCACCACAAGAAGGACAATTAAGTCCTGTGCCACCGGTTCCATATCTGTCAACCTTATCTCTATCCTGTACATAAACCGCTTCTATATCAAAACGATTTTGTGTATATAGGTCCGCATGTCCCTTTAGCAACTTACCATTTTTCTTTTTTGTATACATCGATTGCATTGATGTCTGAAATGTAATACTCACAAGTCCTGCTTTCTTTTCATAACGAGCTATCTCTGTTCTATGTATCTTTGTATTACTATGTACTTCCTTACAGCCTGTCATTGCATTCTGTTCAATTCTTAATCTGAGCTTTTCCTTTAAATCATCACTACATTCAGAAGGTAAGTTAATATTGCCTGAGGTTATTGAGCCCAAATATGCCATAAGCACATTCTCAGCCTTATCCTTCATCTGAGCATAGTTAAAATGTGGGAAATCTCTACTTATTCTTGGAAGTAATACGCCTGTCATAGCATTAACCGATTTTGGGGTATTCGCATATTCTCTTTCTGAATCTTGTGCGATTTGTCTAAAATCATCAGTTCCCCATATATCCTTAGCGGTTCTCTTAATCTTAGTTGATATTGTAACAAATATCACCAGTATCGTTATTGCAAACACACACATAACGCCTAAAAGCACTACTATTCCGATTAATCCACCCATATTACCCTCCTTTTCTAAATCAAATACAAGATACATTATATCACATATTTATACAAAATACACCATTTTTTTAGCAAAAAAGCCCCTTCTATTTTTCTATGAAAGCAAAAAAATAGAAGCATAAAGCTTCTATTTAAAAAATATATGACCATCATGTGAAAATAATTCCTTTAAATGCCAACGCATCCAATTACCTCTATTATAACTTGCTGTAGAGCAAAAATATAATGCACCGTTTGAATAATCTTCTCCTGCAAGCGCTCTGTCAACAGCCTCTATTGTAGACTGCTTAACATTAATTGTATATATCTGTCCTGTTTGAACTGGTGTAAATTGATATATACCAGATTCGTTCTGTGTAATTACAGCCTTAATTGTATTAGGAAACTTTTTACTTCTAACTCTGTTAAGAATAACATTTGCAACTAATATTCTACCCTTCATATCGCAGATACCAGCTTCTGATTCTACTATTCTTACAAGATACATATAATCTTCCTGTGTAAATTCGATTGATGTATTCACAATTGTTCCAGCTAATACATCATTAGTATTGTCCTGTACTGTTACTTCCGGTTCGGGTAATTTGATTTCTCCTATAGTAATGAGCTTATTACCCGTAGAGCTGAACACATCATATATAACTTTTCCTAATTGAGATATCTGCGATATCTGTTCATTTTCATTTTCTGAAAATAATAAACCATCGATTAGTCCAACTTGCAAGCCCATTTCATTGGTGTTTTCAATTTCTTCATCATCTAATGCTGCGTTTTCAATTCTTTCAGCTGCTGCTACTTTTACATTATTCTTACCAGCTCCACCAAAGCCCACTGCCATGAAAGATACTACTGCAACAACTATGCCTGCACTTGCGATAACTGCACATGTTCTATAAACATTCTTTGTAAGCTTATCAACAAATGCAAATGCACTTCTTAGCTTTTGAAGAAATGAGCAAATTTTCAACATAACATTCCTCTTTCTTTAAAATGTGAATTACTAAATTTGTTTTTTGATTCTTATGGATTATATTTTGCTCAAAAAAAAATGTCAACAAAAAACCTCGTTTTTGGTTCTTTTGTAGCACCATAAATACGGCTCATACTTTTTGCTTGTAAAAAATGTACAAAGGATAACTCATTTTATTGTGCATTTTGCCTCATTTTTTTATCATTTACCAAAAATTAAATCTTAGTTTTTGTAATAATTATTTTAATGTAAACCACTTTTAATACCTTATGTAAATTATTTTGCCTATTTTTTTTGTATTTTTTTGCTCATTTGCCCCCATTTTTCCCCTCTATTGTAAATGGAAATGTAAGTTAATGTAAGATTGCCATTTTATTTTCAATAATTTTGTTGTATACTTATATAAGAATTTTAATTGGAGGCATTTATGAATTTACCAATTGGAGTATATATAGCATACAAAAAAGATGGTTCTTTATATTACAGAGCCTCCATAACACATCTAAGTAAGCACATAAGTCTTGGAAGCTATGATACATGCAAGGACGCTCATACTGCTTATCTCATTGCTAAGGATATTTTATATAGCAACAAGGACCTTACAGACTATGATTCAGAGTCTTTATTAAGCTATGATAAATGGGTTATTCTAATCAACTACCGTGATAATAACATTTACATAAAAACCCCTATTTATCTTAGCAAAAATCACTTTGAATATCATCTTACACCAGAACGCTACTTAATTTTTGATATAGACGACCTTTTCTATTATTCTAATCATAAAATAATGCAACGAAATGGCTATCTGTTTGTAGCAGACTATGGTATGCAAACCAACATACTTTCTCGCTACGGCATTAAAAATTACGCAGTAGAAGGCAGAGATTTCACATTTGCTAATGGCGACTGCAATGACTACAGATACAAAAACATCATTATCATAAACAAATATAACGGTGTAACAAGACTTACCAAAAATGGTTTATATGTATATCGCGCTAAAATCCACATAAATGGCGACTACATTATTGGCACTTATTCTGACGAGATAAAAGCTGCCATTGCATATAATAAAGCAATTGATATTTTAAAAGAAAAAGGAATTAATAAGAATTATACTGCAAACTATATACCGAATCTTTCCGCAATCCAATATGCGAGTATATATAACAATCTAAGAATATCAAAAAAACTAAGAGAATTATAAAAAGGATGTTCAGTTACGAACATCCTTCTTTTATAGTTATTAAATAAATTTTACTGCTGTACCGTAAGCCATAACCTCAGCTGCCTGTTGTGTAATTGCACTTGAAGCAAATCTTACTCCTACAATCGCATCAGCACCAAACTTTTCAGCTTCCGCTATCATTCTTTGTGTTGCAATTGCTCTTGCATTGTCCATCATTTCTGTGTAAGACTTTAACTCTCCACCAACCATTGTCTTGAAACCAGCTAAAAGATCCTTACCCATATGTACTGTTTGTACTGTAGCACCTTTTACCATAGTAAGCATTTCTAAGTTCTTACCTGTGATTGTTTCTGTTGTAACTACTACCATCTCTGATTCTTCCTCCTTATTTGTTATTAATATAATTAACAAGCCCTTCGGCTGCAATTATCTTTTGCATAAACTCTGGGAATGGTTGACCCTTAAACTGTGTTCCCTTAGTTTTGTTATAAATAATACCACTGTCAAAATCCACTTCTACTTCATCATTAGCCTCAATACCCTGGCTTGCTTCCTTACATTCAATAATAGGCAAACCAATATTGATTGCATTACGATAAAAAATTCTTGCAAATGTTTCAGCGATTACACAGCTAACGCCAGCAGCCTTAATAGCTATTGGAGCATGCTCTCTTGAAGAACCACAGCCAAAATTCTTTTCAGCCACGATAATATCGCCCTTCTTTACATTTTTCACAAAATCCTTATCAATATCTTCCATACAGTGTAATGCTAATTCAGCAGGGTCTGATGAATTTAGATATCTTGCTGGAATGATAACATCTGTATCTACATTATCTTTATACTTAAAAACTCTACCATTTGCTTTCATAATATCCTCCTAGCTCCTATATATTATAAACCTAATTCACATGGGCATGAAATCTTGCCTGTTACTGCACTTGCAGCCGCAACTGCTGGGCTTGCAAGATAGATTTCAGAATCCACGTGACCCATTCTACCTACGAAGTTACGATTAGTTGTTGAAACACAACGCTCGCCCTGAGCCAAAATACCCATATAACCGCCAAGACATGGTCCACATGTAGGAGTACTTACTACTGCACCTGCGTTGATAAAAGTCTGTACAAGACCTTCTTCAATAGCCTGCATATAAATCTTTTGAGTAGCAGGAATAATGATTGTTCTAATACCCTTTGCTACCTGTCTGCCTTCTAATACCTTTGCAGCCACTCTTAAATCATCAATTCTACCATTAGTACATGAACCTATAACAACCTGATCAATCTTAATGTCACCAACTTCATCGATTGTCTTAGTATTTTCTGGTAAATGTGGAAATGCAACTGTAGGCTTTAACTGACTTAAATCAATTACATATGTCTCATCATATTCTGCATCCTCGTCAGCTTCATACACTACATAAGGTCTCTTTGAATGTTCTTCCATATATGCCTTAGCCAAATCATCAACTGGGAAAATACCATTCTTTCCGCCTGCTTCAATAGCCATATTAGCTATTGTAAATCTGTCATCCATGCTTAAGTTAGCGATACCTTCACCAACAAATTCCATTGATTTGTATAACGCACCATCAACGCCAATCATACCGATAATATGTAAAATTACATCCTTACCGCTAACCCACTTTGATGGCTTACCTACTAATTCAAACTTAATAGCCGAAGGCACCTTAAACCAAGCCTTACCTGTAGCCATACCAGCAGCCATATCAGTACTACCTACACCTGTAGAGAAAGCACCAAGTGCACCATATGTACATGTATGTGAATCAGCACCGATAATAACATCACCTGCAACTGTTAAACCTTTTTCAGGTAAAAGAGCATGTTCAATACCCATCTGTCCTACTTCAAAGTAGTTAGTGATGTCGTGTTTCATCGCAAACTGTCTTACACATTTGCAATGTTCTGCTGATTTAATATCTTTGTTTGGAACGAAATGGTCAGGTACAAGAGCAATCTTATCCTTGTCAAATACTGTCTCTACCTTCATCTTATCCATTTCATGAATAGCAACCGGAGATGTAATATCATTACCTAATACCAAATCCAAATCTGCCTCTATCAATTGTCCAGCAACAACGCTGTCTAAACCTGCGTGTGCTGCCAAGATTTTCTGAGTCATAGTCATTCCCATAAAATCTGACCTCCTATAAAATTCCTATAATTTATTACTATATCACATTATCATTGGCATTTCAAGAAATATATTAAAAGTGACACCTGTACTACAGATGCCACTTTTTATCTACTTTCCTTTAACTTCACTTCTTGAATACTCTTCTACACTTTCTTTAAATTCCACCTTTTCAGTAGGAGTGTATTCTTCTATTTCAATATAAAAACCTAAAGTTCCTACTGGCTTTGTACTGCTTTCCTCTGTTTCTAAATTTACCGATATACATTGTCTCTTAGATATTAAAAATACAAATAATGCACATACAAAAATGCATAGAATTATTTTTATCTTTTTCATAGCACCGCTCCTTAAACAAGCTCTATACTTATGCTGCTATTATATTATATCATATTATATTTGTCAAAACTAAAAGGACCCCTATCAAGGAGTCCTTTATGTATATTAGTTGTTGATTAACTTATTTTCATCATTCCAGCTATATAACTTACGAAGTTCAGCACCAACTTTTTCTAATTGATGTTCTGATTCTTTTCTTCTTGTAGCTAAGAAGTTAGGGCAGTTAACCTGGTTTTCTAATAACCAGTTACGTGCAAATGTACCGTTTTGAATCTCTTCAAGAACCTTCTTCATTTCCTTCTTAGTTTCTTCTGTGATGATTCTCTTACCGATGCAGTAATCGCCATATTCAGCTGTGTTAGAGATTGAATATCTCATACCTGCAAAACCACTCTGGAAGATTAAGTCTACGATAAGCTTCATTTCGTGGATACATTCAAAGTAAGCACTTTCTGGCTCATAACCAGCTTCTACTAATGTCTCGAAACCAGCCTTCATAAGAGCTGTTACACCACCACATAATACTGCTTGTTCACCGAAAAGGTCTGTTTCTGTTTCTTCACGGAATGTTGTTTGAAGAACACCAGCTCTTGCACCACCAATAGCAAGTGCATATGCAAGACCCATATCATGTGCCTTACCTGTAGCATCCTGATGTACAGCGATAAGACAAGGAACACCCTTACCTTCTTGGTATTGGCTTCTTACTGTATGACCAGGTCCCTTAGGAGCGATCATAACAACGTCAACATCCTTTGGAGGTCTGATCTGACCAAAGTGAATTGAGAAACCATGAGCGAACATTAACATGTTACCTGGCTCTAAGTTTGGCTCAATTGATTCATAATATAACTTAGCCTGCTTCTCATCATTGATAAGAATCATAATGATATCAGCTCTCTTAGCAGCTTCTGAAGCTGTGTATACATCAAATCCCTGTGCTACAGCCTTATCCCATGACTTGCTGCCTTCATATAAACCGATAATAACGTTAGCACCTGATTCCTTAGCATTAAGTGCATGTGCATGTCCTTGGCTACCATAACCAATAACTGCGATTGTCTTTCCATCTAATAAAGAAAGATTACAATCCTCTTGATAATAAATTTTTGCCATTTTAAGCATCCTCCTAAATTAACTTATAAATTTATTTTAAATTACCTGCACCTCTTGGCAAGCCAGTAATACCTGTTCTTGCAAGTTCAGTAATTTGAAAACCATCTAATAACTCTATAAATGCTGCAAGCTTAGCTTGGTTACCTGTAAGCTCAAGCATAAGAGCATTGTTTGAAACGTCAACAACCTTAGCTCTAAATATATCAGCAACCGCAATAACAGCTGCTCTTTGTTCAAGTGTTGCCATAACCTTAACTAATATAAGCTCACGACACACAGAAGCATCACTTGGTAATTCAATAATTTCTCTTACATCAATAAGCTTGCTTAACTGCTTCTTAATCTGATCAAGAATCACTTCTTCACCTGTAACTACAACTGTCATTCTAGAAAACTTAGGGTCTTCCGTAACACCTACTGTAAGGCTGTCTATATTGTATCCTCTTCTACTGAAGAGACCGGCCACACGGCTAAGTACTCCGGCAGTATTATCTACCAATATTGATAACGCCATCTGTCTCATACTAATATTTCCTCCAGTCTATTAAATACTATCCAATCAATTTTAGCACTTTACTATATAAAATTCAATACTTTTCTACATATTTTTTGCATTTTCAAATGCCTCATGAACTTTTGGACTACTTTTCTTTAAAGTAACAAACTTACCGCTTCTATCTAAGAAGCAATGTTTTGAACATCCTTCACTACGAATTTCACCTGTTGCCTTGTCTGTTATTGTGTAACCTATCGTAAGCTTGATACCGTTATATTCTAATATGCTCATATCAATCAATATTGTATCACCAAAGCGAACCATCGATTTATATTTGCAATTTACTTCTGTTGTAGGACTTATAATACCGATATCCTCAAGTTCTTTATAAGGAACCCCCAGTTTATCCATATAATCCATTCTGGCTTCCTCAAACCATCTTATATAGTTTGAGTGATGCACTATTGCCATAGCATCAGTTTCATAATAGTTAACTTTTCTCTCGTACATATTCCCTCTATCTATTCTATAATCTTAATTCGCACGTCATATTGACCTTCTTCGTCCTTACAGTAAATGACATTTGCAAATCCATAATATGTAATGTTTTTCTCCGTTTTTGACCATGTTGCTTCTTTTTCGTATGTTGTTTCTATATTCTTATACATAACATCAATATACGCATCACTATATTCCGAGTGACATGTTGTAATATATATAAGAGTTTCCTTAAGCATCTGTGGTATATGAGTAAGCTCATCCTCTGTAAGAACAATCTCTTCTACCTTATCATTATCATCAATATAGGCAATTACAGTAAAATATCCATCACCATATGCTACATAGCCTGAACCTTCTGTAGCCACTGGTTCATAGTCTGTAACTTTTTCATATATGTCACCAATCTTCCTAACTTCTATATCCTTCCAATAATCTGGCTTAGTTTCTTCATTCGAATATTCATAATTTGTATCATTCTCATCGTCTGAAATAGCATTAAATATTCCTGATATAAATGGAATAATGCAACTTGAAAGCATAATAAACAACACGATAATTACTATAAAGCCACTGCAAGATGTCTTTTTCTTGCCAGTCTCACGTGGTTTGTTTGGCGTTGGTGGTGTATAAGTTTTTGTAGTTGTTTTCACTGTAGGCTTTACATTATGATAATCACAATCCACATGAGGTATATCACTTTGGAAATGATTTTCATTAATATATGCACCATCACTAATCTCATATGGTGTCACAAATTTTTTACATACTTTGCAATATTTTCCATTAATTCTCGCATCACATATCGGACACATTTTTTTCATAAGAGACACCTCCTACATATCATACTAAACAAGTATTATATCATATTTTTTCTTCTTATACAAGCAATAGACTTATGATATCCTCATCAAATACGGTAAAATTTGTTATAAATTTCATCATTATCGTATGCTTTTCATTTGAATTAGCATTTTTTGCAAGCTCATATCGGCACACCCGGCCTTGTCTTTTAAAACTATATAAATTAACCTTTTCAAGCTTCATAAGGCTTTTCAAAAAATGTATTTGTTCTTTGCTTAGCACTACACCACTTTCAACCTTAATTTCATCGACAGTAATCTGCTCACATTCATATTCACCATTAAGCTTAATTGGCATAAGACTCTTTATCGTCTCAAAACCACGCTTTTTATAATATTTAAGCAGCTTTTCATCTACAGGTATAAGCATAAGTGCATCTTTATCTCTTTCTTTTGAAAGTTTTGTAGCTTCATCCAAAAGCTCATTCATAATACCCTTGCCTCTATAAATATCTTTAGTTGCCAGAGCATACAAATATGACAGCTTATATACTTTTTCATTTTGTTTGTAAGAATAATCCACAATATACAACATCGCAGCTATATCGCCATATTTTTCATATACAAGCGTATTATCACAACTAAAAATCTCATCAAAGAATAAATCAATATATGACATTTCATCGCCAAAAATACTATACCACATACTCTTTAATTCAATTACATCTTCATTTGATGCAAATCTAATCATTAAGCTTCACCTCGTATTTTTCCCACATAAGCACAGGCCCATAGGATTGCTTTGCCTTTCTTAACCCTTCAATTCCCATATCCTCTTCACGATTAACGTATTGATACGAGGACAGTTCATTCACCGCAAATTCGTGATTAATCATTGGATACAAGCCTCTTATAGCAGCATCAGCCTTTTCAACATGTGTTACAAAGACCTCTTCATTCAATGCCTCGCCAAATGTAAACGCTTTTACTGCTCCATTTACTCTAATAAGCCCGCCTACTAAACCAAGCTCTTCATAATGATCAAAGGCTCTATCAATAGCTATAGATTCTCTATCGGCAGAAGCAGTACGTTCTTCAGCTTCCACCCATTGATTTTTGAGTATACGACACTCTTCTATGTTGCTCGTATTAATTTTTTCGTAGGAATACGAATAATTTTTAAGAAAATAGTTGATATGATTCTTTTTGCCGTGGTATTTACGTCCGCTTAATCGAATAAGCTCATCAACATTATAAATATAATCACTATAGTCTTCTTTAGTCGTATACACAAATGTATCACCATATTTCGCCTCTAATTGTTCCCTCATAGCTTTAGACACAAGATGCAATATAAATGTCTTTTTTAGCATTTTTACATCTTCAATCAGTTCTTCCATAACCAAGCTCTTTTCATCATAAAAAGGCATGGAATATACAACCGTTTCCTCTTCTACATTTCTAAAAACCGGTGTACCTTCAACCATGGCATATTTTATCTCATTTTCAATATTCCACATAAAAATATTGCCCTTAGAAAACTCACAACTAAAATTACCGCTGCTTTTCAATAGCATCTCCATTTTATTCAATTCATCAATTGTAATATCTTTAAATTCTAACATATAATTCTCCATTTCAATTTTCAGATTATACCACATATTCAAATTTTTCTCAATTAGATATATTTTAATACCTTATTTTATGCTATAATATTTTTACAAATAGGAGGGTTTTATGAAAAAATTTATTACACTCTTATCAATCCTTATATTAAGCTTTCTATTATGCTCTTGTAACACAAAAGAAGCCAGCCTTTTTTATAATAGCATTGATAAATATGAGGGTTTTGATATAGCGACAAATAAAATATCTAACTGTTGTTTTGTCGGTATGTACTCTTGCGAACAATATACCGATAATATGGAAATAACCATTCCTGATGAATACAACAATATCCCGATAGAACGTATAGGTGGTTATTACGGCACCGGTGTACCTACGCCATTTCAAATATATGTAAATGAATTCATAAATGCACCAGAGGATTCTAGATATAATGGTGTTTTTACAAGTCACCCTGACAATTTTAACCTCACCGACAAATACACTATCAAGGATGTTTCATTCACCCTTAGGATAGGAAAAAATATCAATTCCATTGTTTATGTAATAAAAGACTGTTATTACCCTTACATAAACGAGGACAGTAGTATAACCTTCTATCATCCAGTTGTAGAAATAATATGTTCTAATGATAATGAACACTTTTATTCAAAAGATGGCAAATTATATAACAAGGACACAGATGAATTAGTAACTAATTTTTCATATAAGAATAACTCTAACGAAAGCTAAACACAAAAGAAGGTGTCGTAGGATTTTATTCTACGACACCTTCTTTTTAATATCCCATTGTTTCTAGATTATCAAGCATTTGTTGTGCATGTTCATAGCCTGCATCTTTCGCTTTTAGCGCCCATTCTTTCGCTTTAGTATAATCTATTTCTACACCATAACCTTTAAAATACGCATATGCCACATTGTACATGGCAGTTGCAAAACCTCCATCTGCTGCTTTTTTAAACCAAACAACAGATTCTTCGTAGTTTCTTTCTACGCCTTGTCCATTAAAATACATAAGCCCTATTCTATTCATTGCATTTGTATTTCCAAGCTCTGAGGCTCTAACAAAACATTGCATAGCCATAGAATAATTAACTTCTACACCGTCTCCATCATAATAGATATAGCCTGCATTTGTAGCTGCAGTACTGCTTCCTGCGCCCGCACCCTGTATATACCATTCAAGAGCTTTTTTATTATCCTTTTCTACTGAATATCCTTTTTCATAAAAATATCCCAGTTGATTCATTGCATTTGCATAGCCTTCATTTGCCGACTTTAAATACCATTCATAAGCCTTATCATAATTTTGTTCTACAGCATAACCATTTTGATAAAATATAGCACAATGATACATACCTGCATCATGTCCTGCATTTGCAGCTTTTTCATACCAAGAAAATGCTTTTTTGTAATCTTGTTCATAGCCATATTCATAGTAATACGCATTTCCTATATTATTCATTGCAGCTTTTTCGCCAGCTTCGGCAGCTTTTAAATAACATTCCATCGCTTTAGCATAATCTTGTTCTACATAACGACCAAAATGATACATAACACCTATTCTATTTTGTGCAGATGCATTGCCTAAATCAGCAGCCTTTTTATACCATTCGTATGCCTTTTGATAATCCTTTTCAAATTTTTTACCATCCGAATACATAAGACCTATATTGTGCATTGCCCACGCATTGTTATAATCAACAGCCTTTTTATACCATTCATATGCCTTATCGTAATCTACATCTGTGCCAACACCATCATAATACATAACACCTATTCTATTCATTGCGCTGTCACTGCCATTTTCCGATGCCTTTTTATACCATTCCATCGCCTTTTGATAGTTAGGCTCTGCTCCAACTCCATCATAATATAGTTTTGCCATATATTCCTGTGCAGCACATACAAGATTAGGTTCTTTACCTGTACATGCATGATTTATCAAGCCTTCAAGATATACAATGTCTGTATTATTTTCTTTTTCGTAAGCCACTATCGCTATACCTGCATTAGCTTCAACACAACCATTTTTCAAGGAATCCTCAAAATAGAGCTTAGCTTTTGTAAGATTTTCATTCACGCCATTTCCCATGGCATACATATATCCCAAAGCAAACTCTGCATATTTATGATCATTTGCATCAGCATCTTCATAGTATGATTTAGCTTTCGAATAGTCTTGTTTAACATGATATCCTTTTTCATACATTACACCAAGGTAATACTTTGCATCCGCATTACCTTCCTTGGCGCATTCAGTAAATGTGTCATATGCCTTTTTATAATCACATTCCTTTCCATCTATGCCAAACAAATATCCTCTGCCGTCTTCCACTTTTTGTGCTATTTCGGCCTCTTTCTTTGAAGCTTCCTCTTGTTTTGAATCGGCAATTTTATTCATCATTTTACCAAACAATCCACTATTACATGCTGTAAGATTGCACATCATCACAAGCATCAACGCTAACGCTATAATTCTCTTTTTCATTTTCAAAACCTTTCTTTTGTATCAAGTTACAATCCTGACTGATATACTATTTTCCATTCTTTATCAATTCGTCCTACATATACATATGCAGTTTTAGTATATATTTCTCCATATGCAGTTGCAGTTACAATTACCTTAATCTCTGATACATACTCTAAATCATCAGCCTTAACTCCGGCCTTTGCACAAAATGATGCATCAAAAGGCTTTTGATATATCAACACTTCTTCAATCTTATAACTAAATGTAGCACTATGTTTATTATATTCTGTTACTATATTATAAAAATCGTCATCCCATGTAGAATCAACCTCTTTTGCCACATATGTAGATAATGCCAATGTATCCATCGCTACATATTGATTAAGAAATCTCTCCGCAACCTTCGTTGACTTTTTTTCATAGCTATTTCTACGTACTTCTGTTATTGCAAAAAATATTGCAAATATTATAGCCGCTCCTATTATTGCATAAATAATTCTTTTCATTTGTTCTCCTCGCACCAAAATATTCAGTATTTCATCTCTATTTACATATTTTTTAACATCATGGGTATAAAAACGGACCTTCCAATTGAATTCAGAAGGTCCGCAAACCCATATTATATTTTTAATATATTAGAATTTGTTTTGTTCTGCAGCTTCCTGGATAGAAACAGCAACTGCAACTGTCATACCAACCATTGGGTTGTTACCAGCACCGATAAGGCCCATCATTTCTACGTGAGCAGGAACTGATGAAGAACCAGCGAACTGAGCATCTGAGTGCATACGACCCATAGTATCTGTCATACCATATGAAGCAGGACCTGCTGCCATATTATCTGGATGTAATGTACGACCTGTACCACCGCCTGAAGCTACTGAGAAGTACTTCTTGCCTTGTTCGATACATTCTTTCTTATAAGTACCTGCAACAGGATGTTGGAATCTTGTTGGGTTAGTTGAGTTACCTGTAATAGATACGTCAACTGCTTCCTTATGCATAATAGCAACACCTTCTGTTACATCGTTAGCGCCGTAGCAGTTAACCTTTGAACGAAGACCTGTTGAGTATGATTTTCTAAATACTTCCTTAACTTCACCTGTATAGTAATCCATCTCTGTTTCAACATATGTAAAACCGTTGATTCTTGAGATGATTTGAGCAGCATCCTTACCTAAACCATTTAAGATAACTCTTAATGGTTTCTTTCTAACCTTGTTAGCCTTTTCAGCGATACCAATTGCACCTTCAGCAGCAGCAAATGATTCATGACCTGCTAAGAATGCGAAACAATCTGTATCTTCTTCAAGTAACATCTTACCTAAGTTACCATGTCCTAAACCAACCTTTCTTTGATCAGCAACAGAACCTGGAATACAGAATGCCTGTAAACCTTCACCGATTGCGGCAGCAGCATCTGCAGCTCTTCTACAATTCTTCTTAATAGCAATAGCTGCACCTACGATGTATGCCCAGCATGCATTTTCAAAACAAATTGGTTGAATGCCCTTAATCTGATTGTAAACATCTAAACCGGCATCTTTTGTAATCTTTTCAGCTTCTTCAATTGAAGCAATACCATAGCTGTTTAATACAGCATTGATTTTATCTATTCTTCTTTCATATGATTCAAATAAAGCCATTTGAAAAAGTCCTCCTTCTATTATTCTTCTCTTGGATCGATAATCTTAGCAGCATCTGCAACTCTACCATATTGGCCTTTTGCCTTTTCCCATGCTGTGTTAGGATCATCACCCTTCTTGATAAAGTCTGTCATCTTACCAAGACTTACAAATTGGTAACCAATGATTTGATCTTCTTCATCAAGAGCAATACCTGTTACATAACCTTCTGCCATTTCAAGGTAACGAGGACCTTTCTTAAGTGTACCATACATAGTACCAACCTGAGATCTAAGACCCTTTCCTAAGTCTTCAAGACCTGCACCTACTGGAAGACCATCTTCTGAGAATGCAGATTGTGTTCTACCATAAACGATCTGTAAGAATAATTCTCTCATAGCTGTGTTAATAGCATCACAAACTAAGTCTGTGTTAAGAGCTTCTAATACAGTTCTACCTGGTAAAATTTCTGAAGCCATAGCTGCTGAGTGTGTCATACCTGAACATCCAATTGTCTCAACTAATGCTTCCTGTATAATACCTTCTTTAACATTAAGTGTTAACTTACATGCACCCTGTTGTGGAGCACACCAGCCTACACCGTGTGTTAAACCGTTAATATCTTTTACTTCTTTAGCCTGAACCCATCTTCCTTCTTCAGGAATTGGTGCAGCACCGTGTCTTACGCCTTGAGCTACAGGACACATTTTTTCTACTTCATGTGAATAAATCATTATAAAACTCCTTTCAGATGTATATTTATTATACATAATTATCTTATGTATTTTCTCACAAAGACTTAAAATAGTCAATGTATTTTTTACTCTACTGTTACTGATTTTGCCAAATTTCTTGGTTTATCTACATCCAAGCCCTTTAAAACCGAGGTATAATATGCGACTAATTGAAGTGGAACGCAAGCAAGTATAGGTGTTAAACACTCCTCTATGCATGGTATTGTTATCATAAAATCTGCCACTTCTTTATCTTCAGGCATATTTTCATCGCAAATCATTATTACCTTAGCGCCTCTTGCCTTAACTTCCTTTATATTGCTTATAGTCTTTTCTTTAAGACTATTTTGTGTAACCACGGCAATAACCGGCATTCCTTCCGTTACCAATGAAATTGTTCCATGCTTAAGTTCTCCAGCAGCATATGTTTCTGAATGTATATATGATATTTCCTTTAATTTTAATGAGCCTTCCATACTAAGTGCATAATCAAGACCTCTGCCTATATAAAGCAAACTATCAGAATTAATTAATCTTGATGCTGCAAATTTACAAGCCTCTGTGCTATAAAGCATAGTCTCTATCATCTCTGGAACAGTCATTAATATCTTTGTCAGTCGCTTACATTCCTCTTTTGATATTTGTCCCTTTGCAAATGCAAGTTCAAAGGCGAACAAATACATTACTGCAAGCTGAACAGAATATGCTTTAGTCGATGCAACCGATATCTCAGGACCCGCATGTGTATATATAACATTATCGGCTTCTCTTGCTATTGAAGATCCCTTAACATTAACTATTGCCAATGTCTTAGCACCCATTTGTTTTGCCAATTTGAGTGCCGCTAAGGTATCTGCTGTTTCACCCGATTGTGAAATTACTATGCACAAATCCTCTTTACTAAGTATTGGATTTCTATATCTAAATTCTGATGCTATATCAACATGCACCTGAACTCTCGCCATTCGTTCAATCACATATTTACCCACCACACCTGCGTGCATTGCAGTGCCACATGCCACGATAAATATTTGCTTATATTGTTTTAAAGACTCAACATTTATTCCTGCCTCTGTTAAATCTGGAATGTCATCTACAATTCTTGGAAGTATAGTTGTTGCTATTGCATTAGGCTGTTCATATATTTCTTTTAGCATAAAATGCTTAAAGCCACCTTTTTCAGCTGCATCCATATCCCAATCTGCAACCTTTACCTCTTTAGAAATTGGTCTTTTGTGTATATCATAAATATTTACATTGTCACTACTTATTACTGCTATCTCATTACTTTCAAGCAAGTAATAATTACGTGTATATTTTAAAATCGCCGGTACATCTGACGCTATATAATTCTCATCGTTAGAAAGCCCTATTATCAATGGGCTATCCTTTCTCACCGCAAATATTTGATTAGGAAAATCTGAAAAAATTATTCCAAGCGCATATGAACCACGTATCTCACTAATTGTTTTTATTATTGTTGTTAACGGATCACCTTCGTAATAGTAATCCAACAGTTTTGCAACTGTTTCTGTATCTGTCTGACTCTCAAATATATAGCCTTCATTTTCAAGAAACTGCTTAATTTCCTTATAATTTTCAATAATTCCGTTATGAACGATTGATACTCTTTTATTACCATGTGGATGAGAATTAACATCCGATGGTTCACCATGTGTAGCCCATCTCGTATGCCCTATTCCGCACACACCATTAGGTCTTGAATTATTGTCTTGCATCTTCAATTGCAAATCCACTAAACGTCCCTTAGATTTTTCAACTACAATTTTTCCTTCTTCAAATACAGCTATCCCCGCTGAATCATATCCTCTGTACTCCAATTTTGAAAGAGAATCAATAAGTATATCAACACAATCTCTCTTTCCAACATAGCCCACTATTCCGCACATAATTGCCTCCTATTATTTTCTATAATTCCTTGCAACAGCGTCAAAACACGCTCTTAGCTGATACTGATTGTTCAAAGCCATAACTCCATTAGTACGGCTTCTTATAAAATGCTCTAATTTTTCCATATATTCTTCTGTAGTTATTGTACCCTCCGCAACGTATGTAAGCCCTTTTTCCCAGCTTGCTGTAAGTTCCGGATTAAGCATTTGTTTTATCGAACAGTTCACGACATCAAACACAAGCTCACCAACTAAGGTAGGTGTTATAATCTGTGTTTTTTCGTTTAGGGCAATATATTTTATATTGACCAATTTCTTTAGTATCTCAGCTCTTGTTGCACTAGTGCCAATTCCTGCGCCTTTAATTTGTGCTCTTAAGTCCTCATCCTCTATAAGTTGCCCCGCGTTTTCCATCGCAAGTATCATTGAACCTGAATTGTAACGCTTTGGCGGTGATGTTTCACCCTCTTTTATAAATAAATCATTTACCGCAACTGCATCACCCTTTTTTAAATGCTTTAACGCATCCATAAATGTTGCATCTGCTTTAAATGCATCACCTTCATCATTTTCCTTTTTCTTTACAAAGCTAAGTGCCGTAACCTTAAGATATCCCTCTTGTACAAGCATCTTAAAGCCAGCAAACAGCTTTTCATTTTGAATATCCACTGTCAAATTATATCTTTGATAAACAGCAGGCGGATAGAAAATGCTTAAAAACCTTCTCACTATCGCCTCATATACACACTTTGACTTATCAGGCAGAGTATTAAGCGCCGATAAGCCTTGACCTGTAGGTATTATTGCGTAGTGATCTGTTATCTGTTTATCATTGCAATATTTACTTTTCGCTATATTTTTGTAATTTCCTTTTTCCAAAATTTCCTGCACAAAATCTTGTGCCATAGGATAATTTTTAAGTCCACTTATGTTTTTATATATTTCCTTACATACCGCACTTGATAACACTCTTGCATCCGTTCTTGGATATGTAACAAGTTTCTTTTCATAAAGCTCTTGTGTTATTCTAAGCGTCTCATCTGGACTTATTTTTAGAAGCTTTGAACAATCATTTTGCAATTCCGCAAGATTGTATAAAAGCGGTGGATTTTTTGTTTCTTTTTTATTTTCTATCTCATTTACAACGGCTTCTATTGGTTGTTTTAAGTTAAGCAGGTTCAAAAGTTCTTCTGCTTTTTCTCTTTCTTTAAAGCCATTTTCCTTATATAAAAATGGTGTGTTGTAATATTTCGAACCCTCTACCGCTCGCCATTCTGCTTCTATTTCATTATCAAATAAATTAAGTTTTGCAAGTACTCTGTAAAATGGCATCTTTACAAATTCGCGTATTTCACGTTCTCTTCTTACCACCATACCAAGCACGCATGTCATAACGCGTCCTACAGAAATAACCATTTTATCAAGATTTAAAAACTGCTTAATAGTATAACCATATTTTAGTGTCAAAAGACGTGAAAAATTGATTCCCATCAGATAGTCTTCTTTAGCTCTTAAGTAGGCTGAAGAAGAAAGATTATCATAATTTGATAAATCCTTTGCTTCTTTTATTCCTCTTAAAATTTCCTCTTCTGTCTGCGAATCAATCCATACTCTTTTTCTATTTTTATGTGAGACACCTGCTAATTGTTCAACCAATCTGTAAATGTATTCTCCTTCACGTCCAGAGTCGGTACAAACATATATCGTTGTAACATCATCCCTGTTCAAAAGGCCACTCACTATATCAAATTGTTTCTTTACCGCAGGTATTACCTCATATTTCCATTCCTTTGGTAAAAATGGCAAAGTATCTAAAGTCCATCTTTTCAATGCTTCATCATAACATTCAGGATAGCTCATAGTAACAAGATGTCCGACACACCATGTTACTATGTAATCCTCAGATTCCAAATAACCATCTTTCCTTGACATATTTGCCTTAAGAGCCTTTGCAAATTCCTGTGCAACACTTGGCTTTTCGGCTATAAATAATGATTTTGACATTCGTTTCTCCTAAAAATCATCAATACTTATTAATGCAACTCTCTTATCAGACTTAGCAAGCTCTTGTAATCTTGCGCCAAATGTTCCCTTAGAGAATAAATATATATATTCAGGCTCAATTTTAGCAAGTTTCATACACTCAACCAAATCCTCATAATCGCTGTACTTCATAGCATCCTCAGTGCAATTGCATTTTCCTGCAAGGCATTTACCATCCTCGCCTTCAAATATAATATCTATGTTACCATTTTTGCCCCACCAACGACTTTTTCTTGCAACCGTTTCAAGTGGTAGCTGTCGAATTGAAGCAAGTAATTCAAGATATTCTGTACACACCTTTATAAATGCTTCGCTAATAAATTCTTGCATATTACTATCAATATGCTTATCATAAAATTCTTGCGCTGATAGCATATTCATATCAGTCTGATTAGGATATATGAATTTATAGTAAAACTCCATATAACCTGTTTTTATCTTATACATACCTTTCTTAGTGTTAACCTTATCATTTACATCATAAGAAAACATTTTTTCAATAAGCTCAAGTCCCATAAGGTTTTTCATATAAACGCTTATCTTATCTCTACCAAATTCAGTATAAGTATATAAATCATTTAACTTATATCTGCCCTCGGCTAAAGCCTTCAAAATCGTTGAATAAGTTGATATTTCACGTAGCTCATCTTTCAAAAAAACATATGCTGCATTACTCATATTTGAACACGGATTAAGAATACTATTGCAAATATTTTCTTTTATACTTTGCTTATCAGAAAAATTTCTTAAATATCCTGGAACACCACCTGTTATGGCATATACCGTAATTGCATCCATAATATCATATTTTGCAAACATTTTTACGGTATCCACAAAGTTTAATTCCTTTAGCTTAATAAATGACGATATATACATAGCGTTCATACCTATTGCCGCAACCAAATTGTTCTCAATCCAGTTTACTGATGAGCTTGTAAGTATAACCGTCAGCTGATTATTTGTATCCATAGACACTGTATTAACAAGCTCGTTCATGAAGGCTTTGTTGTATCTTGCAATATTTTGAAATTCTTCAATGACCAAAACTACTTTTTTATCCATTTGCAAAATAGCTTCAAACAACGAACCATAACCACTATCGTTGATAGTGGTTATTTTATCATTAACTGTATTATAGAACAGATTATACTGCTCTTTTTCTGATGCTAAGACTGCCTCATAATATATATATGTCTTACCATTTAAAAATTCCTTTATAAGGCTTGTCTTTCCTATGTCTTTACGACCATATAGCATTGTAATGGTATTCTTAGCAGCACTATATTGATCTTCAAGTTCCTTTAATTCCTTGCTTCTGCCAAATAGCATTTTTCATCCATCCTATTTCATTTTTTTAAGAAGCTCTATAATATTCTCCTTAGTCATAGGCTTTCCAAGTAAAAAGCCCTGAATATTATCACAATTAACCTGTTTTAAATATCTTAGCTGTTCTTCTGTTTCAACACCTTCTGCAATTGTCTCAAAACCAAGCTTTTGAACCATATCAATTAGAGAACTTGTAATAATATTAGTAGTCTCTTCTGAAATCATAGTATCAATAAAGCTCTTATCAATTTTCAAGGTATCAATTGGTATATTCTTAAGATAAGATAACGATGAATAGCCTGTACCAAAATCATCCAAAGATATTTTAATACCTATATTCCTTAATCTCTTAATAAGCTCAACTGTCGTTTCCATATCATCTAAGAAAACGCTTTCAGTAATTTCAAGTTCAAGACTTGCAGGTTCAGTCTTTGAGCCAACAAGAAATGCTTTTACAGTTTCTTCAAAACTCTTATCCTTAAATTGGATTGGCGAAATATTGATAGACATAACGCCATCATAGCCATAATTCTCTTTCCATTCTCTAAAATCCTCTAATGCAGTTCTCATTACCCAGTTACCAATTGCAACTATACTTCCATTCTTTTCTGCAATTGGTATAAACTGTAATGGTGGAATATATTCTTCTCCATCCTGCCAACGAATCAAAGCCTCTACACCACGAAGTACACCTGATATAGCATCAAACTGTGGTTGGTATCTAATTTCAAAGCTTTGTTCTTCTATTGCTCTTTTAAGCTTATTCTCAATCAAAACATTTCTTAAGAATTTATCTAAGAGTGTTTTTTCAAAGAACTTAATACCATTTTTACCATTTTCTTTAACCTCGTACATTGCAATATCCGCATTACCAATAAGCTCTATTGCAGTTGAACCATTACCAGGATATTCAACCACGCCTACGCTTATTGTTATGTATAAATCAACACCATTGCTTAAATGTATCGGCTTTTCTAAATGCTTTCTGATGTCATTATATAATCGTTCAACAACAGCCTTGCTGCCATCGTATACCGCAATAACAAATTCATCACTGTTAAATCTGGATATTGAAACTGTACTTGATTTATATTTTTTCAAGACCTTACTAAATTGAAGTATCAGCTCATCTCCAACCTCAAAGCCAAGACTATCATTAGTCTTTTTAAAGTCATCAATATCAATATACATTACATACAGCGAAGTATTATTTGCCTTAGCTCTTTGAATATCAGCTTCAAGAACGCTTGAAAAATAATTTCTGTTATAAAGCCCTGTAAGTATATCAAAGTATGCCCAATGCTCAAGCTCCATCTTTTGTTGTTTAAGATCAGTAATATCCTTAAAGAAATATATTTCATCTGTTATTATGCCTTTATCATTATATATAAGCTTAACATCTGCTTCAATCCATCTGTCTGATTTATCAAGGCAAAATTCTATCTCATATGAAGTAGCCTTTACCTTAACTGCAGACTCTCTTGTAAGAATAAAATTCTTTGAATCACTTGGTCTTAAAAGTATAAGAAACTTCTCTGCATCAAACTCAGACTCTACTCCAAACAATTCATGCCAACGCATAGATACACGATAATCACCAGATATATAATCTCTATACAAAAATGCATCATTAGACATTTCTGAAATAAGCTTATAAAGCTTCTTGCTCTTTGTAAGTTGCTTTTGTGTAGCCTCTAATAAATCCACCTGATATTTGTATTGTTCCTCTGATGCCTTTACCTGATTAAGTAGCTTTTGATTTGCATCCTTCGCCTTCTCATATTCAGTAACATCATTAACAACACAACAAATAAGGTCTTCATCAATACCAAATGCCTGTATCTTCAAATATAAATCTTTTTTCTCATAATAATCCGAGTACACATGTGTCTCCTGTGTACCTAACATTTTCTTTAAATATCCCCATTTATCTGCCTTTTCAATGTCTACGCAGAAAGCATCCATTCTTTCTTTAGTTGTATCAAACATCTTAAGGTAATTTTCATTACAGTATGCAATATAAAGCTTATCATCTATCGCCTGATAGCATACACATCCATTCATGGAATTATCCAAAAATTTCAATGCTACATTTGCAATAATATCCTTTTGCATCCACAAAATCCTCCTTGAAGTAGCTTATTTTGATTCATCTATGGTCTTATAGTAAGCCTCCAAATAATTATCTACAAAATATTTTACCTCTGGTAATTCCATCTCATCAATAATCTGCTTAATAGACTTTTCAGCTTCGTTAAAGTCCATATTACCCATACGCTTCTCTTCAATACACTTTATAAGTGCAGATATCTTATCTGCTGCCTTTACATATTGCCATAAATGCTCTTCTTCCTTGGTCTCAAGCAAAAGTGGTTTGTACTGCTCTTGCATATCTTCTAAAAGACCTGAAAGCATCTCATCTCTGGCAACTCTTTCAACCTCTTTATAAGCATTTCTTATAAATGGATTATAATATTTGACAGGAGTAGGCATATCGCCAGTGATAATCTCTGTAACGTCATGAAACATTCCCAATACCGCCAAACGTTCAGGATTAAGGCTCTTATCAAAATATGTATTATTAATAACACCCAGTGCATGTGCAATAAATGCCACATCAAGACTGTGTTCACTAATATTCTCAGTAATAGTATTGCGCATAAGTCCCCATCGGTTAATATACTTCATACGGGACAGCATCGCAAAAAAATGTTGATCTTTCATAGTCACCTCTTAAAAGTTATATCACACAGAATTATAGCACATTAACTCAATAAATTCAACAAGCATATAGGTTCATAATAATTAATAAATTACATATAAACATAAACAAAATCGATATTATTGCCTGTACATAATGCTTATTTTTAGCTTTATAAACAAAATCCATTTTTTCATCTTCAAGCTTAGCATCGTAGTTTTGAATATACTTTGTTGTAAGAGTCACATTTTTTATAAGTATATACAGGGTTATGCACTGCCATAACGCTACAATCAATGCCCACACAACCCTAACTAAGGCTGTGGCATCATAATTAGCATACATCGCAACCGCGAATGTAAGTACAGATAGTATAAGTGATATAATCTGATTTCTTCTGCTTGTACCATAATAATACAAAGCATCCATTGTGCGAAATGCTCCAGCGTGATATGGTAGCAATTCTATTTGAAGTATTTTCTTCAATTCCTCATAGCACTCCTTTATATGCTCTTGCGCCGCTGATGCACCTATTTCGTAATGAAATTCTAAGCGTCTGCTATTTCTTCCTACTACAAGAGCATATTTATCATAATGCATATATCCTGCTTTAACATCATCTGCAATAGTTTCATAGGATATTCTTCTTTCCATGAACCAGCCATATCTAACAATATCCGTTTTAGTCAGCAAATACCCTATATTCTTTTTCTTAGAAAGAATGAGCTTTCTAAGAAAGAAAAGATACATTACATGACAAAGTGCAATCACAATTAATGTTTTAAGATTACACTCTATAGTTATACATATCATAAATGCGAATAAATATACGTATATAAAAACAGCTATTAAATCATTCTTTACCTTTTCCTTTCGCTTAAAATAATATTCCGAATACTTAGGCAAAAAATGTCTTCTATTTCGTATTTTTTCCATTCTTTATCATCTCTCGTACTTTATTTGTCTTTATATTAGTTCCGTAAAAATCCTTTGTTGAGCAACCGGCTCTTCCACCACCGGCACACGCGCAGGCGCAGGCACACGCACAGGCACAGCCACCGCCACCACCTCGATAGGTATGGTGATGTATATACGCTCTACCCATTCCACGATTTTTTTCATATTCATCTTTAAACTCAGACTTTTTAGCTTTTTTAATAAGATATATTATAAAAATTATCGGAGCTAATATACAAAGCACTGCGATAAATGCCAATCCACCTTCGCTATGATTAATCTTTACATCATCTGGTCCTGTAAATGAAGATTCATCATACACAAGCTTTATTGTGTACTTATCGCCTTCAATCATACTCGCACTCCAGCAATAATACATTAAATCTTCGTAATATGTTTCTCCATATACCTCTTTTACATTGTCTTTTGCCCATTGTATATTAAGCATTCTTACATCGATATCATCAAACCAACCTGGAGTAAATTCATACACTCTTTTTTCTCCATCAACTTCATACATTTGATGTTGGTGAATTGCAAATTTCATTGTTACAATTTCACCTGCATAATATTTCCTATCCAAATCAAGCCTTATAAAGTCACCATAATCGCTATAATATGATATCTTAGAAATATTATCGCTTAAGGCAATTATGTCATTAACATGTTCGTTAGCTATACCAATTTTTACCCATTCAAGCGGTCCTTGTGAAGTACTGTCAAGCACCTTCCATTCAATCAGATACTCCATATACAAAGAACCCGTTTCAGTAGGAGTTATTGTAATATTATATTCCAAAATTTCATCAAGATTTTCAGCCTGCACGGTGGCTGTTGTAAAACCAAACGCCACACATACAGTAAAAATAAATAGCAATAAATATTTTTTCATTATTCATTACCTGCCTTTCCTCTAAGTGGACACACCTGCTCCATCTTAGCCGAAAATTCTCTATTCTTCTTACATCGCTTACTATTCCATATTTTCTTAAAGGAATCTGTTCTCATATCCCCTAAAGTTTCCCATGAAAGCCAACTTTGGCAAGGTATAACCTTTCCATCAGGAGTTATTGCCATATTACTTAGGCATGCCCCACACGAAGGTATTGTAAGATTAAGCTCACTAAGCTTATTTGCCTCTATCCATCCTGGAGATGTAAAGCTTATCTCCATACCATTTTCATAACAAAATTGAGTAGCTTCTTTTACAATCTCATAAATTTCATCTGATGATAATTGTGTACCTACAGAAGCTTCTTTAGTTGCATTTCCTGTTATAATAAGCCCAGAGCATGTAACGTATCTTACTCCTAAATTATGTAGAAACTTTAACGTTTCCACATAATCCTTATTCAAGCTACACAAAGGAGTATTAGTACTTAAATTAATTCCTTCTTCCAAAGCATTTTTTATGCCCGAAAGAGTCTTTTCATAATTGGTTGCACCAACAAGTGTATTGTGTATATTCGCGTCCTTTGAGTAAAAAGTTACTTGAATACTATCAAGCTCCGCTTCCTTAAGCTCCTTACACAATTGTTTTGTAAGTAATACTCCATTTGTATTAAGTCTTGTAACAAACCATCTTGCTTCTTTTACAAGCTCTACTAAATCCTTACGCATAGTAGGTTCTCCACCTGTAAATGTAAGCTGTGGTATTTTGGCTTTTTCACAAGCAGCTATTATCTTTTTCCACTCATCAGTCGAAAGCTCATTTACCTGCGAATGTTTTTGTCCTGCTGCATAGCAATGAACACATTTTTGATTACAATTCCACTTATCTTCTTTAGTCATAGCAGAAATCATCAAATCCATTCTATGAGGCGCTGTCATATTAGGCGCATATTCTCCTATACTAAGAATACCAATCTCCTGCTTTGGTGTTCTTCCTCTTGCGATATCTTCAAAAGTGTCTACAATTATATTTAAATCTTCTTCTAATACCTCTTCAGATACTGATGGATATACAGCTTTAACTCCTTGAAATGCTTTATCAATAATATTCTTTAGCTCTTCATCCGACATTTCATTAGGGCCAAATTCATTAACTGCATCTATAAACTCTGTCAAAAGCACTGCCCATGATGTATTTAACGGTACTATATCCTGTCCGTTTAACAATGCTATTGCAGGATTATTTTTAAACCAACTAAACTTTGGTGGAACCATATGTATTCTAATTACTCCTGGTCCATTTGGATTCCATGTCGTATGTACTACTCTTTTCCACTTTTTAAGCTCATATATTTTTTCTTTAATCATTGTATTAAATCCCACCTTTTTTGACTTCTTGCACTCTATTTTACCACTTATATCAAATTATGTCATTATTATTGTACAAAAAAGGAGAGTTCTGCAAAAGCAGAACTCTCACGTATTATATTATTTAGCTGTAATATATTCCTTAGCAACTAACAATTCAGCTATAAGTACGGCACCACCTGCTGCACCTCTTACTGTATTGTGTGATAAACCAACAAACTTGTAATCAAATACGCTATCTTCTCTTAAACGGCCAAACGATACGCCCATACCATTTTCGTAATCTACATCAAGCTTAACCTGTGGTCTGTTGTCCTCTTCAAGATATTGAATAAATTGCTTTGGAGCACTTGGTAAGTTAAGTTCTTGTGGAACACCCTTAAACTCTCTCCAAGCCTTAATGATTTCTTCTTTACTTGGTTTCTTTTCAAAGTTAACAAATACTGCTGCTGTATGACCATTTAATACAGGAACTCTGATACATTGTGTTGTAATAACAGGACCTTCTGCCTTAACGATTTCACCATCAACAACCTTGCCCCATAATCTTAATGGTTCTTGTTCACTCTTTTCTTCTTCACCACCGATATATGGAATGATGTTTTCTACCATTTCTGGCCATTCCTTAAATGTCTTACCTGCACCTGAAATTGCTTGATATGTAGTAGCTACAACAAGCTTTGGACCATATTCCTTTAATGCATGTAATGCTGGTGTGTAGCTTTGGATTGAACAGTTAGGCTTAACACAGATAAAGCCTCTCTTTGTTCCTAATCTCTTCTTTTGAGCTTCAATTACTTCTAAGTGTTCTGGATTGATTTCTGGTACTACCATTGGAATATCCTTAGTCCAACGGTTAGCACTGTTGTTAGATACAACTGGAACCTCTGCCTTAGCATATGCTTCTTCAATTGCCTTAATCTCATCCTTCTTCATATCAACTGCACAGAATACAAAGTCAACCTGACTTGCAACTGTTTCAACTTCATTAATATCATATACAACTAATTTCTTAACTGCATCTGGCATTGGTGTAGACATTTTCCAACGACCTTCTACTGCCTCTTCATATGTCTTTCCTGCTGATCTTGCACTTGCTGCAACCAACACTACTTCAAACCAAGGATGATTTTCTAACAAAGCAATAAATCTTTGTCCTACCATACCTGTTCCACCTAAAATACCAACTTTTAATTTCTTTTCCATGATAATTCTCCTTAAATTTTAATCGCAAATGCCCATCCGTTTATGTCTTTCGTGGACGAACATCTGTCTTTCTGTTAAAGATACTATCACATACCCCAAATAAATGCAAGCATTTTTTTCATTTTTTTCAAAAAATATATTAAATTTCATTTTTTCATAGAAAATAGCTCTAAAAAAGAGAGTTTCACATAGTAACAAAGTATTTCTTATTCAATAAAAAAAACGATTCTAAAAAAGAATCGTTTAACACTCTTTGGCAGCTGGTGACGCGGCTCGAACGCGCGACCTGCTCATTACGAATGAGCTGCTCTGCCAACTGAGCTACACCAGCATATACTATATTAAATTATCGTGATCTCTTTTGTTGTAATTTTTCTCTTTGTTTAGCTGATATAATCTTATCAAGTTCAGGGCTAAACTTAGGTAACTGACAACCATATACAAACTTTTCTGTTCCTTCGATTTCTTGCTTACGCACAATAGTTCCGTTAAGCTTAATTCTTTTACCATCGATATTACTTTGCAGTACACACATACGTGTCTTATTAATGTCGATATCCTTTTCTGTAACAAATCCAAAACCTGTACTACTTATATCTTTTAAGATTACTTGCATAGCCTCAGTAGTTGTAGTTATATGAAGCGTCGCATCTTCGCCAATATATAATCTAAATGCCTGTCTTCTGTTAACAGTTCGACCATCCTTCGTCTGTATTATCTGGTGAAAGCCATTCTTACCCTTTTTAACATATTTGATAAATACGTCTTCCCACAAGATAGGAACATTAGCATTGTTAGAATTATCAATATATTCAATTTTTAGTGCAACCTTATTACTGCTAAAACTAATTGGCTGTTGATTATCATTAGTAATAGCTTCAACTAAAATTGTAGCATCTTGAATTTCTTTTACTACAGTTTTAAATTCAATTGCAATTACATCTGAATTAAGAGCATATACCTGTACTTTTAATTCAGCTTCTACTGGTAATTCTGTAATATGCATAAGCATTCCTCTTTCTTATGTATTCTTCTATCTTTTATTTTAGCACATATTGTTAATTACTTCAATAAAGCATTCTTTTATTTTGTCCATTAAATCTTCTGCTTCATCAACACTTCCTACAAATGGCACAAAACCACCTGCCATCTGAGCATGACCACCGCCACCACCGATACCTTTTAACGCTTTATTAGCTATTACACCTGCGTTGTACTCTGCTAATTCACTTCTTACAGAAACTTTTATTCCTTTTTCTCTCTTTGAATATACAACAGAAAATTTCACCTCTGCTAAAGCAAGCATAAAATCTGAAATTGAAGCAATCAATGATTCTGGGCAATCCTCTCCTGGATTTGCAAAACTCACAAAATCAAACACTTCAATATTTGAAATTGCTGTTGCATACGCATATAAATCAGCAAATTTCAAGGTATTTCTATCAAGAGATGCTAACAAATCGTTATCCGAATGTTTTCGCAACGCACAAAAAATTTCCATATCAAAGTCACTAACCGAACGGGTAAGATTAGCCGTATCAACCTTAATTCCATAGCTTAATGCAGTTGCCACATTTCGTGGCATATCTATATTGTTATCGAAGTAGTATGAGGCTATTATTGATGCACACGCACCAACCTGTGGCCTTATATCAGACACTCTATAATCAACCTCTTCAAATATCGGATGATGATCTATACATATAACCTCATCTCCAATCATATCAACCATATTGGAATTACCCTTTTGAGCATCTACAAGTATTATTTCATTATCAGAGGTCATTTCCAAAATTTCATCAATTGAAAATAACTCTATCTCTAATCTTTTAATCATCTCGCTTGTACTATTACTGTCAATCTGACCTTTATAACATATTTTTGATGTTATTCCATAATTCTTCAATAGCTGTTGCATTCCAAACGCACTTGAAATAGCATCCGGATCCGGAAAGTTATGCGTTTGAATATAAACAAAATCTGATTTAATATTGTTAAGTATCTTATTTAGCATCTTAACTCCTATTTTTATATATATTTATCAATCTTATCACTATACCATCTGTGTGGTCCTTCAAACACATCATGATCAACCATATCTACAGCTCCATATAATGCATATGCTTTTTTGATAATTTCAATCTGCGTTTTTACGTTTTCAACTCCACCTTTTCCGTTTAAGTGGTCTTTATCGCCAGTTTGAACAAAAAGTCTACGTGGTGCAATAAGCGCGCCTATATCACCCATATCATAGTTTTCCCATAAATTTGGAATGTAATTACAGTTACAGTTACCATTTCTTTCTAATAATGCATCCTTATAACCATACATATATCCGCTTATTACAGCCTTTTTAATTCTTTCATCAAATGCTGATAACCATAAAGTCTGCATTCCACCCCCTGAAAAGCCTAAACAGGTAAGATTAGATATATCGATATCCTCTCTTGATTCAAGGTAATCTACAAGGCAAATAAGATCAAAGGTTTGAATACCAGCAAGTGTCATTCCAAGTGGTGTTGCCATATGCGAAATATGATAGCATGAGCATGACAATATATCCTCTTCCTTTTGATTTGCAAGCTCTCTTCTCTCACCAAAGCCAATTGTTTCAGGTGCTACAACTATACAACCGCGTTTAGCAAGCTGTAAACCATAGTCATAATTAAAGTTATCAATTTTGGCATCAACAAGTGGATTACTTCTGTCTCCTATTATACTTGCCACGCCACCACCTAAATGTCCGGAAGGTGTTATAAATACCTTTGTCTTATCCGTAACATTTTTTGGTGTTAAAATGTATAAAGGCATAAATACCTCTGGTAATGTTTCAATAAGTATTTTTTGTCTGAAACAACCTTCATATTCATCCTCAAAAAGTATTTGTGGCGCAGATGTGCCTTTTTCCATCTTATCTAAGCCTAACATTTCCCACAAATGCTTTCTCGTCTTATCTTTCCATACCTCATATTCTTCAAGACTTGTCGCTTTTAAGCCATTTTGTCTTGTAACCTTGTCATAACGATTCTTCATATACTGTAAACTTGTGTAAAACATAGATTCAATCTCCTTTCTTCATTTGAAATATATTTTTCGCTAGCTCTGTAGCATAATTCACATCATCCACACCTACCGTCTCACATGCCGAATGCATGCCAAGCACCGGTACGCCTATGTCTATGGTTCTAAGTATAAAATTAGAGGACAATATACTTCCTAAAGTCCTTCCTCCAGCTATATCTGAACGATTAACATAGTATTGATATTTAATATCATTTGCTCTGCAAATCTCAGTTATAATTCCTGTAAGATAACAATCTGTTGCATATCCTTGGTTAGCGGCCTTTTTAATTACTACACCGTCATTGATATTAACAATATTGGTCACATCTGATTTATCCATATAATTTGGATGAGAAGCATGCGCAACATCCATTGATATCGCAATTCCATAAGCTTCTGCTTCGTTAAATGCAAATGCCTTCGCAATCTTTTGTATAACATTTTTCATAAGAGTGCTGTCTGCTCCCTGTTTTGTTATGCTTCCAACCTCTTCATTATCAAATAATGCTATTATATTAAGTGCTTCATCATTAGCATCCGCAGTTATTGCTTCAAGGCACGAATACACAGAAACTATATTATCAATTCTTGGCGCAAGAATAAATTCAGCCTCTTTCCCAACATAAAATGGTTCGTTGCAGCAATATGCAAAAAGCTCATAGTCAAGTATATCCTCTTTTACCACACCAAGCTCCTTTGACAACATGTCCATAAAAAATTCTTCATCTGCTGTTTCATTCATCATAGTAACCAATGGCAACAAATGCGTCTGCTTATTAAGCTCCACTCCCTTGTTAACATCTCTATTCATATGAATTGCCAAATTAGGAATAAGCATAATCGGGCGCATAAAATCAACTATCTTTATCTGTGGTTTGAATACCTTATCTGATTTAACACAGACCTTTCCAGCTACAGATAATGGTCTATCAAGCCATGTATTAAGAATCGGTCCTCCATAAACCTCAACATTTAGCTTTCCATACTTACCTGTCTTAAGCTGAGGATTTGGCTTTATACTAAATGCCGGGCTATCTGTATGCGCAGCCAAAAGCCTTATATCCTTAAGGTCTTTTATGTCTTTGCCAACAACAAATGCTATTAATGTGGTATCAAATACATTAATAAAATATTTGCCACCACGCTTTAATTCAAAGGTTTCTGATAATGCAAGTTCTTCAAAACCTTCTTCTATCAACGCTTCCATCGAATACTTTACTGTAGTAGCAGCACAGGTACAAAACGAAAGTGCATTCAATAAAGTTCTGTTCATACATATCTCCATTTTTTCTTTTTATTATACCATATTTTGCTTTTCATTTTCAACAAAATATAGTATTCTGTTAAGGTAATATTGCATTTCGAGGTGAAGAATGAGAATTTTTGATATATCCAATGTTAAAGCTTTTATGGGCGCACTACTTACACAAAATATTTTTGATAATTATGTTGCAAAAAGTGTAGATATTGCTACCTTCACAAACTTTTCAATTGATTGCAGTTTTAATAAAGATTATTACACAAATGATGAATTAGAAGATCTTTCATTTGAAGATACAAAATGGTGTCAGCTAAAGAAGGTATGCTTTGACCTTATTAAAGGTAATAAGCTTCCGCTTTCCTTTAAAATTGTATTATCAGCTGATAGTGAACTAATAAGCAAAATCATTAAGGATTCTTCAATCAATTATAACCTATCAGATATATCAGGCTTATATCTTAACATACGATACATCTCAAACAAGCTTACTATCACAAGCGGTAGCTCTATCAGAGTCTTTTCAATGGACAAAACAATAGATACTGTCTGGGATAATTATTTACAAGATTTTTTAAAAGAATGGATTTAAAGGAGGACTTTATAATGTCAGATATGCACGGAAATTTATCTATTAATAGCGATAACATTTTCCCTATTATTAAAAAGTGGTTATATTCTGACCACGATATTTTCTTTAGAGAGCTCATTTCAAATGGCTGCGATGCAATTACTAAGCTTAAAAAGCTTGATATGATGGGCGAATATAACATCCCTTCCAATGAAGAGTTTAGAATTGATGTTATTGTTAATCAAAATGATAAAACAATCAAATTTATTGACAACGGTGTAGGAATGACTTTCGACGAAGTTAATGAATACATTAATCAGATTGCATTTTCAGGAGCTGAAGCATTTATTGAGCAATACAAGGACAAGACAACAAGTGACCAGATTATAGGTCATTTCGGTTTAGGCTTTTACTCAGCATTTATGGTCGCTGACAAGGTTACAATTGATACTCTTTCATATAAAGATGATGCCAAAAGTGTTCATTGGGAATGTGATGGTGGAACAAAATACACTATGTCAGCCAGCCAAAAAGATACTCGTGGAACAGAAATCACACTATACTTAAACAGCGACAGCACCGAATTCTCAAATGAATATCGCGCAAAAGAGGTAATTGAAAAATACTGTTCATTTATGCCAACACAGATATTTTTAACTAATGCCATCGCCAAAAAGAAAGAAGACGATAATGAAGTTTCACTAAACGATACTAATCCACTTTGGAACAAGCATCCTAACGAATGTAGTGATGACGACTATAAGGCATTTTACAGAAAGGTATTTAAGGATTATAAGGAGCCATTATTCTGGATTCATTTAAATATGGATTACCCATTTAACTTAAAGGGTATACTCTACTTCCCTAAATTAAATTCAGAGTACGATACTCTTGAAGGTACCATCAAATTGTACAATACTCAGGTATTTATTGCCGATAACATCAAAGAGGTAATTCCTGAATTTTTACTATTATTAAAGGGTGTAATTGATTGTCCCGACCTTCCTCTTAACGTGTCAAGAAGCGCATTACAAAACGATGGCTTTGTTAAGAAAATTTCTGATTACATCACTAAGAAGGTTGCCGACAAATTATCCGGAATGTGTAAAACAGATAAGGACAACTATATAAAATACTGGGATGACATAAGCCCATTTATCAAATTCGGTTGCCTAAAGGACGATAAATTCTGTGAAAAAATGAATGACTATATCCTTTTTAAAGATATTTATGGTAGCTATAATACCCTCCCTGAATATCTTGAAGCCAACAAGGAGCGTCATGAAAACACTGTATTTTATGTAACAAATGAACTTGAACAAGGTCAATACATTAATATGTTTAAAGAAGAAGGCTTATCTGCCGTACTTCTTATGCATAACATTGATCAACCATTTGTATCATATCTCGAGCACAAAAATGAAAATGTAAAATTTATGAGAATCGACTCTGATTTGAATGATACTTTTAAAGATACTTCTGATGAAAATGTATCCGAAGAATTGAACACAATACTTTGCGATATGTTCAAAAAGAGCCTTAACAAGGATAAACTTGAAATAAAAGTTGAAAAGCTCAAAAACACCGCTATTTCCTCTATGATTACTCTTTCTGAGGAAGGTCGTCGTATGCAGGATATGATGAAGATGTACAACCTTGATATGGGTAATATGGGTATTGATAAGGCAGATGGTCAAACTCTTATCTTAAATGCAAATCATGATTTAGTTAAATATTTATTTGAAAATACCACATCTCCTAACAACACAATTATTTGCGAACAGTTATATGATTTAGCCCTTTTAAGTCACGCTCCACTTTCTGCTGAGCAAATGACTGCTTTTATCAAGCGTAGCAATGAAATAATGCTTTTGTTAACCAAATAAAACTTGTTCTTTCATAACATTTACTGTATAATGAATATAGTATTATTTGTGAGGAAGTAAAAATATGACACTTAATGAATTAAATCAAATGCTTGAAGAGCAGGATGTCCAAAAGGAAGAAGCAAGCAAGCTTGAACAGCAGCTTGCCACAGAGAAAAACAATAAGAAAAAGGCTATCATAAAAGAAATTTTAACATATGTTGGTATTGTAGTTGTCGCTATCTTAATAGCACAATTTATAACAAGAGTTTTAATAATCAATGCAGAGATACCAAGTTCGTCTATGTATCCTACAATTATGAAGGGCGACCGTTTATTCGGTAACAGACTTGCTTACACAAATTCGACTCCACAGCGTGGTGATATTGTTATCTTCTACTATCCTGATAACAAGGAAGAAAAGTATGTTAAGCGTGTTATCGGCTTACCTGGCGAAACCATAGAGATTCATGACAAAGCAGTGTATGTTAACGGCGAACGTCTTGATGAAACTGCTTACCTTGACATTGAAACATATGGTAACTTTGGTCCTTACATCGTTCCACAGGATTCATACTTTGTTCTTGGTGATAACAGAGCTGATTCATGGGATTCAAGATATTGGACTAACAAATATGTTCACGAGGATGACATAATCGCTAAAGCATGGTTTAGATATTATAAAGATTTTACAACATATTAAAGCAAAAGACGATACACTTGGTATCGTCTTTTTATTTTAATATTTCATCTATTGTTTTGCTTACATTTGGCAATGTATTAATATCAAGGGTTTGCCAAAGTTTATTATTAAACTCTGTTGGAAGTCCCTTTACAAAGCTATCATATTTATCCCTAAACATAGCCTCTTTACGTTTTTCAATAACTACTTGCTTATTGATTTCTGTATCATTTTTTTCGTAATCACTAATACATTTTATAATATAATAGCCCTTTTTAGCTGTGACTACATCGCTTATTTCTCCTGTATGCAAGTCAAATGCTGCCTTTTCAAAGACCTCTTCCATATCTCCTCTTGAAAGCTTACACTCATATTGTCCACCTTCATTTAGTTCCTTTGCAAGATTTGCAAAATTAGTATCTTCATCAATTGATGCCTGGCACTCATTTGCAAAATCAAGCCCTTTTGTGGCAGGGATAAAAATGTATTGAATACGTATAACTCTAGCTTCGTCAACGCTCACTTCTGAATTAACTTCCGCTGTATATATATCAAACACCTTTTCGTATAGCATATAATCCGCAAATGCATTTTTTACATCCTCAAGACCTATTTTCATAGTTTTTTTATCAGCATCTGACAAGCTATCCATATATTCCTTTGCCTTTTCTTCCACCTTAGCAAGTTCATCCTTATTAAGGCTTATCTTCTTTTCGGCGGCAAATAATTTCACACACTTATAATTAGCAATTCTTTGTTTGGTCTGATCTTTTATATAATCTTCAAAGCTTATTTCACCAATCTGCTTTGTAAATACTTCATCCGAAAAAAGCTTGGTATATTGTGTCTTCATATCTGCAAGATATATGTTCATCTCTGCAATCGTACACACCTCACCGTTTACCTTAAAGACCTCATTTTTACCAATTCCCGTTGTGAAATAATATTTATCATTATTCACAAAATATACTATCACTCCAACAAGTATGGCTATCACACAAATCGAAGCTATTATCGCTATCTTTACATATTTCTTCTTTTTCATTATGCTTCCACCACAAAATATCTTCCATCTGGTAATTTGAACACTTCAAGTTGTTCTTCTATTTCAGTATAAGACATTCCTTCAACATCCATACCCATTTCATCCATATATTCTTTAACTTCTTTAATATCTTCAAAAATCTGAGCATCACAATCTTCTAAGAATTCTAATGCTTCTTCTTCATTTGTAGCAACTGGTTCATCAAACAATTTCCCCTGCTCCTTTAAAAATACTTTCGCACATTCTAACATAATCATTTCCTCCTTTAAGGGAATAAATTTATTAGCGTCCCAAATACATCATCACATGTATAATTCGCATATCTTTTCACTTCATCATCTGCATGTTGCATAGCATAACTATATTCAGCTCTTAAAAGCATCTCAATGTCATTATAACTATCTCCAAACGCTGCTGTCTCTTTAGCTGTTACACCATACTTTTCCTGAAGCATCGAAATTGCCATTCCCTTGTTTGTCCCAAAATTATTAAAATCAAGGTATAACTTTCCTGAAACAACAGTCTGCAATTCCTTGCTAAATTTATTTATAAAATGATCCTTTGAATTATCTATGCCTGACATATCGCACACTGCAATTTTTAATAGTGGTTCTTTTATTTCATTAAAGTCATTTACTACCACTACTTTATTTTTTACCACATCTTTTATTCGATGTAAATAGCTTTCATTCTTTGGTTTTAAGTATGATATTTCTTTAGAAGATGCAAGCACCTCACAATTAGGCATTGCATATATATCCTCCATTATCCTAAGTGCAAGCTTTCTATCAATCTCATCCTCATATAGAATTTGGTCCTTATATGCAACAAATGCGCCGTTTTCGCTTATAAAATGTACTTTGTCCGCAACAGGTCCAAATAGTCTTTTCATATTTGGATATTGTCTTCCACTTGCAACCGCAATAATAACACCGCTATCGCACAATTGGTCTATTAGCGAAAGCAGTTCCTTACTTACCTCTCTTTTTCCATCAACTAATATTGTGTTATCTATATCGCTGACAATCAATTTTATCATACTAATCTCCATATACAAAAGCATACTTCACCATATGGTGAAGCATGCTCATATTTTAATCTTCCATATCAAGTCTTCTTATCTTAGTAATCAGCATATTATATCTTTCAATTTCATTTTCCTTATTTTCAAATTGAGCAATAACCGTATTGAGTTCGCTGTTTACTTCCTTTAAAAGGCTATTAATAAATTCTTCTTTTGCGCCATTCATATTATCTCTAAATTTAACAACTTCATCCTCAAGTCTCTTACACATTTCTTCGCCTACGCCGTATATTGCTTCAGATAACTTAGCTCTTAAATTAGCCTTCATAGAATTGCCCTTTACTTCACCACTAAACTGAGAAGTAATGCTATTTTCAAATGAAGTTGTAGAAAATACAATTGCCGGAATCTTGATGTTTTGTAATGTCTTTTCAACAAGAAGCTTATAATATTCTGCATCATGCTTATCATTTGATACATCAAGATTTTCAATAACAACATTGATTAATTTATATTTTAAGAGTGCCACATCTAAAGAGCGGTTAAATATCTTAGAAATACAGTCAACACCATCTCTTACATAATTTCTTATGTTGTCAATCGCATCATACATATCAATGTATTTATATTTTTCATCATAGCTGTAAATTTCTCTTGTACTTGTTCCCCAAGTCCATGGCTTAAACCATGAGGTTGTTGAAACCTTTCTGATTTCGTAATGTGTTTCAACGCCTTCCTTTTCTGAAACCTGTAAATATTCACGATTGTAAACTCTGATTTCTCTGATTGCATCAATCTTGTTATCTTCAATCTTATTGCATGTTTCATTAAATATTTCTTCAATTGACGACTTCATTTTATTGATTTGTAAGCTAATCTGTTTCTTCTGTTCTAAAAGCTTTTCTCTGTCATAATTATGAAGCTGTGCAATTCTCTTTTCTGCTAATGACTCAATTCTTCTAAGCTTATCTCTTAGTTCATCCTGTGCTGTTGGAATAAATGAAGCCGCCTTTTCTTCAAGCATTTCTTCCTTATCCTCTAATACAGTTTCATATATTGCATTGATTTCATCAAAATTGCCAATTTCCTTTAATAAATCTGCTGTAAGCTCACCATTGACATTTAAATCATTGTATACTTTCATTTCCTTTTCATTATACTCAGAAACTGCCTTTAATGACATATTGTGGGCCATTGAAGAAACGAATACTGGCACCTTGCACTGGTTAAGCATTTCACTGTTAATATAATAGTTAGTTCTCTTATAATTGTTAAATGCGCTCTCAGCATAGTCTATAAGCTTTTGCTTTGTCTCTTCTATGGACGTAGAAAGACTACCTGTTTTCCAAAGGGTATCTCTGATACCATCATCAAAACGGCTACATACAAGCACAAGCTTCTTAACACCCTTCTTTGGAAGCTGTGAAGCTAACAAATCAATATCATTTCTATCGAGGAAGGTTGTTGACTTACTTAAAAAGAATACAACATCACATAATTCCATAAACTGTTTTGTTTTATCAACACGCGACACAACTGGATCATAAAGACCTGGCGTATCAACGATGGAAATGCCTTCAAGTTCTTCCTTATCAATGTATATAGACACACTCTTTACAAGTGGTGTATATCTTCCATTTTCACCTGTATAATCGTTAATGCTTTGCATTAAGACATCATAATTGCCATATGTAATTACAGCTTTATCCTTACCTACAAATTCATATGGATCAAGTGCTCTTTCCTTTACAAGCTTAACAATTTCTCTAGCCACCTGAAATTCCTTTAATTCAGACTGAACCATTGCATTCTTTTCGATTTCCTTCCATTCATTTACCGAATAGTATTCAACCTCAATCTTATTTTCTTCATCATATTCAATTCTAATAAGTGTTGCAGTTTTTGGTGTTACTGCTGCAGGTAAAATAGGCTTACCATCAAATAACATAGCGTTTAAGAAGGATGATTTACCAGCCTTAACTCTACCAATAATACCAATATTAAGCTTTCTGTCCTCTCTAAAGAAATCATCCGTCTTAGCTATAAAGCTTTTCTTTATTGAAGAAATATCAAATATATCAATTTCCTTTTCAAATTCTTTAAGGTTATTATATACCATATCAAGCTTGTCTATAAATTTATCAAATTCTAATTCATCTTTTCTTGTTTTCTTAAAAATGTCCATAATTGCCCATACCTTTCCTCATCTACACTGCAAATGACTTAATAGTATTTAAATCTTTTTCGAAATCGCCAAGAGTATCAGCCTTAGAATTTTCTTCAACTGCAATATCCATCTTAATATCATGTAATGTCTTTTCTAATACCTCTTGCTGTCTTGAAATATCAATTTCAATCTGCTGATTAACATTAGTAATATATTTGCGGATTTCATTTTCAACAATAGTTGCCGATTGTTCTGAAACATTGTTAATAATGTTAGTTGCTGTTGCATCGATTTCTTTTTTCTTCTTTACACTGCTCTTCATATTGATGATTGTATCACCTAATACACCAACTGCACCGCCAATCAATGCAAATGCTGGTCCAAATGCCATACCAACACCAGCTAAAACTACAGGTAATGCTGTTTTAACAACATTATCAGTAATCTTTGCTTCTGTAAGATTTTTTAAATCAAGCATAACCGCATCTTGCTCTGAAAATTCAATGTTAACCATGCTTGAAATATGTTCAACATATTTTTGTAGTCTTGGTTCAAACTCTGTCTTAATACCTGTAGATACTGCATTTCTGACAATGTAGTTAATCTTATCTGTAATATCAGCTCCATTTTCAAGCATAACACTGATTGTAGCCTTGTTAGACTCAAGATTATTCTTAACTCTATCAACAATTGCCTGTATGCATGAATCTGCCTGTGCATTAAATGTATCTTGTTCCTTTTGAACCTTATCTGACAATTCTCTTATCTGCTTTTCAACCTTTTCAACCTCTTGCTCCAATTCAGAAATTGAAAGACTACCCTTTTCAATTCTCTCAAGTAAGTAAATTTGAGCATACTTAGAACACTTGTTAAGCATTCTCGAATATTTTTGTTTGAAAATATCAGCTGTCTTTCCTTGAATTTCAAGAAGAATATCCTTAAACTCTTCAATCTTAACATCGCCGTAAGAATCAACACATGCAACTCTTACTTCCTTGCCAATAACACCTTCAACTACTTGCTTAAGAAGGACCTTACATTCATATATCTCTTCTACAGAAAGTCTGTTAGCCTTTGTAAGAATGATATATACAGGAATCTCATATGTCTTAAGCTCCTTTAATAAGTCAATAATACTTTCCTTTAATACAGGTTCATCTGATGAAACTACTAATAAATATGCCAAACTCTTTGGTAAATATTGATCAATAGCTCTATTATGCAATTCAATACTTGTATCAAAGCCTGGTAAGTCAACTATACTTACTGTAGAAATCTGCTTAAGAAATTCACTATCATATTCAACCTTTAATAATTCTGTATCCTTTACTGTTAGGTCTCTAAGTGGTAAATCTTCAATCTTATGTTCAATTATACCTTTATTGGTATAACGATATACCTTGTTATTGCCATAATAAACTTCTGTTGGAACAGCTGTTTCTGGTGTAATCTCTACGCCAAGTAAAGGCTTTCCAATAACCGCATTAATAAGGGAGCTCTTACCTGTACTGAAGTTACCTACTACTGGTGCTGTAACCTTGTATGTATCAATACTTTCAATCGCTTCGTCTACATCCTTGCTGTCTAAACCATACTTTTCTTTAATAATCTTAAGTGTTTCAAATTTTTGAATAAATTCCTGTTTGTACTGCATATAAACCTCCTCAAATACTTCTATATATTAAGCTCTCTTAATTTACTACAAAGACGTCCGATAGGTAAGCCTACAACGTTATAATAATCGCCTTCTATACTTTCTATGTATGCTGCAAATAATCCTTGAATTGCATATGCACCCGCTTTATCGAACGGTTCCTTACTATCTATATATTCTAAAATGTTATCCATAGTCATTGGAAACACATTAACCTTAGTGGCCTCGTAAAAGCTTTTAGTTATACACCCATCTTCCTTACGAAGCATAAGTGTTACACCTGTATATACCTTGTGAGATGAGCCTTGTATAAGCTTAAGCATCTCTATCGCATCTTCCTTATCCCTTGGCTTACCTAAGATTTTGTCATCCTTAGCTACAATTGTATCTGCTGCTATAATAAGCACGTCCTCTTCTTGGTATCTTTCATATATATCCTTTGCCTTTTGCATAGATAATTCCAAAACCACTTCTTCTGGTGCCGTGCTTGTAACAAGCTCTTCTTTATCACTTGGACATATCTCAAAATCAAATCCGACCTGAGATAATATTTCTCTTCGTCTTGGTGATGCAGAAGCTAAAACTATCTTAATCATTTAAATCATCACTTTCAATTCCAACATCAATTCCTCTATTTTCAACAGGTGTTGAAAACACGATTTGTGTACTGGTTCTTCCGTACTTTTGCAACTGGCCTATAAATGTATCAAGCTGCATTGTACTTGCAAATGCAACCTTTAGTAGCATTGAATATGTACCTGTAACACAATTACATTCAATTACATTCTTACATCCTTTAATAAAAGGATAAAACTCTGCCTTTTGCGCTGGTGATACTTCAAGATTAATAAATGCCGTAATATGATATCCCAATGCTAGCTGATTAATCTTAGTCGTATAACCTGTTATAATGCCTGCCTTTTCAAGTCTTTCAATTCTGGCTGATACTGCCGGTGATGACAAAAATACTTTTTCAGCTAAAACCTTAAGTGGCATACGCGCATCTTCCTGAAGCAAAGTAATTATTTTTTTATCGATTTTATCCATAATATATACCCTTTCGTGGCATAATACCACCCTTACATTCTACTATGAATAGTAAAATTTTTCAATAGATTTTAAAGACAAAAAGGAAATTTTATTAAAAAATATAAAATTTCCCTAAAGTCTGTTTTTATTCTAATTCATCTTCTCCAACGATTTCGTCATACTCTGCACTGTCTAATAATTCATCAAATGCATCTGCAACGATTTCATACTCTTCATCACTTTCGATATTCTCTAATGTTGGTTCGCCATTCTCTGTCTCAACATAACGATATAAGAATACCTCTCCTTCTTCTGCTTCAGGACCTTCTAAAGGTAATAAAGCTATATATTCCTTATCTGCTGCAGGGAAAATGCCAATAATCGCACATTCTAATTCTTGATCATTATCAAGTGTTAATGTAACTGTTGCTTGTTCTTCACAAGTACATTCTCCTTCGCAGTTACAATTCTTGTTATCACAATTACTCATTTTGAAACCTCTTTTCTAATTAATTTATGTATATAGATTAACAGAAAAACTTTAAAAAATCAAGCAAAACGCATTTTTATTCTATTATTTTTTCTCCTGAAAGTAATTTATCTAAAGTTATTGCAAATGGCAGCATTGCATTTTTTGCTTCCTCTATTGTATTGTTTTGCGCACCCACCTCAACAAGCATAGAGCGTCCTCTATGATGAAGACAATATCTATAGCCGTGTATATACATTTTTCTCATCAAATCCGGATAATATGCCTCTGCAAGCAACTGCATTTGCAGGCTTGTAGCCAAATTAGCATCAAGATTTTCATTTTTTAAATAGTCAATTTCTCCATTTATATTTGTATAACTAATTCCATTAAACAGCATTATCTTAGCCATCTTTTTGCCTTCAATTTCCGTTACAAAAAGCTTGTCATCAGGAACTCCGTCTCTATGAATATCAAGAATCACTTCAATGCTTGGATATTTTTCAAGATGCTTTTTTATCGCCTCATTTGCATAGGTATAAGCCTTACTTCTATCTAAAACTCCATTTACAATGTCGTAATTACTTGTATCATGAAGTACATTATAGCCCATATCTTCTAAATGTTTTGCAAGTGTATTTCCAACTCCTATAATTGATGTGTCAGTATCATTTGTATCAGAATCGACAAAGGTTTCCTGTGAATGAGTGTGAAAAATAAGGATTTGTGGAGCATTTGAATCTTTTTGTATTGAAAGATTTGTTTCAAGAAGTTTTTTTACATCATACCTTTGCGCATTTAATGAGGTCACAGATGCCACTGTAAAAAAATTGGAATACAGAAAATCAAAATCTGTAATTTCTTCGTATGAATATATTCGACCTATCCTATTCATTGTAACGACATTTTCTGTTTCCTCCTTTGCAAAAAATGTAGCCGCATCAAAGCTTACATTTTGATAATCTATTTTTAAAGGGTCTTTATAGCTTTTGGGCTTTTGATATGCTGATACCACATATGAATTACCACAATACAGATTTTCAATACAGGCATATAATGCTTCTTTCTTATCATTATTAGGTGCTGATACCCGATTAAGAGCCTGACCCACAGGATTTATAAATTCATATATTTCCTGTTTTAACAAAGTAAACACAAATATCATTGAAAGTATTATAAATATTTTTCTGTACATCATAATAACCCCTTTTGTTTTTTTACAAATATATTGTTATACCTCCTCTTTTATACCACTTTGTACAAGATTTATAGCCTCTGATATTGTATAAGCAATACGTCGTATTGTTTCGTCTACTTCTTTTGGAGTAACATACATATCCACAAGGTCTTCCTGCATAACCTCTTTTACAAAGTAGTATTTTTCTCTTTCATTTATATCACTTATCAAATATGACAACGACAATGCTTCAAGCAAATCCGTAAGTGTATCATTTACTATTGTTGCAGCATCGACTACCGTTGGTACCCCTATTGCTATAACAGGTACTTTCATATTCTTTTTATTTATTTCTTCTCTATTATTACCAACGCCGGAACCTGGCTGTATTCCAGTATTACTTAGCTGTATTGTCTGATTCAAACGTTTACTACTCCTTGCCGCAAGCGCATCCACAACAATAAGAACGTCCGGTTTATTTTCACTTATAACACCTTTTATCACGCTTGCCGTTTCCATTCCTGTTTGTCCAAACACTCCTGGTGCTATTGCGCTTAAACTACTGTCTATTTCAAGATTATCAACCGCAAGTGGGCCCAAAGCATCTGGTGTTACATTTCTATTTCCAAGTCCTGCCACCAAAAGCTTTACCTTTCCATTTCCATTACAAAGTTCTTTTATCATTTTGTTTAAATGCTTTGCTAAGGTCTTTACTATCTCTTTATGATAAATATCATCATTTTTACTTAAATATTTTGCCTCAATGGTTATATACTTACCAATAGGCTTTCTTATAAGACTGCTGCCCTTTTCATTCACTACTTCAACAGCTGTTATCTTTAACGCTTGCTTATTATAATATTTTTCATCCACTAATACTCCATCTATTATCCCTGAAGGTGGAACAACCTCCTCCTTTAGCTCAAGTGCTAAATCTGTTCTTATATCATATTTTGATTTCATAAATCCAATTTACTCCCTCATTGCAATTTCTATTTTATTTTTTGCAAAAAAACAAATTTTATGTATTGACAATTATATCCGCCTATAATAAAATACAATAGTATGTTTACATTAGAACGTCCGTGTCCGGATTTAATGAAACAGTATCATATTAAACTATATTTACTAAATTGGAGGTGTCCGGATTGGCTAACATCAAATCAGCAAAGAAGAGAATTCTTGTAACAGAGATTAGAACTGCTAAGAACAAAGCAATCAAGTCTAAGGTGAAAACTTATATCAAGAAAGTAGAACTTGCTATCGCTAAGGAAGATAAGGCTGCAGCTCAAGCTGCTTTAACACAAGCTATCGGCGAAATCAACAAGGCTGCTTCAAAAGGTATTTATCATAAAAATACAGCTTCAAGAAAAGTTTCAAGACTTACAAAAGCTGTTAACGCTATGGCTTAATATTTTAGTTAATATAAAAGGAATGACATATACCCTCATGTCATTCCTTTTTTGTTCTTTTTATTTGCTTAATTCCACTATTGCCATCTCAACTCCGATCTGGTCATTCACATTACCCGTCTTAATGGCATTTTCAGTATCTACACAAAGTTCAACGCATTTTTTAATTTCTTCTCTAGTGTAGTTCTTTACTATTCCTGCTAAACGTGGCACAACGAAATCTCTTACCGAAAGAAGAAGTGCAATCTCCTTATTGCCCTTTCCTTCTTTTAACAAATCCTTACAAAGAAGCATCTGATTGTATTGTCTTGCCATCATAAATAATATTCTTATCGGTGCTTCCTTAAGTAGCAATAAATCTGCATATAGCTCTAATGCTCTCTTTTGCTCCTTTTTTGCCATAAAGGTCATCATATCAAATATTCTGTCTTCAAGCTTTTGTATGCACACAGCCTTTACATCATCAATATTAATCTCACCCTTATCTAAGGTATAGCATATAAGCTTTTCAAGCTCCTTTGAAATATTTTCCATACTTGTAGCGCTATTCTCGAGGAAATATTCGCACGCACTATCTCTTATCTTAAGCCCTGCTGCCGATACGCCCGCTAAAACCCAGCGTTTCAAATCATTCGTTGACGGCATATCAAGGCTTGCTATATAGGCATTATCTAAAAGAGCCTTATATAGCTTACTTCTTTTATCAACCTCTTCTTCAACAAATACTATTATTGTCGTTGAAACCGGATTTTTAATATATTCTTCAAGCATTTCGCAGCCTTTCTTAAAGAAACCGCTATTTTCAATTACAACTAATCGATAATCTGCAAAAAATGGCATTGTCGCTATGTTAGCTATTACATCACTCGGATTGATACCATCGCCCTCATAGTAATTATAGTTCATCTCAAAGCCTTCTTGCACAAGTGCTTTCTTTAGCTTATCCTTGCATTGCTTTTTTAAATATTTTTCAGTGCCCATAAGAAGGTATATATTTTTATATTGATTATTGGCTATGTTTTCGTTAATAGTTTTCACGGCTTTACCTTCATTTCATAATCTTAATAGCAAAATTATATCATATACGATAAACTTGTTCAATTATTATAATTCTTCTTGCAATTCTCTGTACAGTTTCTTCACTAATTCAACGGACATCTCAAACAATTCTGCTATTTATCCATTCTATATAGTCTTTTACGCCATCATTTTTCCCTTCTTTAAGATATGTAGCATGAAAACATTCATATCATACCTATAAATACACCTATAAATTAGTTCAATCTCATCCGATTTCATCAAATCTTCTTTTGTATATTCTTCTATATGACTTAAGTCTCTTGCTATAAGAGAATGATGTTTTTCACGATATGCCAGCATTGTATTTTCTCCATCATATTTAAAATAATTCCAGTAATGGTGCACCTTTTCATCCAACCACATATAAAATTGCACCAATACAATAATTATTATATCATCACATTTGCTATTTTTCTATTCCAAAGAATAATATAATTAAACGTTGTACCATTAGGGGTGTTCATTTGAACACCCCTCGTATGCTTTTCATCATATTAAATTCACTACCATCAATAAAAGTACAAACTGAAATTTTGCGCGCAGCAATGAGCCATGCTGGACAGTGGCTAAATACTGCTCGTCGGGTACTTGCACACGTAAGAGCATATTTAGACAGTGGACAATACGGCGAACGCCGCGACAGTGAGCAAGCTTGTCTTGCGAACCTGTCGGTATGGCGAGTACTGCGTAAACCTAAAATTTATCTCTCCATTATTACTGTAAAATAGATACCCAAATCCACATTCCGTTCTGGATTTCCAAGCGATAAACAGCATTTCCGCTTTCATCATAAGC
>SVDX01000037.1 GCA_015057605.1 Lachnospira sp. | reverse complement strand
TAATTTAACAGCGTCTACTATCTTATCAAGGTTCATATGACCTGGAACTATCTCATTGTATGAACTTACAATACCTACCATAGGCTTTCTCATCTCTTCTGCTGTAAAACCTAATGCATTAAATAAAGATCTGTGTGGTGCCTGCTGGCTACCAACATGAACTGAATCACTTCTCATTTTCTTACCTCTTTCTCGGAGCATAAATGACTTGTTTTACAAGTCATATGCGTAGTACGCGTGCCAAATTTCAGATTTGGCACTGCGATAATCAGAATATGTGGCTCCGACACATATTCCTAAATGACTTGGCTAAATTAACTTGCGCTAGCAAGTTATATATCATCAGACAAGACAAGTCATATATCTCCTTTTTGAGCAAATTTATTTGCTTATTTTCTAAACTCTCTCTGCGATTAAATCGCCCATCTTAGTTGTCGATACCTGTGTCATACCTTCTGACATAATATCAACTGTTCTATAACCTTCTTTTAATACTTGCTTAACTGCTGCTTCAACTGCATCAGCTTCCTTATCTAAATCAAATGAATATCTAAGCATCATTGCTGCTGACAAAATTGTTGCAATCGGATTAGCAATATCTTTACCTGCAATATCAGGAGCAGAACCATGGCTTGGCTCATATAAGCCTAACTTAGTAGCACCAAGACTTGCTGACGATAACATACCAATTGAACCTGTTATCATACTTGCTTCATCTGATAAGATGTCACCAAACATATTCTCTGTAAGAATAACATCAAACTGCTTTGGATTCATAACTAATTGCATTGCACAGTTATCAACTAACATATCCTTAACTTCAACCTCTGGATAATCCTTTGCAACTTCTGCTACAACCTTTCTCCAAAGTCTTGAAGAATCAAGTACATTAGCCTTATCAACGCTAATAACTCTCTTATTTCTCTTCATAGAAATCTCAAATGCCTTAATTGCTATCCTTCTAATCTCATTCTCATCATATGTAAGAACGTCTGTAGCTTTAAGAACACCATCAACTTCTTCTGTGTGTCTTTCGCCAAAATATATACCGCCTGTAAGCTCTCTCATAATGACCATATCAAAGCCATCACCTATGATATCAGCTCTTAGTGGACAAGCATCCTTTAACTCTTCATATAAATATGCAGGTCTTATGTTAGCAAATAGCTCAAGTCCCTTTCTAATCTTTAATAAACCTGCTTCTGGTCTTAAATTAGGTGCTACATCATACCATCTTGAATTGCCTACGTTGCCACCCACAGCTCCAAGCAATACTGAATCGCTTGCCTTAGCTTTAGCCAAAGCTTCATCTGTAAGTGGTACACCATGAGCATCAATTGAACATCCTCCCATTAAAAGCTCTGTATAATCAAATTCGTGACCATACTTTGAAGCCACTGCATCAAGCACCTTACGTGCTTCTCTTACTATCTCAGGTCCAATTCCATCACCCGGAATTACTGCTATGTTAAACTTCATAACAATACCTCTTTCTTCCTATATTATGTATTTTTTACAAAATGCTATAAGATATATGATATCGCACTATAAGGCATTTTTCAACTGTTTTTTGTGGTTTTTATGATTTTTTACAAATAAAGCCTGCTATGAATAATATTTTTCATAGCAGACCTTTATTTAGAGCATCCTATTATTACTAATCAATTATGGAAATGTATAGCATATCTAATGAACATAATCCTCAGAGTGTCTTAGCATCTTTTCAACTAAAGGCGAATCTCCTGTTAAAGTTAAACCTTGTTTTTCAAAATCCACACCTGCAAAAACGTCCCACATATTGGCTTTTTGTGTTTCTATTTCTATACTTCCAGTTAGACTTGTACAACCCTTAAATGTCCATTCCATCTTTCTTACCGATGAAGGAACTCTTTTAACTGTTTTTAGATTAGCACACTTATAAAATGTCCCATCCATATTATAGACTCCATCTGGTATATCTGGCGCAACTTCTAGACTTGTACATTCAGCAAATAAATCTGAAATAGAAATTACATCTTTAGGAAGTTTATTTGCTTTTGTTAAACTTGTGCATCCCTCAAATGTACCCGACATAATTCTAACACTATCAGGTATATTAGGCATCCTTTTAAGTTTTGTGCACTCTCCAAATGTGCCACTCATAATAATCACTCCATTAGGTATCTTAGGAGATTTGGTTAAATTTTCACATCCCCAGTATGTATTCCACAACACTTCTACGCCCTTAGGTATTTTAGGTGACTCTTTTAAATTCTTACATCCTGCATATGTATCCCATAGCATAACTACAGCCTTAGGTATTTTAGGTGGTTTTTTCATCTTAGTGCAATCTTTAAATGATACCTGCACTATAGATTCTCCACCTATACTTCCTGCTATATCTTCATACTTTTCTTTATCTTTATTAATTGTACTATGTTCCCATCCTGAAAGTCCTTCTAAAGGACATTTCATTTCAAGTTTATCTTCTACATCATGCCAGTAACAAGCCTCTAAAGAATAGGTAAAATAATATATACCACTACTACCATCTTCATCTTTCAAAAAATCTGAGACATACTTATATTTATAATCTTCTGTCTTATATATATCTCCATTAGCAGGTGTAGGTATTTTTGCACCTTCTTTTAGCTCTTCTCCTGTTGCAGCTATGATGTAAGTACAACCTTTTTCAACTCTCTTAACATTTCTACCTTCGTATTCATACTTACTTAGTATTACTATAATTGATATCAAAATAAGAATTACTATGGATGATATGATTATAATTCGTTTTTTCTTTTTCATAATTAATTACCTCCTCTATGTACTTTACGTTTTCATACATCATATACATTGTTTTAGTAGTATCTGCTTTTACTGTTAGCCATGTGTAATCCTCCCTTTAATAATTGATTATATTTTAAGCTACCAAAAACTTGACATTTTAAAACAATCTCTTTAATTCCATTTTACATTTCCTAACATAAGTACTATAACACTTCTGCTCTTTATTAACCCATAAAGTGTAAACAACATAGCTTTAAGAAACGTTGTTTCTTAAAGCTATTCTTCTTTTAATATATTCTTTTTATAAAAAGGGATATATCCCCACTATCCTAGGCTATTTTTATATCTCTATTATTTTTCAATTATTTTACCATCTTCAATGTATACAATTCTATCACATTTACTTGCCACATTATTATCATGCGTAATTACAACTATAGTTTTACCTGTTTTACTAATACTACGCAGTATATCCATGATTTCTTCACCCGTTTTTTGATCAAGCGCGCCCGTAGGTTCATCTGCTAATATCATTGAATTTCCAGATGCTAAAGCCCTTGCTATAGCGCATCTTTGCTGTTGTCCACCTGATATTTGAGTAGGAAACTTTTTAGAATGTTCAATTATTCCCACCATTTTCAATTTTTCATTAACAATATCTTTTCTATCTTTTTTTGATATATTTTTTGTTAATAATGGTAATTCAACATTTTCAAAAACTGTGTAGTCTTTCATAAGTGCAAAATTTTGAAAAACAAAACTAACATTTTTCTTTCTAAATGCGTTTAATTCATCAAAGCTCAATTCATCGACATTAATTTTATTGTATTTATATGTACCCGCAGTAAGATTGTCCATTCCGCCCAAAACATTAAGTAAAGTTGATTTTCCCGAACCGCTTGGTCCCATTATAGCAAGCATTTCGCCATCTTCAATATCTAAATCTATTCCATTAAGTGCAGTTGTTTTAACTCTATTCGACTCATAAACTTTTATAACATTCCTTAATTGTATCATTACACTAATCTCCATTCCTTATTAATTTTGCAGGTGTATTTTTCTTTATAATTAAAGCTGGGATTATTGATGACAACACAACTATAAGTATTGCACATAATATCACCTCATATATAACCTTAGTAAAAATAATATCAATATCTACATCATAATTTATGCCTTGAGTCAAAATTATCTTATAATACATTATCACAATGCCCGTAGAAAAAATGCCTGCAATTATCATCTTAATCACATTTTCGATAAACATAATTTTAATAACATCTTTTTGACATGCTCCATTAGCATACATAATTCCAAACATATGCCTTTCTTTTATAATCTCAACACTTTGAATGCAAATACTTATTAATACTGTCGCTATAACCACAATTACTGCCAATTCTATCAGTAGTCCGTATATGTTCTTTGAATATGTATTGTATGTTTCCAATGCACTTTGCGCATTTTCAAAATGTAACCTACTTTTATCTATTCCATATTTTTCAGCAATTACAGTTATTTTATTTCTTACATCCATAACTGAATTATCCTCTTTTACAACATATACAAAATTTCTTTTAAAATTAGAATCCGAGCTCACTCTAAGCAATTGGTAATCCGTATTTATTATCTGCGGCTCACTCCATGAATCAAATTCGACAAATGCAAATTCCTGATTTTCCTTAAGAACGCCCGCAACAATTTGCTTATATGTTACACCATCTCTTTCACGTACATATTCTGTACCTACTGGAATCTCTCTAAATTCGTAACCTAAAATAACATAGTACCAACCCTGTGGTATTTCATTCGGTATATCCATCTTATCAATATATTCAAGATTATACGCATCCATCAAACTTCGTTCGGTTATTATATATGCCACTTCACCTTCTCTTGTATAAGTATATGGTGTTGTATCTTTCTTTTGTATATCATATAAAAGTTTATTATCTGCACCAGCCAATGTCGTTATGAAACCATCATTACTTTTTCCTATAGCCAACAGTTCATCCATACTTCTTACTTCTTGAGTAAAAGCATGTAATGACTCTTCATCAATATCACCAGCATCAATCTTCACTGTTTCTAATTTATTTATTGGTTGTTTGAAAATACGTTCTAACTTAGTTGATATATGCACTCCTTTATTATACTCAAGTAGCATAAGTCCAATCAATAATATAGAACATACCTGTAATAATATTACTAAAAAAGTATTTTTAATATTACGAGAAAGCAAATCAAATGCTATTTTAACATTATTTTTAAGTATCACAATTCCACCTCCTTTATACTGTTAGCAGGTGTAATTCGAGCCATTTTTTTAACATTCATAATTGCAGTAAACAATACTATTACAAACGCACAAGCTAATACATAAATGGTATCTTTACTAATATAACTTATAATTATTTCTCTATCTCTTATCGCACTATAAATAAGCTGCATAACTAAAGCCATCACTACTGATACAAATACATATTTCATCAAATCTGCAATAATCATTAATACAATATAATGCGTATCATATCCATACGACTTCCTTATAGATATTTCTTTCTTTCGACTTTCAATCCATAAATTTGTTACAACGAAACAATTTATCAAGCAAAATACTATTACCATAATTGTTACTATTCTTTTTGCCTGTGTCATAAATTTATTAATTTCATTTGATACGCTATTATTAGTATTATCTGTTTTTATTACATCCGTAAAGTTATATTCATTAAGTTTCTTACCTAGTTCTTGCATAATTTTCATATAATCATATACATCACTTGAGTATGTAACTATATAACTTGTCGTTGATTCCCGATTAATTATCTCCTTTTTATCATAATTTGATAACCCATTTGCGAATATTATAATTCTTTCATCAAGAAGAAAATCTTCTTTTTTTTCAAGAACTCCCATAATCTGGCATTCTATTCCATTAACAGTCAATACATTGGTATTGCCAATTCTATCATATATATCCTTGCCAATTATCACCGCAGGTTTATCATATACCACTCCAACTATTGGATATTGACCTTGTTTCAATTCATATTTAAAGTTCTCATTGTACTGAATCACTATGGAACCTGATACTGGCATCGCAATTTCCTCAAGAACTATTGATTCAGATTCAAACACTACATTTCCTTCACCCACAACTAATTCAAGCGGATTCTTCGAAAGTTCATTATCAAAATCTACCATTCCATTTGTTGTAATATAAGATGTCTCCAAATTTACTTGATATTTATATTTTTCTTTAGTAGTATTAGCAAGTCTTTCCTCAAGAGCAAATATTGAAATCACATTATATATCATAAAAAGTAACAAACTAAAACTAAATATTATTAGTAAACTCGTAGGAACATCTCTTAAAAATCTTTTTATATAGTACATTATATTCTCCTTATTTTATCGTTAACGGGATTAAAGTATAATTTTAATCTGTTACCGATACTTTTAATACTAAACCATCTTTATTATTTGTCTCCACTTCAGAAGATGCGCTCCAAAAATATCCATGTTTAGTACATTCAAGTGCATTTGGTCCAAAATCATATCCATTTGACTTAGCCAATATAGCTTCTTTTTTTGCTATACCAATTCTATGAATTGTCAGATATCCTTCTGTACTAGCCTGTACATCACTTCCTGATATAACCGAATATGTTCTTGCTCTATGTTTTCCCAGTGAACTATCAAAAATTGATGCTGAAACCGTACCACACATATTTCCATCATAATCACGTGAAGAATTCGTCTTTGTTTGATCTGCTAACACCACTATTGTAGTATTCAATATTATGACTAATGCTATTATAATCGCTAATTTGTTTTTCTTTTTCATTAGTTTCCTCCTTATTTATTACTTTAATCCCAGTTAACATTAATATTATATATATATATTATTTTTGTCAATATTTCCATTTTATTAATATTTCTCTATGAAATATTCCATTTTACATTTCCTAACTTATCTGCTATAATACTTCTGTTTGCGATTAAAAAGATGACAAAATATAGGAGGTGCCATTTTGGCTAACATTAACGAAGAAATCAAAAAGCGACGTACTTTCGCTATCATATCCCATCCCGATGCAGGTAAGACAACACTTACAGAAAAGTTCTTGCTTTACGGTGGTGCAATCAATCTTGCTGGTTCTGTTAAAGGCAAGAAGACCGCTAAGCACGCAGTATCTGACTGGATGGAAATAGAAAAAGAAAGAGGTATCTCTGTAACTTCTTCAGTTTTACAATTTAACTATGGTGGTTACTGTATAAATATCCTTGATACACCGGGACACCAGGATTTCTCAGAAGATACTTACCGTACTCTTATGGCAGCAGATTCAGCTGTAATGGTTATTGATGCATCTAAGGGTGTTGAAAAGCAGACTATCAAGCTTTTCAAAGTTTGTGTAATGCGTAACATTCCTATATTTACATTTATAAATAAAATGGACCGCGACGCCAACGACCCATTCGAGCTTCTCGATGAGATTGAAAGCGTACTCGGCATTAGAACTTGTCCAATCAACTGGCCTATCGGCTCTGGAAAAGAATTTAAGGGTGTTTACGACCGTAACACAAAGGAAGTATCCGTATTCCAGGCTGAAAGAAATGGGCAAAAGGAAGTTAAAGCGACAACTGTTTCTGTAGAGAATGAAGCAGAGCTTAAAAATGTTATTGGCGATAGCTTTAGCGAAAAATTACTTGAAGATATAGAATTACTTTATGGTGCAAGCGCTGAATTTAATCTTGACGAAGTAAGTGCAGGCAAACTTTCCCCTGTGTTCTTTGGTTCAGCATTGACAAACTTTGGTGTTGAGACATTTTTATCAAATTTCTTAAATATGACTTCTTCACCACTTCCAAGAAAATCTGACCAAGGAGTAATTGACCCATTTAAGGAAGATTTCTCTGCATTTGTATTTAAAATACAGGCAAATATGAACAAAGCCCACAGAGATAGAATCGCATTTATGCGTATTTGCTCTGGCAAATTTGAAGCTGGTATGGACGTATTCCACGTTCAAGGCAATAAAAAAGTTAAGCTTTCACAGCCACAGCAAATGATGGCACAAGAAAGACATATTGTAGAAGAAGCTTATGCTGGCGATATTATCGGTATATTCGACCCGGGCATTTTCTCAATCGGCGATACTCTAGAGCTTTCTAATAAAAAGTTCCAGTACGAAGGTATTCCAACCTTTGCTCCTGAACATTTCGCAAGAGTTCGTCAGCTTGATACTATGAAGCGTAAGCAATTTGTTAAGGGTATCACTCAGATTGCCCAAGAAGGTGCAATCCAGATATTCCAAGAGTTCAACACTGGTATGGAAGAAATAATCGTAGGCGTTGTTGGTGTTCTTCAATTTGAAGTACTTAAGTACCGCCTTGAAAATGAGTACAATGTTGAAATCAAATTAGAACCACTTCCATACGAACACATTCGTTGGATTAAGAATTATGATAAAATGGATATTTCACGACTTGTCGGAACTTCTGATATGAAGAAGATTAAGGATTTAAAGGACCGTCCACTTCTCCTCTTTGTAAATCCATGGAGCGTTGGAATGGTAGTTGATAGAAATCCTGGAATAGAATTATCCGAGTTTGGAACAAATTAAACAATAACGTAAAACACACATAAGTGATGTGCTTATGTGTGTTTTATTTTTCAAGGCTTTGCAAAAACTCTTCTACTTTTTTATTAAATGCCTCATACTCCTTATTTGCAATAAAATGATCACCTTTAATTATTGATAAATTTGCATTAGGTATGCTATTTGCGATTTCCTTTGTATGAGACTCTTTTATCATATCCCTTGTCCCACAAATAACTAGCGTAGGCACTGTTATTTGTGACAATTCACTCGGATTAATGTTGGGTTCATTAACCATTAAACCAAGCATTTCTGTATTTTTCTTTGCATCTGGTGACTTAGCTGCAAAGCATTTTGCTATCTTATAGCCTATCTCAATTGGGACTTGTACTGTTCTTTTAACACCTCTAGGGCTTAAATTGCCACCATTTAAAATTAATGCTTTTACTTTTTCAGGATATTTCATCGCAAATTCCATTGCAATATTAGCTCCGTCCGAAAAGCCAAGAAGCACTGCATTATCAATCCCTTGACCGATCATAAAATTATTCAAATCCTTGGCAAATTGTTTAATTGTAAATGGTGCCGTTCCCCTAGGCGACTTACCATGACCACGGGTATCTATCGCAATCACCCTATAACGGTCGCTAAAATAATCTATCTGATGTTTAAAATATGTACCATCCTCTCCATTGCCATGCAATAAGATAAGTGGCTTTCCTTTTCCCATTTCCTGATAATATAATTCTATATTCATTGATTTTCACCTTTATAATGCCTTTATACAAATATATACTGTAAAAGCAAATGTGTAACTACTATAAATTAGAAGTGAGCAGTCTGGCAAACTGAAAGTTTCTGTTCCTTATAAAGTCAGTTTTTTGACGTAAATATCACTTATCTTTCATAGAATTTTTACGATTTTCATGAATAACTATCCCCCACAAACCAACTACACCTATAACTCCTATTCCTAACCACAGACTATCACTCCTTAAAAAATTATCTTCTGGAAGCTTAGGAAAGACAATACACCCTATCATAATACTTAACGCAAACATCAATGTACCTACGAATGTAACGATGCATCTACGTTTTACTACCAATTTCTTTTCAGCTTCTGCATAATCTGCAACTTTTTTTAAAGTCTCTTTTTCTTCTTTTTCCATACTCTCACTTTTCCTTTCACCATCAATTATTTCCTTGATGTCAACTTCATAGTAATCTGCTA
>SVDX01000012.1 GCA_015057605.1 Lachnospira sp. | reverse complement strand
TTTGAATTCTTTTGAATTTTCAGGTTCGTCTTAGTATTTAATTATCAAGGTTGGGCTGCCCTTCTTTTTTGCGACAGCTATGTTAGTATATAACACCAAAAATGATTTGTCAACACCTTTTTGAAAAATTTTTAATATTTTTGGAATATACAACGATAAAAAGTCCACCTTTTTGCGTGGTGGACTTTCATTCTATCATTATTTATTTTTAGTGTCAATAATTATTTAATAAAATTTGTTTTAATCTTTGCTTCTTGTTCTGGTAGCTTTATACCCACATTTTTTCCTGCTTCTATTGATTTTAAAAGCCATGCCATATTCTTACCCAATATGCGCATTATTTGTACGCCTTCTTCATCCTTAAGTACATCCTCTGGTTTTGAGCCATGTACCATTGGCCAATAGTTTGATGCAGCTAATGGCATATTTCTAATAATAAGATACTTTTGTAATTCATCTATTGTTGCAGTTGTTCCCGCTCTTCTTGCTGATGCAATTGCAGCGCCTGGCTTATATGCGAAATCCTTGCATACCATAAACATTCTATCTAAGAATGATATCAAGGAACCATTAGCGGAAGCAAAATATACCGGAGAGCCTATTACAAGACCATCTGCCTCTTTCATTTTTGCGGCGGCAATATTTACTGTATCGTCAAATACGCATTTTCCCGTTTTTGAGCAGCTACCACAGCCTGTGCATCCATGAATTGCCTTGTTGCCTATGTGAAATATCTCTGTATCTATTCCTTCGGAATTTAAAGCATTTGCAACTACTGATAATGCTGTAAATGTGCATCCGTTTTCATTTGGGCTTCCATTAATAAGTAATACCTTCATATTATATTCTCCTTCTATTTATATTCTTTAATGTAAATGTTAATATCTACATCACCATTTATTCCATCTACTCTTCCTGTTCCTGTATACTGCCACATATTGAAAATGTATGGTGATTGTGGCATTGGCAAATAATCCGCATACCATATGTCATAGTCATTAAGCATTGACAAATCAAGCTTTTTAGCGCACCATGGCATATTGTAGTATATCATTGAGTCATAGCCAGCTTTTTCAATTGCATCACAAAATACTTTACAATTTAATGTAACTCGTTCCTTTGTAATGTTTTTTGTTCTTGGATTTAATGAATCTGATATTGCCTCTGTATCAAATACAACCGGATATGTTATATTGTAGTCCTTTATTGCATCAATAACAAATTGTGCCTCTTCTAAAGCCTCTGCATCATTTAATGCCTGTGAAAAGAAATACACGCCAACTTCTATGCCAACTGCCTGAGCTCCTTCTATATTCTTTTTAAAATTTTCATCGTAGACTATTTTTCCTGCCCAGCCATAGCCTCTATATCCAAGTCTTATTATTACAAATTCTACGCCTGCTGCTTTTACTTTATTCCAATTTATTTCTCCCTGGTACTTAGATACATCAATTCCCCAGGTCGATATAAGCTCACCATTTGCTGAATAGTATTCATACTTTTCACCATCTTTTTTAAGCTTACTTGCGTCAAATAGTGTTTTATTTGCATTTGGCTGTAATGCCATTGAATAATGAATATTTCCCGGGCCTACGTAAGTGTATCGCTCGCCGTAAACTCCCGGATTTGAGTCTATAACACCTTCTGCAAGTGTATATGTAATAGGCTCTACCACATATTCGCCATTAGCATTTATGCTACCCATAACTTGTACTGTTTTGTTGTCTTTAAAGTATACGTCCTTTGTTTTTGCTCTGCACGCTATGCAAAATATAATAAGCACAAGGCACAAACTTGCTATTATATATTTTTTCATAACAGTTCTCCTATTTTATTCTTCTATAATGTATATATCAAAATCTATGTCACCATTTACTCCGTCAATACGTCCTTTTTCAGTGTATTGCCACATTGAAAATTTGTATGGACTTTGAGGTACCCCAGTATAGTCTGCATACCATATATCGTATGGATTAAGTTTTTCTAAATCAAGCATTTTAGCACACCATGGCATATTATAATATATCATGGATTTATATCCTGCTTCATTTATTGCATCACAAAATATTATACAGTTTTTAGTAACTCTATCTCTGGTTATATCTTTTGTTCTTGGATTTAGTGATGCATCTATTGCTTCTGTGTCAAACACTACCGGATAGGTTATTTCATATTCTCTAAGTGCATTTATTACAAACTCAGCTTCTTCTAACGCCTCTTTATCATTTAAAGCTTGTGAAAAGAAATATACACCTACTTCTATGCCAGCATCTATGGCACCCTTTATATTTTCTTTAAACCTCGTATCATACACTATATTACCATACTGTCCATATCCTCTATATCCAAGTCTTATTATTGCAAATTCAACACCCTGTTCTTTTAATTTATTCCAGTTTATATATCCCTGATATCCAGATACGTCAACACCCCACTTTGATATTAACTTGCTTCCATCCTCGCTGTAGTATTCATATTTTTTCCCATTTACTTTTAGTCTTGTAGTATCAAATGTAGTCTTATCCGCATTTTGCTGTAATACCATTGAAAATTCCTGGTCAAAATGGTCTATATATGTATACCTTTGGCCCCATACGTTTGGATTTGAATCTATAACGCCCTCCTTTAGAACATAGGTCTGAGGCTCTGTTACTGTCTCTGTAGACGGCTGTGTTTTTGCCTCTGTCGGCGCTTGTGTAATATCATTTTGTGTAGCTTTAGTTTGTTCTGGCATATGTACATCAGCATTTATATTATTTGCCTCTTTTTTACATGCTGTGACAAACAATATAATTCCCACAAACATTACAACTCCTAAATATTTTTTCATTTGTATCCTCTCCTATTTCTAATATAAATTTATCCTACTACAAGTAGCAGGATAAATGCAAGTATTATTCAGATTTTTGCTTGTTTTTTGTCTGTATAAATGTGTAAACCACAAAGCCTATTGCCACTACAGCCACAATTGCAAGTAGAATTAATATTACCTCTACTGCGCCAATTTTATTAGTCTTTGTATTAGCGTCATCCTGTTCTACAACCTCTATTTTTTCTTGTGTTTCAGTTTCAGTTGCTACCTGTGTTGATGTTTGCGTTGGCTTTTGTGTCGCACCTTGCGTTGGCGCCTGTGTTACACCTTGTGTTGGCTCTTGCGTTGGTGCTTGCGTTGGCGCTTGTGTTGGCTCTTGCGTTGGTGCTTGCGTTGGCGCTTGTGTTGCACCTTGCGTTGGATCTTGTGTATCACCACCTGATGTATTCACTGTTGACAGGCTTGCTCCTACTCCATAGCCTTTTAAGGCACTTGTGCTCTTAATCTCAAATAATCCACCTAAATTAATGCTTCCATCGGCATTTCTAAATATCTTGTGATAATCAGCTGTATATTTTCCGTCGGAATATCCTGGTACAGTTACGCTTTCAAAATCTGCATTTGAAATGCTAACAACTGTTGTTCCCTGCTTTGAATTACCACTAAAGGTAGTAGACGCAGTATAATAGCTTTTGCCTTTGTATTCATATACAGAGGTTGTCATGCTTCCTTTATAATTATCTGTAGCGTTGCCTGATGGCGCTTTGCTTGCATAAGACAAGATGTTCGTATATTTCGCTGAGGATGAAGCTCTATAGCATATAAAGTTTCCTGTTTTCTTATAAACGCTGTTATTTATAGCTGTACAATTTTTTAAGCTTAACGCTCCACCGTTATTATTATCTGTAAAACCTGTTGCACCATTGTTAAATGCAATACAGTTTTCAACGATATGCGCTGTTGGCACACCCATTCCACCTAACTTAAAGCCATTCATGTCACCTTCAGCGCTACCTCTACCATCAGTAAGCTTACCATTTCCAAATGCCACACAGTTTTTAAGTGTTACAACACCGATTGGGCCTGAATCTGTTTTTGCGTATAAATCCCAACCATCATCTGAATTGCAGTAAGAAATACATCCGTCAAATACATTTCCATTGCCACATGTCAGCTTAGGTGCAAAGCCATCTGCATTTTCTCCTGTCGCATCGCAATTGTTAAATGAAGTACAGTTTTTTATAAGATTATTTGATGGCCATGTATCTATCGTTGCACAGCTTGAATCCTTACGGCTTATTTGAAGTCCAGTATCTCTATTTTCATAGAAACGACACATCTCAATGATGTTATTATTTCCTGAAACCATCATTCCATTGTCACCAGCGCCCTTAATATCAATGCCATATATATGCCAGTAGCTTCCGTCCAATTTAATTCCTCTATTTGAACCATTAAGTGCCTGACTTGAGCAGTCTAATGTTACATTGGCATTGTTATATGCCCTAAGCGATTTATAATTAGCTACATTTCCACAATTTGAATCGCTTATTGTTATAGTTTGGCTAAATGTATATGTGCCCGGAAGCATCCATATCGTATTGCCGGCAGCCACTTTATTTATCGCAGTTACTAAATCAATTGGTGATTCATATGTACCTAAATTTGATGCCACACCTGTTGGCGATACATATATATCCCCTTGCTTAGCATTTATTTTTGTATAATTTTCTTTAAATATCAGCAACACCACCATACTCAATATTATAAATGTTACCAATAACCTTCTTTTTTTGTTCATTGTAAACCTCCATATAATGACAGGCGATACTTGGTACCGCCTGCTATATACTACTGTAAATTCTTTTTTGTTTTTATAAGCTTATAAACTACAAAGCCAGCTGCTGCTAATATAAGTATTAGTACTATTATTAATATTACTGTTGTAGCACCATTGCCGCCATCCTTTGTTTGGGTAGGATTTGAAGCACTTGCCTTTGTTGACTCTTCATCTGAACCACCCTGGTTACCTTGTGTTGGGTCCTCATTTGAACCACCCTGGTTGCCCTGTGTTGGGTCCTCGTTTGAACCACCTTGGTTACCTTGTGTTGGGTCCTCATTTGAACCACCTTGGTTACCTTGTGTTGGGTCCTCGTTTGAACCACCTTGATTGCCTTGTGTTGGGTCCTCGTTTGAACCACCTTGATTTCCCTGTGTTGGGTCCTCGTTTGAACCACCTTGGTTACCCTGTGTTGGGTCCTCGCTTGAACCGCCTTGGTTACCTTGTGTTGGATCTTCATTTGAACCACCACCATCTGAACCTGTGCCTTCAACCTCTAACTGCATTAAAAACAAATTGATACTATCGCCCTTTGTTATTTTATGAGTTCCAGCCTCAAGTTCAACTGTCACTACCTGCGTTGAATCAATTGTTTTTGCAGCTCCATCAACCTTAATATTCTTACCACTTGCTGATGTACTTCCACCAAATACTAATGTAAGCTTTGATTTTGCAGCTGTTGTAAATGAAATATTTGTACTTGATTCTATCTTTAAACACTGTGTAAGTGTAAGTCCGCTGTAAGAAACTGTACCTTTTGATGTAGACAAATTACCTGAAATAGTAAAATATTGGCTTGTTTTTCCGTCTGTCGTAAAATTATGAATAATTGCTCCTGCTGGAATTGTTGCCGAACTTCCACCCGATGAACCTCCTGATGAACCAGAATCTCCACCTGTATTTCCGCCTGAGCTTCCTCCTGACATACCATTATCTGTTACAGTTACATCAGTTCCTTGTGCACCTGCCGATGCTGCTACAGTCGCCTTAAGCGTATTCTTATCTGTATGCAATGTATAGTTACCTGAAGGTATATATGATATAGATGCATTTGTATCAAAGTTAGCATATTTATTGCTTGTTGATACTGTTTGCGACTTATTACTTACAACTGTCGCATGATTGTTTCCTCGACAATTTGTAAATGTATCATTATAGCTCTTAACTGCACCCGACTTAACCTCTACTGGATCTTTAGAATCTTGGAAAAGGTTGTATTCCGAGAAAATGTATGCATTGGCTCTTGGGTTCATACAGTAACTTGTTTGTCCATCAAATACATTATTATACATATGTATATTAGCCTGACGTGCAAGAGGTCCTCTTGACTCACAATTCTTCCAATAATTGTGGTGATATGTCAAATGATATTGCAAATTACTATCAGAACCACCAACAAGATTTGTTTTGTGATATCCGCTGTAATAGCAATAGCTGTTAGTAAAATACTGACCTCTCTTAAAGTCACATGCACCATCGCCACCATCCTTATCTGATTCGGCAGGATTTGCGATAGTTGGTGCATAGAACGAACAATTATGTATCCAACATCTTTCAACTGGTTTTGTAAGGGTTGAACCTTCTTGAATACCCTCCATACCTACACAGTCTTCCGGAACATTTCTAAAGTTAATATTTCTTACCTCGAAGCTCTTACCATAAACGTTATCTTCTGCCATAAAATGTATGCCCCAACCATTCATAGTTGCGCCTACACCTATACCTTCAATGGTAATATCCTTACCGGATTTCATTCTTGCCATATAACCGTTATCGCCTTCTGATCCACCGTAATCCTTTGAATCATATGCTGTAACACCTGCTGGTGCTGTAACATTTCCTATAATTCTTACAACTAAAGGAGTTCCATCCTGAGCAAGCTTTTTAATTATGCCCTTGTTAGTATTTGGTTTACTACCGCCATTAGCAGTTTTTCCACCGCCTACATCTTGACCAGCTGAATTTAAAATGTTACCAATACCTGTAACTGTTGTACCATCCTTTGATGTAACTGTTACAGTATTTTTATTTGCATCAGTTACATAAATAACCTTTGCATTTGCCTTTAATGTACCATTGTCGTTATATGCACCTACACCTGCTGTATAGTTGTAATGAGCATAACCTGAACGGTCCTGTGCCGGTACTGTTATACCACTTCTTGTAATTGTTCCCTTTGAAGTATTAACAGTAATTGAATATGTACCTGGCTTAAGGCCTGGAATATCAATTCTTAATTCTCCATTATAGTCCCTTACAAGATATGTAAAATCATCGCCTGTAAGGCTACCACTCATTGTTCCACTATAAGACACACCTGTTACGTTAGAATCTGTAACTCCCGATGCCTGTAAATATAAAGTTTCATTCCAACCACCAACAGATTTTACTGTTACTCCTGTTGGATCTGCTCCCCATACAATCGTTCCCACTAAAATATTTGGTATTATTAGCGCTACTGCTAAGAGTAATGCCGATAATGTTTTGATAATTCTTTTCATTCTTCTTCTCCAATTATTGTTCTGATTGGTTTTTATTTTTCTTTGCATTTAAATACACTAAAATGCCACCACCAACAATTATAATACCTAAAATAATTAACATTACTATAATCACTGGATTAACACCGCCATCATCTCCCGAATCTGGATTTGCTGAAGATGATGCTGGAGCCTTGTTAGTTTCATTTGTTGAATTTTCTGAGCTTGAATCTTCATCTGAACCACTCTGACTACTTGCAGTTGTTGGTTCCTCATTTGAACCGTCGCCCTGATTTGCAGTTGTTGGTTCTTCATTTGAACCGCCCTGATTTCCAGTTGTTGTTGGTTCTTCATTTGAACCGCTCTGATTTCCAGTTGTTGTTGGTTCCTCATTTGAACCGCCCTGATTTCCAGTTGTTGTTGGTTCCTCATTTGAACCACCTTGGTTGCCAGTTGTTGGTGGTTCTTCATCCGCTCCACCACCACTTGTTTCTTCGTAATCAATTGCCATATAGTACAAGTTGCCACCGCTCTTTTTAATAACCGTATGTGTACCAGCACTAAGACCTACTAAAATTGTACCATCATTAGACATTAGCTTTTCAGAGCCGTCAATCTTTAAGCTTCCTGAGTTAGATGGATTCAAAACCAATAGTAAGGCACCTGGTTTTGTCATTGTAAATGTAATCTGTGTTGAGCTTTCAATCTTTAAGCATTGTGTAAGTGTAAGTCCATTAAATGTAATCGTACCCTTAGATGTAGAAAGGTTACCAGTAATGTTAAAAAATGTACTTGTCTTTCCTTGTGTTGTATAGTTGTGTGTTACATCAGCCACAAAGTTATCAAGTGATGGGACAACCACTGGGCCTCCTCCTTGTGAAGATCCTGTTGTAGTAGGCTCTTCGTTAGATCCGCCTGAGCTTCCACCTGAAGAATTACTTCCTGAGCTTACCTCCTCAAGACTTCCAATCGAAACAACCTTTGATGTATAGCCTGTTACTGCAGACTTTAATCCTGAAATAATTCCATAATTCGTATCTTCTGATGAACTAAATGTCCACTTTAAATCTCCACCGTTCATACGACCTGCGTATTTTTCAACATTTGCCTTAGCAACTGTTGCACTATCTGCTGTATATGAATAGAAATCTGATGCTGTATCAAAGTTACTATATGTTGTACCACCAAGTAATGTCTTATATGTACTTGGAACAGTTTCATTTCTGCTTGATGCTTCATAATAGTCAAAACTTGTAGCACTTTCCTTATGTGTAACTAAATCCTTTCCACCTACGATTACGTTACCAAATGCCTTTATCATACCACCACTTTCACCAGAAAATGTGCCTTTTCCATCGTCACCAGTAGTTAAATCGCTTCCCTGCTTAGATATAAGCATCGCATATGCTGTATTTCTAAAGTAGTTAGCTTCAACAAATGCAGAACTTCCTGTCGTAGTACCTACACCATATTTTGAAACACCATCATAATAGTTATTATATACGTGAATTGCGCTTGCATTACGTATTCTTGGGTGTCTTGAATCTGAGTGATCAAACCAGTTATGGTGATATGTAATATAATTAGATGCCGATTCGCCTGTACCTGCACCTGCATCTAAAAGACAACACTTACCAGCATCCCAGAAATGATTATATGAAAGTGTAATATATCTTGACTTTTTAATATCTAAGGAGCCATCACCCTTAGCTTGGTCGGCATCTCCACCTGGATTTCCATAGAAGAAATCGCAGTTGTGAATCCAAAGATTGCAGTTTGCTGTATCTATAGAAATACCATCATCCATAAAGTTAAGGATACCTAAATTTCTAACTTCAACATTTCCACAATTTCTAATAAGCATACCAAAGCCAGAAATGCAAGCATCATCTCCTATACCTTCGATAGTAATATTCATTTGTGTATAGTTTGCACTACCTTTAATCTGAAGACCTTCAGACGAGCTTGAAATATGATCTAAATCATTTTTTGTTACACAGCCAATAATACGAAAACAGATAATATCATTGCTTGTATTCTTTTTTTGTTTTGCATCTAAAATTGATTGAAAACCAGTTACCTTTGTACCATTAACAGTAGCCGTACAAGTCTTTGCTGTATCCTTTGTTACGTATACAATCTGTGCACCACTCTTTAATGTACCATTATTGTTATATGCTCCTGAGCCAGTTCCAAATGTAGAACTTGATGAAAATGCATATCCACTTCTATCATGTGCTTTAACTGTAATTCCCGTCTTTGTTGCCTGCTTAGAAGTATCTTCTGCGCCATTAATTACAGGTACAATCTTTAAATCATATGTACCCGCTGAAAGACCTACTGCATCAACTCTTACATATGATGCATAAGTTCTTATAAGGGCATCATCAATCTGTGTCCAGCTTGATACTGCAGATGCCTTATAATATGCTTTGTAGCCATCTGCATTAGTTACAGGACTCCACTTAGCATATGCGGTTTCAAACCAGCCCCCACTTTCTGTGATAGAAACACTTGTAGTTGCTGCGTTAACCCCATTAACATAACTGCCCACAATACCTAAAGTCATCGCAAATACCATTACATATGCCATAACTTTTTTTAATACTTTTTGCATTTTGTTTCTCCTATCTGAAGCTATTTGCCTCCATTTTAATTGCTTTTAGTTTAACCCATTTTCTTGCAGTAGTAAATATATGACACTATGTCAATCTATATAAATCTGTATTTTAAAATAAAAACGCAAAAAAAAGCGTATAACAGCTTACCATTATACGCTTTTCATAACTTAATATCCTGTAATTATATCATCTGTACAAATTTCTGACATATCCATCCCTTCCACCTCTTTTATAGCCAGAGAATAGAAGAATACATTGTCAAGTTTAAGAGCAGAAAACTGATTAGCAGTTACATATGCAACTAACCCTTTGTCAATCCTTACTTCATAACTTATATTTTGCTCTTCTAACTGCTTAACTGCATTATCGATAGCAAATTGGTTATAGGCTTCACATGCTGTCTCAAAGGCAATACGACAAATTTCTTCTTTATCATATTCTAAAATATCTTTTTCTAACTTTTCTTTTAAAAATTGCCCTTCAATAATATATTTTTCAAGCAAATCATTACCAATTCTTTCTACAGTTTCTTCATAAAGTTGTTTTGACCATTTTTTACCATCAGAATCTCCTGTTGTATACAATGTTTCTTTATATTTTAATGAATCTCCTACTTTTAATAATTCACCCATTCTATTAAGAATTAAATGTTCCTTTTCTATGTCAGACTCGTATTCTTTCAAGGATTTTCCATTATATAAAAAATTGTCATCTAGCTCAAATGCTACACCAACTGCAATTAAACTATCCTTATTTTTTTCGTCAATCAATACATTATGCAAAGATAGTGTAATTCTTTTACCATTCCATTGTGCATATCCCATACTTTGAGTTGAATCATCATTATCCTCTCCCCATACAACAGGTTTATCCTGTGGAATATCCTCAGTTTCACTTTTATTAGTTGTTGGCTGCGGATTTAAGCTATTTTCTTGTGTTACAAGAGGTGGCTCTTTTTTAGACCAATCTCTTTTTAACACACCAAATGCCAGCAATGCCACAAAACAAACGCAACACAGAGAAGTAGCCATTTTTACCATAAATTTTCTTTTGTACTCTTTTTCAGTTTCATATTCATTAATACGCTTAAATACTGTATTAATAGTTTCATCATAATTCTTCATATATAAAGCCCTCCATTTCTAACTGTGATTTAAGTGATTTGCGGGCGCGATATATAAGAGTTTCGATATTGTGAACAGACTTTTTCATAACCATAGCAGCCTCTTTATTAGAAAAATCTTCAAAATATGTAAGCCAAAGAATCTGATGGTATTCTGGTTTCAATTTTTTTAATGCCCTATGAACCATAATTTTTCGTTCTTCTTTTATAAATACTATTTCCAGATTTTCTTCTTCACTGATTAATTCTTGACAATCATCCAAAGAATTTTCCTTAAGCCTTGCTCTACGTTTGATATAATTAATTGCTATATTTCTCCCGATTGTGTAAAGCCATGTTTTAAAGGAACCAATACCTTTATCCTTAGGTTTTTTTGTTCCCAATAATACAAATGTGTCCTCTGCCAATTCTTCAGCCACATAAATATTATTAACATATCCGTTTAAATAAAAAATCAGTCCATCACGATAATCCTTTATAATCTCTGCTAATCCGCTTTCATCACCTTCGTCACGGAAACGGCGGTAGCTACTTGCACCGTTATCCATAGACTTTCTCCTTCCTAAAAGAATTTCTTTATTCTTTCACTTATTACACAACTAAATGTGAGAAAAACTCACAGTATTTTTCCTATAAAAATTAGGATTTCTAAAGAATTCTTTTGACAGCCTAATCCTAGTATACAAACAAAGCAAAAAATTGCGAAAGCCTTGTAAAATCAAGGTTTTCGCAATTTTCCTAAAAACGGAGAAAGAGGGATTCGAACCCTCGCGCCGCGTTAACGACCTACACCCTTAGCAGGGGCGCCTCTTCGGCCTCTTGAGTATTTCTCCGAATTAATAAAAATTATTAAATAAGCGCTAAGCGCAAAATTTATTATAATAGAAAACTAAGGTAATGTCAATCATTATTTTGTGCAATTTCATAAAGATTATTACCTTCGCAATCAATTACAACTATTACTGGGAAATTTTCCACGGTTAATTCTCTAATAGCCTCTGTTCCCAAATCATCATAAGCAATCACCTTAGATTCCTTAATTCTTTGTGAAAGCAACGCTCCTGCACCGCCAACAGCGGCAAAGTATACAGCATCATTTCTTATAATGCCTTCTATAACCTCTTTGCTTCGTTTGCCTTTTCCTATCATTCCCGTAAGTCCTAAATCAAGTAGTTCTGGTGCATATTTATCCATTCTGCTACTCGTTGTCGGACCTGCTGAACCTATTGGCCTACCCTGCCTTGCAGGCGAAGGTCCCATATAATATATAATATTATCTTTAAGTTCAATTGGCAGGCTTTCATTCACTCTTAAAGCATTATACATTCTCTCATGAGCCGCATCTCTTGCTGTGTACATTTTTCCTGTTATATACACATAATCTCCAGCTTTTAAATCTTTACATACCTCTTTTGTTAATGGTGTGTTTATATATCTATCCATCTTATGCTCCGTATTATATAGTTCTGTGAATATGTCTGTTTACGTGACAACAAATGTTAACTGCCACTGGCAATCCTGCTATATGTGTAGGATAAGTCTCAATATTTACTGCAAATGCTGTTGTCTTTCCTCCAAGTCCTCCTGGTCCAATACCAAGAGAATTTATCTTATCTAAGAGTTCTTTTTCAAGATTGCGAACATATTCAATTGGAGATTCATTTGAAAGATCACGTGTAAGTGCTTTTTTAGCAAGTAGTGCACATTTTTCAAATGTTCCACCAATGCCTACACCGACTACCATCGGTGGGCATGCATTTGGACCTGCGTCCTTTACTGCCGACAATACTGCGTTTTTTACACCTTCAATTCCGTCCGAAGGTTTTAGCATAAATACCTTACTCATATTTTCGCTACCAAAACCCTTAGGAGCTACGGTTATTTCAACGCCATCACCTTCTGTAATCTCATAATGTATTACTGCCGGCGTATTGTCCTTAGTATTTTCACGATAAATTGGATCCTTCACTACGGACTTTCTAAGATATCCTTCTATATAGCCTTGTTTAACACCTTCATTGATTGCATCCTCTAAGCTTCCGCCAATAAAATGTACTTCCTGACCAATCTTTATAAATATAACGGCCATTCCAGTATCCTGACATATTGGAATCATATCATTTGCTGCAATCTCAAGATTCTCATCTAATTGTAAAAGTATTTGTTTGCCTAGAGGAGAGTTTTCCTCCTCTAATGCCTTGTAAAATACTTTTTTCATATCTTCTGATAAGAAATGATTGGCTTCTATACACATTTCCTTTACATTTTTTGTGATTTCATCCACATTTATCGTTCTCATTACTACTCCTCGATACCTTCATCTTCAGTTAATATTTCGGTATCTTCAGTTCTTACTTTTGCAACTGTTGCAACTAATACTCCATCTTCAAGGTTGATAAGTTTTACACCAGATGTATGTCTTCCTATTACGGAAATATCAGAAACCTTCATACGTATAATTACACCTTCTGTAGTAATTAGCATAATTTCACGCGAATCTACTACTGATTTAACACCGATAAGGTTACCTGTTTTTTCATTAATGTTATAGCAGAGTACACCCTTACCACCTCTATGATGTCCTGGGAATTCACTTATGTTAGTTCTCTTACCCATACCCTTTTCAGATACAAAGAGTAATGTATCGCCTTGTGTATCAAGTTGCATACCTACAACCTCATCATCATCAATAAGGCTGATACCTCTAACACCCATAGAACTTCTTCCAGTACTTCTTACTTCTTCTTCTTTAAATCTAATACATTTACCGTATTTTGTAACCATAAATATTTCTTTATTGTTATCAGTTAGCTTAACCTCAATAAGGTCATCATCATCCTGAAGATTAATAGCATTTATACCTGTTTTTCTTACATTTGAAAATTCAGTAACCTTAGTCTTTTTAACAATACCGCTCTTTGTAGCCATAAATAAATATTCATTGTCGTTATATTCTTCAATCGGAATTATGGCTGTTACCTTTTCTTCTGGCATAAGCTGTAAAAGATTAACTATAGCTGTACCTCTTGCTGTTCTTCCGGCTTCTGGTATTGCATATGCCTTCATACGATAGCATCTACCCTTATTTGTAAAGAACAATAAATACTTATGAGTTGTTGTCATAAATAAATCTTCAATATAATCTTCTTCTATGGTCTGCATTCCCTTAATGCCCTTACCACCTCTATGCTGATTCTTGAAGTTTTCTAATGACATTCTCTTAATATATCCTATGTTAGTTCTTGCAATTACAGTACTTTCATCAGGAATTAAATCTTCCATTGTTAATTCATCTTCATCATAGCCGATGCTTGTTCTTCTATCATCACCATATTTTGAAGAAATTACTAACAATTCATCCTTTATTACTGTAAGAAGCTTATTCTCATCAGCAAGAATTGCCTTTAACTCAGCAATCTTAGCCATAAGCTCTTTATATTCATTTTCAAGCTTTTCACGTTCTAAGCCTGTTAATGCTCTTAAACGCATATCTACTATAGCCTGAGCCTGAACATCTGTTAAGCCAAATCTTTCAATTAAGCCTTCTTTAGCTATTGCCGTTGTTTGCGAACCTCTAATAATCTTAATAACCTCATCAATATTATCAAGTGCTATCATTAAGCCTTCTAATATGTGAGCTCTTTCTTCAGCCTTATTAAGATCATATTGTGTTCTTCTTGTTACTACTTCCTTTTGATGTAAGAGGTAGTAATTTAGCATATCGAAAAGGTTAAGAACCTTTGGTTCATTATTAACAAGTGCAAGCATTATTACACCAAATGTGTCCTGAAGTTGTGTATGCTTATAAAGATTATTAAGTATTACATTTGGATTAGCATCTCTTCTTGTTTCAATACAGATTCTCATACCTGTTCTATCAGATTCATCACGTAAATCTGTAATACCATCAATTTTTTTGTCTCTTACAAGCTCTGCTATTTTTTCAATAAGTCTTGCTTTATTAACCATATATGGAAGCTCTGTAACTACAATACGATTCTTACCATTTTGCATAGGCTCAATATCTGTCACTGCGCGAACTTTAATCTTACCTCTACCTGTTCTATAGGCTTCTTCTATACCTAATTTACCAAGTACCTGCGCACCTGTAGGGAAGTCAGGACCCTTAACTATTTCAAGTAATTCTTCCATAGTTGTTTGTCTGCCTTCATTAATCTGATCATCAATAATTTTTACTACAGCTGCTATTGTTTCTCTAAGATTATGAGGAGGTATATTAGTTGCCATACCTACTGCAATACCTGATGTACCATTAACTAAAAGATTTGGATATCTTGATGGTAATACTGTAGGCTCCTTCTCTGTTTCATCAAAGTTAGGAACAAAATCTACTGTATCTTTGCTTATATCTGCAAGCATTTCCATTGAAATCTTGCTTAAACGGGCTTCTGTATAACGCATAGCAGCAGCTCCATCACCATCAACAGAACCAAAATTACCATGTCCATCTACTAATGGATATCTTGTTGAGAAATCCTGAGCTAATTTTACCAACGCCTCATAAATTGAAGAATCTCCATGAGGATGGTACTTACCCATTGTATCACCGACGATACGGGCACATTTTCTATGTGGCTTATCCGGACCGTTGTTTAATTCTATCATTGAATATAAAATTCTACGTTGAACTGGCTTAAGACCATCTCTTACGTCTGGAAGTGCACGAGCTGCAATAACACTCATTGCATAATCAATATATGATTTTTCCATTGTTTTCTTTAAGTCAACGTCTTGAATTTTATCAAAAATATGTTCATCCATATTAATCCTCTTTTCTAAATATCAAGATTGCTTACGTATTTAGCATTCTCTTCTATAAATTCTCTTCTTGGTTCTACCTTATCACCCATTAATGTTGTAAATGTAACATCAATTTCAGAAGATTGACTTTCATCCATTGTAACCTTTAAAAGAATTCTCTTTTCAGGATCCATAGTTGTTTCCCATAATTGTTCTGCATCCATTTCACCTAAACCTTTATATCTTTGAATCTTATTATTCTGGTCTCTTCCTACCTCTGTAAGAATTTGGTTTAATTCTTCGTCGCTATAAGCGTACCATACTTTTTTATTCTTTTCTAATTTGTATAAAGGTGGTTGCGCAAGATATACATGTCCTTGCTTAATAAGTTCAGGCATAAATCTATACAAAAATGTTAATAATAATGTACTGATATGAGCACCATCAACATCAGCATCAGTCATAATTATTATCTTATGATATCTTAATTTTGAAATATCAAAGTCATCATGAATACCTGTACCAAATGCAGTAATCATTGCCTTTATTTCCTGATTACCTAAAATTCTATCAAGTCTTGCTTTTTCTACATTTAGAATCTTACCTCTAAGTGGTAATATAGCCTGTGTTGCTCTGCTTCTGGCTGTTTTTGCCGAGCCACCCGCAGAGTCACCTTCTACGATATAGATTTCGCAATTTTCAGGATTCTTATCTGAACAGTCTGCTAACTTACCAGGTAAGCTTGCACTTTCAAGAGCTGATTTTCTTCTTGTTAAATCTCTTGCCTTTCTTGCTGCATCTCTTGCTCTTTGAGCAAGAATTGATTTTTCGCAAATCATTTTAGCAACATTTGGATTTTGCTCTAAGAAATATAAAAGCTGTTCGCTTACTATACTGTCTACTGCAGTTCTTGCTTCACTATTACCAAGCTTTTGTTTTGTCTGACCTTCAAACTGAGGCTCACTTATTTTAACACTTATAATAGCGCTTAAACCTTCTCTTATATCTTCACCACTAAGGTTTGATTCACTATCCTTTAAAAGCTTATTCTTTCTTGCATAGTCATTAAAGGTCTTTGTTAAAGCATTTCTAAAACCTACAAGATGAGTTCCACCTTCTGGTGTTGTAATATTATTTACAAATGAGTATGTGCTCTCTGTATATGAATCATTATGTTGCATAGCAACCTCTACATAAACACCCTCTTTTGTTCCTTCACAATATATTACATTTTCATAAAGAGCTGTTTTACTCTTGTTAAGGTATTGTACAAATTCTTTTACTCCACCTTCATAGTAAAATTCTCTTTCCTTTTTTTCTTCTCTATCATCTATTAAAACAATCTTTAAACCTTTTGTTAAAAATGCTATTTCTCTTAATCTTTGCTTTAATATGTCATATTCATATACTGTTTCTTCAAATATTTCTTTATCAGGTAAAAATGTTACTTCTGTGCCTGTTCTTTCTGCTTCACATTCTCCAACAACCTTAAGAGGATACATTACATGACCTCTTTCATATCTTTGCATATGAATTTTGCCATCCTTATATACTTTAACCTCGAGGTATTCTGATAAAGCATTTACTACAGAAGCACCAACACCGTGAAGACCTCCGGATACTTTATATCCTCCTCCACCAAATTTACCTCCTGCATGAAGCACGGTAAATACTACTTCTACGGCTGGTTTGCCTGCTTTTTCATTAATTCCAATAGGAATACCTCTACCATTATCAACTACTGTAATAGAATTATCTGCATTTATAGTTACAATAATCTTATTGCAAAAGCCTGCTAAAGCTTCATCAACAGAATTATCAACTATTTCATACACCAAATGATGTAAGCCCTTACTTGATGTACTACCAATATACATACCCGGTCTTTTTCTTACAGCCTCTAATCCTTCCAATATTTGAATCTGATTTGCACCGTAATCAGTACTCATTTTAACACCATGCCTTTCTCAACTTTAAAAGTTTTGTTTATATTAAATCTATTATTTATAAAATCATCTAATCCTGTACAGGTTATTATTGTTTGAACATCCTTTATACTATTTAATAAATAATTTTGTCTTTTTGCATCAAGCTCAGATAACACATCATCTAACAAAAGAATAGGATTATCATTTATAATAGTCTTTACCAATTCTATTTCAGATAATTTTAATGATAATGCTACAGTTCTTTGTTGACCTTGAGAACCATATTTTCTAACATCTATTCCTTCTATCTCAAAGCATAAATCATCTTTATGAGGACCATAATTTGTGTTACCTGTTTTTATATCACTTTGCCTGTTTTTTGATAAAATTTTTTCAAAATTATCTATAGTTACAGATGGTTCATATTTTATATCTATAGTTTCATTACCACCTGTAAGATTTTTATGTATTTCTTTTATTATGGTATTTAGCTTTTCTACGAACTCAGTTCTACTTTTTATAACCTCTTTTCCATATTTTACCAAATTCATATCCCATAAATCCAGTGTATCCATATTTTCGCGATTAAAACCTAATTCTTTTAATAATTTATTTCGCTGCATTAAGGATTTATTATAATTATCAAGATTACTCATATATATTTTATTGAGCTGACAAAGTTCCATATCAATAAATCTTCTTCTTTCTGAAGGTCCATTTTTAACAATATTAAGATCTTCAGGTGAAAAAAATACAATATTAACTATTCCAAATAAGTCCTTTGATTTTTTTATTGGAATTCCATTTACTGCAATTCCTTTAGTCTTATTTTTCTTAAGGTGCATATCTATTCTATAAGAAATACCCTTTTTATTAATAATTGCTTTTATATGAGATTCATCATTTTCAAATGATATTAATTCTCTATCCTTTGATGTTCTATGTGATTTTGTTGTGGATACAACATATATAGCTTCTAAAATATTAGTTTTTCCCTGCGCATTATCACCATGAAAAATGTTAATATTTTTATCAAAGGATAGATTAAGAATATCATAATTTCTGTAGTTTTTTAAATCAATGGATTCTATTATCATTAATACACACTACTTTTCTATCATTATTTGTTCGCCATCAAATTGAACTATGTCTCCATCGTAAAGCTTTTTACCTCTTTGAAGTTCAACCTCACCATTTACTAAAACAAGTCCTTCTAAAATAACTTCCTTTGCTTCTACACCTGATTCTACAAGACCAGCTGCTTTTAATGCTTGACCTAATTTAATAAAATCTTCTCTTAATTTAATTACTTCCATTGTTTTCTCCATTAATTAAAATTTACTGGTAAAATTAAGTAAACATATTTGCCTTCATCATCTCTTATAAAGCATGGGGCTTTAGAATTCATAAGATAAATAGAAATTTCTTCTTCATCAATTACTCTTAATGCTTCTATAAAGAATTTTGGATTAAATCCTATTACAATATCTTTACCTTCTTTAATAATATCAATATCTTCATTCATTGAACCTAATGTAGAATTAATCTTTAATTCAAGAGATCCATCTCCTATTGTAATAATAATAGGCTTTATGTTGCCTTCCTTTATAAGAAGAGTAGCTCTATCTATACAAGCTAAAAATTCTTTTTTATTAATAACAACCTTTGTTTCATAATCATTAGAAAGCATTTGATTAATTCTAAAATACTCTCCTTCAATAAGTCTTGAAACTACAATAGTATCATCAAACTCAAATAAAATATGATTGTTAGTAAAGAAAATATTTACATCCTTATCTATATCATCAGATAATATCTTTACTATTTCATTTAATGTTTTTCCAGGAACAACTACCTTTATATTTTCATAAGACTCTTTAAGTTCAATATTTCTGATTGAAATTCTATGACCATCAAGTGAAACAACCTTAAGGGTATTATTCTCTACCTCAAATAATTCACCTGTCATCATTTTATTATTTTCATTTACACCAATTGAAAAAATAGTTTGTCTTATAATTTCCTTTAAGCTAAATTGTGAAAGCTTAATATATTTAGATTTTTCAATATATGGAAGATAAGAAAAATCTTCACCTGACTTAGAAGCAATATTAAATAATGCCTTTTCACATTTAATAGATGTTGTAAAATTAGCATCTGTTTCTATTATAACTTCGTTATCTGGTAATTTTCTTACTATATCAGAAAATATTTTAGCATCAATTGCAATTTTACCTTTTTCTAATATTTCACCATTAACCTTAGTTTCAATTCCAAGTTCCATATCGTTAGCTGTGAATTTAATTTCATTAGTTGTAGCGTCTATTAAAATACATTCAAGAATAGACATTGTAGTTTTAGAAGGTACCGCTTTAAGTACGATATTAACAGCATGAAGTAAATCTGATTTTTTAAAAATTAATTTCATTGTGTATAACTCCTTTTTGTGATGAATTTTATAATAATAATTAATATTTAGTATTAACTATAGTAGAGTATGTGAAATTCTTAATAACCATTTTTAGCCTAATAATAATGGGCTTTAAGAGGTTGAATAAAACCTTAATAGTAATGTTAATTGATGTGTATAATATGTGGATTAAGAAGGGTATATTTTTTTCTTAAGAACTTCAATTGTATTTTTAAGTGATTCATTGTGGGTAATTTCTTCACTTATTTTTTTAGAACCGTGGATAACTGTTGTATGGTCCTTTTTACCAAGAGCCTTTCCTATAGCTTGTAAAGGAACCTCTGTCATTGTTCTGCAAAGATACATTACAATTTGTCTTGGAAATGCAATTTCTTGGTTTTTCTTAGTTGAACAAATATCATCAGCTGAAATGTTAAAATGTTCAGCAACTACTTTTATAATAAGTTCAGGTGTAATATCAACTTTTTCATCAGGAGAAATCATATCTTTAAGAACGTATTCTACAGATTCTAAAGTAATTTCACTGTTATTAGAAAATCTTGAATAAGAAACTACTTTATTAAGAGCCCCCTCAAGTTCTCTTACATTTGACTTAATATTAAGAGCTATATAATCAAGTACTTTTTCAGGTATATTCAATGAATCTTGTGAAAGCTTTTTACGAAGAATAGCCATTCTTGTTTCATAAGTAGGTGATTGAATATCTACTGTAAGTCCCATTTCAAAACGTGAAGTTAATCTTTCTTCAAGTGTAGTCATAGCTTTTGGACTTCTATCTGAAGAAATAACAATCTGTTTAGAAGCATTAAATAAAGTATTAAATGTGTGGAAAAATTCTTCTTGAGTAGATTCTTTACCTATAATAAATTGAATATCGTCGATAAGAAGTACATCTATATTACGATATTTTTCTCTAAACTGACTTGTAGTATTATTTCTGATAGATTCAATAAGTTCAATTGTAAAAGTTTCAGAAGTAACATATAAAACTTTTGCTTCAGGGTTATTAGCAATAACAAAGTTACCTATAGCATTCATAAGATGAGTTTTGCCAAGACCAACACCACCGTGAAGGAATAAAGGATTATAACCGCTTGCAGGTGATTCTGCAACTGCTAAAGAAGCATTAAGAGCTATATCATTATTACTACCTTTAATAAATGAATCAAAGGTATATTTAGGATTAATATTAGATTTAAGATAAACAGACATGTCCATATTAGTGTTAATAACCTTATTTGAAGGTAGGGAACTTGAAGATATGAACTTTATATCCATTTCCTTATTCATAATTTCTGATATAGTAACCTTAAAAAAAAGATAATATTTTTTGTTAAGAACATCTACACTCATTTGATTATCAGGTGTAACAAGTTCTACGACATTACCATTAACAGAATTGATTTTAAGTGGTTCAATCCAAGTTTTAAATGAAATATCAGTAATATCGTATTCAGTTTTTATTCTATTTAAAATGTCTTGCCATTTAGCTGAAATTGAATCATACATTATGTATTTTCTCCTATTGATATAATAATTGAAATAAAATTTCTCTACCTTATATTATACTAAAAATGCATTTTTTTTCAATGAAAAAATTAGTAAACCATAAAAAAATAATGTGGAAAACTTTATTCAGTTTATAAGCATAGAGTTTATGGGAAAAAGAGCAATTTATACAACGTAAAATAACAAATAAAAGACAGTTATCCACAACTTATCCACAAAATGTGGATTAATATTATGTAAATATTGAAAAAAATATGCTTGACTACGTTCTTTTCAATTAGTATAATGTAATCTGATATTTTAATGGCTAAATGTAAAAAGGAGGTGTTTTATAATGAAGATGACATTCCAACCTAAGAAGAGATCAAGATCAAAGGTTCACGGTTTTAGAGCAAGAATGGCTACTGCTAATGGTAGAAAGGTTTTATCTGCTAGAAGAGCTAAGGGTAGAAAGAAATTATCAGCATAGGCCGCAAAGTATGTGGCCTTTTTTAATTAAGGTATTAATATGAAAAACTATGTATCTTTAAAAAACAATAACGAATTTAGAATGGTTTATGCAAAAGGAAGAGTTTATTCAAATAAATTCTTAGTTATGTATATTTTGGAGAATGGAACGGATATCAAAAGATTAGGAATATCTGTGAGTAAGAAAGTCGGGAATAGTATTGTCCGACACAGATTAACCAGACTAATAAGAGAAACCTTTAGACTTAATAAGGATAAGTTAATTGAAGGAATAGATATTGTTGTAGTTGCAAAGGTTAATCTAAAAGATAAAGATTACTATGAAACTGAAAGTGCATTTATGCATCTTTCAAAATTACACAGAATTATAAAAAGAGATGATAATAATGATTAAAAAGTTACTTATAAGTTGTGTACGATTTTATCAAAAATATTTATCGCCATTAAAACCTCACTCAACTTGTATATATACCCCAACATGTTCTGAGTATGCTATAGAAGCTCTTAATAAATATGGTGCGGTTAAAGGTACTTTTTTAACGTGTAAAAGAATAATTAAATGTAATCCATTTTCTAAAGGTGGATATGATCCAGTGCCTTAATATTTTTGGAGGTTTAATAATGATTTTATTAACACAAAGTGATGCCTGGCTTATAGGTGATATAGCCAGATTATTAGGGTATATTTTGAATAGCCTTTTTAAGGTAACAGAAATTTTTGGTATTCAGAATATAGGTCTAAGTATTATAATCTTTACATTTATTGTTAAGATTTTAATGTTACCTCTTACAATTAAACAGCAGAAGTTCTCAAGACTTTCTATGATGATGAATCCTGAATTACAGGCCATCGCAGCTAAGTATAAGGGTAAGAGCGATCAGGATTCAATTTATAAGATGAATCAAGAACAAAGAGAAGTATATGCAAAATATGGAACTTCTCCTACAGGCGGATGTCTTCAGTTAATTATCCAGATGCCTATTTTATTAGCATTATTTAATGTTATCAGAAATATTCCTGCATATGTTACATCAGTAAAAAATCACTTCACAGGAATAATTCGTACAGGCGAAGAAGTTGGTATTTCATCATATATGGATGAAATCGGAACATATGTAGCCAAGGCTAAAGAAACAGGTGTTACAACTAAGCTTGAAGCATTTGCAAAGATTGATCCTTCAAAAGAGAATCAATTAATAGATGCAATGAGCAAATTTACAGATGCTCAATGGAATGAATTAAAAGCATTTTTTTCAAATACTATTGAAAATCAGGATTTAGCATCATCATTACAAAGTGTATATGCAAGTAATGGAGATGGATTTGCTCAAATGAGCACAATTCTTACAGAAAATGTTGATAAAATAGATAGTATGAATTCATTCTTTGGAATTAATTTAGCAGTTAATCCAGAGATTTTATCAACAGCAATTATCATTCCTATATTAGCAGGTCTTGCTCAATGGGTATCGACAAAGCTTGCAGAGGTTAAGAGAAATAACAATAAGAAAACAACAACAGAAGAGCCTAATCCAATGGGTGCAATGAACAATATAATGCCTATAATTACAGCAATTTTTGCTTTAACAATGCCAGCAGCACTTGGTTTATATTGGATTGCAGGTAGTATTTTCCAAATTATATCTCAGTTGATTATTAATGCATATTTTGATAAGCAGGATATGGAAGAGGTAATGAAGAAAAATCTTGAAAAAGCTAATAAGAAGCGTGAAAAGAGAGGACTTCCACCTCAAAAATCAACAGTTAGTGCAAAAGATATAATCAACAATTCAAAGGCTGTTGCAAGTAAAGCAGATATTGATAGAAGGCAAAAAGAGCGTGAGGCTCAGATTAAAAATTCGACAGAGTTTTATAATAAGAACGAAGAAAAACCAGGAAGCTTAGCAAGTAAGGCTGCAATGGTAAAGAAATATAATGAGAAGCACAATAAATAAGGAGGCTTAATCATGAATTCAATTGAAGTTACAGCAAAAACAGTTGAAGATGCTGTTATTGATGCATTAGTAAAGTTGGAAACAACAAGAGATAATTTTGATTATGAAGTAATTGAAAAAGGTAGTTCTGGGATTTTAGGAATGTTTAGTAAGCCTGCTAAAATTAAAGCATGGAAAAAGGAAGAACTTGATCTTGATGTTCTTGTTGAAGCAAAGAAAGAAAAGAAGATTGAGAAGAAAGTTGAAAAAGTAGAAAAGGTAGAAAAAACAGAAAAGAAAGAAATTAAATTTGAATTTAATAATTCAAAAACAGCTGAAAAAGTTGAAACAGTAGAGGAAAAAGTAGCTGCACCAGCACCTAAAAAGAATACAATTTCAAAGGAAAAAGCAACAGAGATTTCTACTAAATTTTTAACAGACGTTTTCAATGCAATGGATATGAAGGTTGAAATTGAAGTTGAAGTTGATGAAGAAGGCGTTGTATATGTAGATATGAAGGGTGATGAAATGGGTGTTCTTATCGGTAAGAGAGGACAAACATTAGATTCATTACAATATCTTTTAAGCTTAGTAATCAATAAGGAAACAGATGGATATACAAGAGTTAAGCTTGATACTGAAAATTACAGAAAGAGAAGACAAGCTACACTTGAATCATTAGCCAAGAATATTGCATATAAGGTTAAGAGAACAAGAAGAGCAGTATCTTTAGAGCCAATGAATCCATATGAAAGAAGAGTAATTCACTCAGCTCTTCAAAATGACAGATATGTATCTACACGTAGTGAAGGCGAAGAACCATTTAGACATGTAGTAGTATTTTTGAAGAAATAAAAAATTATGACCCCCACTTTTGTGATAACTATAAGTGGGGGTATTTTAAGTATTATAGAAAGGTGATAAAAGCATTATGATAACTGATACAATAGCAGCAATATCAACAAGTACTATGTCAAATGCAGGTATAGGAATAGTAAGAATTAGCGGTGATGAAGCAATAAGTATAGCAGATAAAATATTTGTTTCAAATACACCAAATAAAACTTTAAAAAACGTAAAATCTCATACTATTAACTATGGCAAGATAGTTGAAAATGGCAAATATATTGATGAAGTATTAGTTTCAGTAATGAAGGCACCTAATACATATACAAAAGAAGATATTGTTGAAATTAACTGCCACGGTGGAATTTTAGTAGTACAAAAAATTCTTTCATTAGTAATAGAGTCTGGTGCAAGGATAGCCGAGCCAGGCGAATTTACAAAAAGAGCATTTTTAAATGGAAGGATGGACCTATCACAGGCGGAAGCAGTAATGGAGCTTATTCATTCAAAAAATGAATTTGCACTTAAAAGCTCAATGAGCAGTTTAAGAGGCGATTTTTCAAACAAAATTAATGAAATAAGAGAACAAGTAATCAATAATATAGCATATATTGAAGCAGCATTAGATGATCCTGAACATATAAGTCTTGAGGGCTTTTTGGAAGAATTAGGCGAAAATGTGGATAAATATATACAAACAGTAGAAAAATTGTTAGCAACAGCAGATAACGGAAGAATTTTAAAGGAAGGAATTAGTACGGTAATATTAGGAAAACCAAATGCCGGTAAATCAAGCCTTTTAAATGCATTATCCGGAGTTGAAAGAGCTATTGTAACAGATATAGAGGGTACAACAAGAGATACCTTAGAAGAACAGATTAACTTGGATGGAATAGTTCTTAATCTTATAGATACAGCAGGTATTAGAGAAACACAGGATATAGTAGAAAAGATAGGTGTTCAAAAGGCAAAGGATTATGCGCAAACAGCAGATTTAATAATATATGTTGTGGATGCATCAACGAAGCTTGATGATAATGACCTTGAAATAATAGATATAATAAAAGATAAGAAAACAATAGTATTACTGAACAAATCTGACTTAGAAGCAAAAATAACTATGGAAGATATAAAGGAACATATAAATTGTAAAACAGTATCTATTTCAGCAAAAAATCTTGAAGGAATAGATGATTTATCTGATACAATAAAGAAAATGTTCCTAAAAGGGGAAGTAAGCTTTGATGATGAAATATATGTAGCAAATGTGAGACAAAAAACGTCCTTGCAGGAAGCCTTAAAAAGCTTTAAAATGGTTAAAACAAGCATAGAAAATTGCATGCCAGAGGATTTCTTATCAATTGATTTGATGAATGCATATGCAGAGCTTGGAAAAATTGTAGGACAATCAGTAGAAGAAGATTTAGTTAATGAGATATTTAGTAAATTCTGTATGGGAAAATAGTCTGATGGAGGTAAAGCAGAATGTCTAACGTTGTTGAAAATTATGACATAGTAGTTGTAGGTGCAGGTCATGCTGGCTGTGAGGCAGCACTTGCTTGTGCACGACTTGGTTTTGAAACAATATGTTTTACAGTTAGTGTTGAAAGCATTGCGCTTATGCCATGTAACCCAAATATTGGTGGAAGTTCAAAAGGGCATTTGGTACGTGAACTCGATGCACTTGGCGGTGAAATGGGAAAAAATATTGATAAAACATATATACAATCAAAAATGCTAAATAAATCAAAGGGCCCTGCAGTACACTCGCTTAGAGCACAGGCAGATAAATCAGCATATACACTTAATATGCGAAGAGTGATGGAAAATACAGACCATTTGACAATAAGACAGGCAGAGGTATCCGAAATAATAGTAAATGAAGGAAAAATAACTGGAGTAAAGACATTTTCAGGTGCAACATATAATGCAAAGGCAGTTGTATTGTGTACAGGTACATATCTTAATGCAAGATGCGTTTATGGAGATGTAGCCAATTATACAGGTCCAAATGGACTTTCAGCTGCTAATCATCTTACAGATTCACTTATTAAAAATGGTGTAGAGATGTACAGATTTAAAACAGGTACACCAGCAAGAGTAGATAAGCGTTCAATAGACTTTAGCAAAATGGAAGAACAATTTGGTGATGAAGAAGTAGTGCCATTTTCATTTACAACAAAAAAAGAAGATTTACAAAGAGAGCAGGTTTCTTGTTGGCTTACATATACTAATGAAGAAACACACAAGATAATTAAGGCAAATTTAGACCGCTCTCCATTATATTCAGGTGATATTAAGGGAACAGGACCAAGATACTGCCCTTCAATAGAGGATAAGGTTGTAAGATTTTCAGACAAACCAAAGCATCAGGTATTTGTTGAGCCAGAAGGCCTTTATACCAACGAAATGTATCTTGGTGGTATGTCAAGCTCACTTCCAGAAGATGTACAATACGCTATGTATCGTACAGTTCCAGGACTTGAAAATGTAAAGATAGTAAGAAATGCATATGCGATAGAGTATGATTGCATTAATCCTGTACAATTAAAATCATCGCTTGAATTTAAGAATATAAAGGGACTTTTTAGCGGTGGCCAGTTTAATGGTAGCTCAGGCTACGAGGAGGCAGCTGTGCAGGGTCTTGTTGCTGGTATTAATGCAGCAATGTATATAAAGGGCGAGGAACCATTAGTTTTGGATCGTTCTGAAGCGTATATAGGCGTATTGATAGATGACTTAGTAACAAAAGAAAATTTTGAACCATATAGAATGATGACCTCACGTGCAGAATACAGACTTATATTAAGACAGGATAATGCTGATTTGAGACTTACAAAATATGGTCATAAGGTAGGTCTTATATCAGATGAAAGATATGAAGCAGTGCTTGACAAGGAGAGACAGATAAGCAAAGAGGTAGAGCGTCTTGAAAATACACCAATAGGTGCAAATCAAAAGGTTCAAGCACTTTTAGAGGCATGTAACAGTACCCCGCTAAAGACAGGAACAACATTAGCAGAGCTTATAAAAAGACCTGAGTTAAGCTATGAAATGTTAAAAGAAATTGATGCTAATCGAGAAGAATTAGCAGAGGATGTTATTGAACAGGTTAATATTAATCTAAAATATGATGGTTATATCAGCAGACAGTTAAAGCAGGTTGAACATTTTAAGAAGCTTGAGCAAAAGATAATACCAGAGGATATTGATTACGATAAAGTAGGAAACTTACGTGCAGAAGCACTTCAAAAGCTTAAGAAATTCAGACCAAGATCAATAGGACAGGCATCAAGAATATCAGGTGTTTCTCCGGCAGATATATCCGTATTGTTAGTATATTTAAGCATAAAATAATGCTAAGGAGGCAAATGTGAGTAAGGATCACACTAAATTTATAAAAGCATTAGAGGAAATAGGTTTAGACCTTAATGAAGCTAAATTAAATCAATTTGATGAATATTATGAGCTTTTAGTTGAATGGAATAAGGTTATGAATCTTACAGGAATAACAGAATATGATGAAGTTATATTAAAACACTATATCGATAGCCTTGCAATCAATACAGCAATAGATATGTCTAAGGTAGAAAAGCTTATTGACATTGGAACTGGTGCAGGCTTTCCGGGGCTACCTTTAAAAATAGCATATCCACATATTAATGTAGATTTGTTGGATTCACTTAATAAGAGAATTAAATTTTTAAATGAAGTAATTACAAGCTTAGGATTACAAAATATAAATGCAATGCATGGAAGGGCAGAAGACTATGCTAAGCAACCAAAACATAGGGAACAGTATGATATGTGCGTATCAAGAGCTGTTGCTAATCTTGCTACACTCTCAGAGTATTGCCTACCATATGTGAAGGTGGGGGGATATTTTGTTGCGTTTAAGGCAGGCAATGTAGAAGAAGAACTAAATGCTTCAAAAAATGCAATAAAAATTTTAGGTGGAGAGATAGAATCGGTAAAAGAAATAACATTACCGATGTCAGATATAACAAGAACATTTATAATAATAAAGAAAATAAGCAGTACGAAAAACAAATATCCAAGGAAGGCAGGACTTCCAGCAAAAGAGCCACTTAATTAGTGGCTCTTTCTAAGAATAAAAGTATTTCGCTGCTTGTATCAATTGGTCTTTCTAAATGAGGAAGTTGTTTAGTTCTTCCGATTTTCTTATATTCAAAATTAGAATTCTTATATAAATACTTAGAAATAAGTCCCTCAGAATTGATTAAATCAGAACCTATTAAAAGTAATACATTACTTTCAAGATTAGATAATCCATTATCATAATTACTATAGAAGTAATTATTCTTGTAGCTTGCATATAGTGTTTTAACACTTGAACCACCTATGTGAGCGTTAGAATAACAGTCATTTATATAGGCAGATAATTTTGCATTAGTATATGTTAACTTGTTAGTAGTGTATTCATACTTTAAGTTGTTACGAGAAAATGCAATGTTGTATAGCAAGGTACCTATAATAGGTGTTGTAAGCACTGCCTTATATAATTGGTTAAGATCATTTGGCTGCTTAGTAGCTTCATCAATAGTGCAAGGATTGATAAAAATCAATTTATTAAACAAAGCAGAATTGATATTAGCTGCCATAGTAACTATTGAACAAGAAAAACCACTTGTAACAACATCTGATTTGGCACCAATTATATCAGAAATGAAATCGTTAATCAAAGTGATATAAAGGTAGGTGGTATAGGTCATATTTGGCTTTTCAGAATTACCACAACCAAGTAAATCCAATGCATATACGGTGTGAGAATTAGCAAGACGAGAAACTATTTCTGACCATTCGTTAAGACTACTCTCAACAGACAAATCATGTACCAATAGTATAGGAGAACCCTTACCTGTTACAGTATATGAAATATCACCATACTTCCATTTGTAAATGGATTTTGTTGATGGAATACTATTCTTTTCAGCAGACAAAAATATAGCTTGATTTGCTAAATGTGTTGCAACCAATGCCATTCCTGTCATAAACATTTTTTTCTTAAAACTACGCTTTTTTGCCATAAAATGCACCCCCATTGACTATTATGAAAATTTATATATATATTATAATCTAAAATTGAAAAACATACAATAAATTATTTGTTTATTTATACAGATTGTGATATATTATAGATAGATGATTAAAAACGAATTTAAACATTATGTAAACCGAGGTGGTTTGATGGAATACGTTAAATCTTATTTAATAGCACGAGGTAAAAAATTACTCGAAAGAAAGAATTTACTCCTCGCACAGAAAAATAGAATATTAATTAGTATTGAGAATGTTGACAAAACAATTACTAAGCTTAAAGAAAATGAAAACACAAACTCAGACATATTTTTTGCAAGCTCTCATAGTATTTCCGAAAACAATTTCGGTAATACAACGATTAAGAAATTAAAGGATGAATATGTCAAACTTGAGACAAGCATAGAGCCTATAGACAGTGAAATCGACGAGATAGATAATGAACTTAAAAACATTAAATATGCAGTAGATGAACTTGCTAAAAAGCCTAATACTAATGAGAATACTGATGATAAGCATGATGGCTTAAAGGTTATTGAAGTGCAAGAATATGAAAGACAACGTATTGCACGTGATATGCATGATTCAATAATTCAAAAACTTACAAGTATGATACATAAGTCCGAACTGTGTCAGGCATTGCTTGATAGAGATGCAATGCGTACTAAGCTTGAGTTAGAGGTGCTTGCTAATTTGGCACACACCTGTGTTGATGAGATACGTAACATTATTTGTGATTTACGCCCGATGGCATTTGATGATTTGGGCTTCGCAGTAGTTATAAAGAGAATGTTGCTTCAATATGATGAAAGTTCAGCATTAGATGTAGAGTTAAGTATTAATGAAGAAATTAATTTGGTGAATAAGATAATAGCAATTACCCTGTATAGAATATTGCAAGAGGCTTGTAACAATTCTATCAAATATTCAAACGGTACTAAGATGAAGGTCATTTTGGATATTAAGGACAATAATATAATACTTATTCACGAGGATGACGGCGTGGGCATAAATCCGGATTCAAATGCCACAATAGATTTGCAGCATGGTTTAGGATTGGCAATGATGAAAGAAAGAGTTCAATTGTTATCAGGAAAGATTAATATAACGAGTGGAGAAAATGGGGTTGGCACCAGAATAGAAGTTATAGTTCCGATTGACAAGGAGAATTAGAAATGAGCATAAAAGTTATGTTGGCAGATGATCATAAGATGATTAGAGAAGGACTTCGACAGTTGCTGGAATTAGATGAAAACATTGAGATAATTTCAGAAGCAGAGAATGGAAGAGAGTGCCTTGAAAAAATATACGAATGTAGACCAGATGTGGTTTTATTGGATATTAATATGCCAGGTCTTGATGGTTTAAAGACATTACCTAAAATAAGAAAACTATATGAAGATATCAAAGTAATAATGTTAACCATTCATAAAGAGATGGACTACATAGTAAATGCAGTTGAAAATGGCTGTCACGGATATGTATTAAAGGATTCTGGAGTTGCAGTTTTGAAAAATGCAATATATGAGACTTATTCTGGGAAGATATATATAGAACCTGATTTGTTAGTAGAGCTTAATAAGAATTTAGCGATTAAAGATAAGAATGAAAGTAAACTTCAGACCTTAACTAAGAGAGAAATGCAAATTCTTAAATTGATTTCCGAAGGATTATTTAATAAAGAGATTGGTAACAGGTTGAATATTAGTGAAAGAACAGTTAAGAATCATATAGCAAGTATATTTAAAAAAATAGGAGTTGCAGATCGTACACAGGCTGCAGTATTCGCAATTAAAAATGGTGTGGTAGATATAAAATAGGAATGTTTCACGTGAAACATTCCTATTTTTGTATTTATAAATGTTTCACGTGAAACATTATTGAATATTATTACGTATAGTGATATAATTAAATCCTAACAAATGAAAGGAGCGGTATGAATGGGAAGAATTATAGCGATAGCTAACCAAAAGGGTGGCGTAGGCAAAACGACAACCTCAATTAACTTATCAGCATGTCTAGCAGAAGCTGGCAAAAAAGTATTGACAATAGATATAGATCCACAAGGAAATACTACAAGTGGTTTGGGCGTAGATAAAAATGATAGTCTTAACACAGTATATGGACTTTTGATAGGCGAATGTGAGATTGAAGATGCAATATTAAAGAATATTTATGAAAATTTAGATTTAATTCCTTCAAATGTAGATCTTGCTGGTGCAGAAATAGATTTAATAGGAATTGATAACAGAGAATATGTTTTGAAAAAGCATATTGAAAAGGTAAGGGATAATTATGATTTTATAATAATAGACTGTCCACCTTCATTAACAATGCTAACAGTTAATGCTATGACTACTGCTGATACTGTATTAGTTCCTATTCAATGCGAATATTATGCATTAGAAGGTTTAACTCAGCTCATACATACCATCAATTTAGTTAAAAAAAGATTAAATCCTGATCTTGAGATGGAAGGTGTCGTATTTACTATGTTCGATGCCAGAACAAATCTATCTCTTCAGGTTGTAGAAAATGTAAAAGCAAATTTAAAGCAGACCATTTACAAAACTATTATTCCACGTAACGTAAGACTTGCAGAAGCACCAAGTCATGGTTTGCCAATAAATATATATGACAGTAAATCTGCAGGAGCAGAAAGCTACAGACTTTTAGCAGAAGAAGTAATTAGTAGAGGAGAAGATGACTAATGGCAGTAAAAAAGAGTGGATTAGGAAAGGGTTTAGGCAAAGGGCTTAACACTCTTATACCAGAAAATATAGAAGCAGCACCAAAGCAAAAGGTTGAAAAGGTAGTTGTTAAGGAACCAGGAGAAGTTAAATTAAAAATATCAAAAATCGAACCAAACAGAGAGCAACCAAGAAAGGTATTTGACGAAGATGCATTAATGGAACTTTCTGAATCAATTAAACAATATGGCTTAATTCAGCCAATCGTAGTAAAGAAAAGAGATGATTATTACGAAATAGTAGCCGGTGAAAGAAGATGGAGAGCATCAAAGATGGCCGGCTTAAAAGAGGTTCCAGTTGTAATCAAGGATTACACAGAACAAGAGATAGTTGAAATAGCACTTATTGAAAATATTCAAAGAGAAGATTTAAATCCTGTTGAAGAAGCGTTAGCATATGAACGTCTTATGAAGGAATTTAAATTGAAACAAGATCAGATTGCAGAAAAGGTTTCAAAAAGTAGAGTTGCAATCTCTAATTCGTTAAGACTTTTAAAGCTTGATAAAAGAGTACAGGAAATGTTAGTAGATGATATGATATCAAGTGGACATGCAAGAGCATTATTAAGTTTTGAAGACGGAGACCTTCAATACGAAACAGCACAAAAGATATTGGATCAAAAGCTTAGTGTGCGCGAGACGGAAGCTCTTGTAAAGAAACTTTTAAAGGGAGCACCAAAGGCAAAGGAATTGCCAAAAAATGATTTTGTTTATAGAGATTATGAAGAAAAGCTAAAGCAGCTTTTATCAACAAAGGTTAGTATAAACAACAAGGCAAATGGAAAAGGTAAGATTGAGATTGAATACTATTCAATGGAAGATTTTGAAAGAATAGTAGAATTTTTAGAGAGGTAGTAAGATGCAAAAGGTAGATTTATTCGGATTAAAGGTAGAATTTGATTATTTAATAATAGGTATTATAGCCGCAATGGCAATTATACTAATAATAAACATTGTTATATTATGTAAACTTGCGAAAAATAAGAAGCGACTAAATGCTTTTATGAGTGGCAAGGATGCACAGTCATTAGAGGCTGAGATAACTAAGCGTTTTAGAGACATCGAGGAGCTCCAAAAGGGTAAGGCAGAGCATGATTTAGAGCTTACTAATATTAAGCAGCTTCAAAAGCTTGCATACAGCAAGGTTGCAATCAACAAATATGATGCATTTAATGAAATGGGTGGCAAATTAAGCTTCGCTCTTGCAATGCTTGATAATAATTATAATGGTTTTATTATAAATGCGATGCATAGTAGAGAAGGCTGTTACACATACATTAAAGAAATTGTGGCTGGCGAGCCTACTATCCTACTTGGAGACGAAGAAAAGAAAGTTTTAGATGAAGCAAAAAAACAATAATAATTAGAGAGTTCACGTGGATGTGAACTCTCTTTATTTTGCTAAATTTAGGGCTTTCGCCTTTGAGATAAGGAAGTCATAACGTTTTTCTTCAGAACGAACACGATAAATGTAACAGTCGATAAGATCAGGATCTACGGCGTTGTCAAAATTTGAATTTGCCACATCAAGAGCATTTTTTGATAAACGTATTTCTTCCATAAGATATTTTTCATCATAGGTTGTTGGTGCTTTAACCTTCTTTTTCATATTAATCCACTCTCTTCCATTTATAATATAGTATAAGTATTGCACAATAAAAAATATTTATACAAATTATAGAAAAATGTATTGACAGTTTACATAATATATGTTATTATCAACCTACAATCTTAATTTGTGCGTTCGCACCTATTTTCCCAGACCAATTATTAATATGTGGAGGTGTTGTGAATAGGTAAAATTATATGTGGCATTTTAGATGCTGACGAAGAATATATCTTTAAATTTGTTAACTATATTAATGAAAGAGATAATTTGCAAATTGAAGCAATAGGGTTTAACAGACGTGAATCGTTAGAGGATTATTGCAGTAAAAATCATATGGATTTACTTTTACTTCCTATAGAAGATAGAGATTTTAAGTCTGAAGCCGTTGCAAAAACCATTATTTTATCCGCGGATAAAATGGTTAGTGTAACGGATGTCTGTATATATAAGTATCAGTCAATGAATACCATTGTAGATGAGATTATAAGCATGATTCCGTACAATAATGCAGAGAGATTTCTTAATGTTTCAGGTACTAAAAAGCGAGTGCTTGGAGTATATTCACCGATTGGAAGATGCTTTAAGACTTCATTTGCACTTAGTCTTGCTAAGTTGTATGCAGTTGATAACAAGGTATTGTATATAAATCTTGAAGAATATTCTGGATTAGCGCGTTTTATTTCAAGAGATTTTGAACACACACTTTCTGATATTATGCTTATGTATATGCAAGAAGCAGGTACTATACTTTTAAAGCAGGAACGAATGATTAGAGATATTTATAATGTATCGATACTACCTCCGCTTAGCTGTATAAGAGATATATTTGAAATAAGCATTGAAATGTGGAAGGGCTATTTTGAATTATTAGTTACGGGAAGTGTATATGAGGTTATTATTATTGATTTTGGTACTACTTCATTTTTTAGAGAGGAATTGTTTGAGCTATGCGATGTAATTTATGTACCAGGAATTAAAGGTACAAGTGCTGCAGTAAAGCTTGAGGAATTTGCAAAGTATATAGAAAAAATTAAAGATGGCAAATTAAAAAATAGGATTGTTAATATTGAGCTTCCTTATATAGAGGAGCTAAAAACTGCAGATTCATTTGCAATGGTAGCTATGAATTTAGAATTTACTAAATACGTAAGGGAGATTATGCAGTGGAAGAATTAGTTATTTTGTTAAAGGGAAAGGTTTTAGAATATATTGATATTTCAGACGAGATAAGTGATGAACAATTATATGATGCAATTGAGTACATAATGAAGACTAATTTAGATACGGCGTATGTACCAATTAAGGATAGAATTGAAATAAAGCTACGTATTTTTAATTCGATTAAAAAGCTTGATATACTTGAGGAACTACTTATAGATGACAGCATTACTGAGGTTATGATTAATGGTTATAAAGATATTTTCATTGAACAAAATGGGAAAATAAGGATTTATGAAAAAAACTTTATAAGTAATGACAAGCTTGATGATGTTGTACAGCAAATAGCGGCGAAGTCGAACCGTATTGTTAATGAAGCAAGTCCGATTTTGGACACAAGATTAGCAAATGGTTCAAGAGTTAATATTGTGCTTCCACCAATAGCTATTGATGGACCTGCAGTTACAATAAGAAAATTCTATGAAAAGCCACTTACTATGGATAAGCTTATTGAATTAGGAAGCATAAGTGTAGAAGCTGCTCATTTTTTAAAACAGCTTGTTAAGGCAAGATATAACATTTTTATATCAGGTTCTACAAGCTCAGGAAAAACCACTTTTTTAAATGTACTTTCAAATTATATTGATGAGGATGAGCGAATCATAACGATTGAAGATTCGGCTGAGCTGCAGATTCATAATGTAAACAATTTAGTAAGGCTTGAGGCACGTAATTCTAATACTGAAGGTAAAAATGAGATTAAAATCCGTCAGTTGATTAAATCGGCACTTAGAATGCGCCCGGACAGAGTAATTATAGGCGAGGTCCGTGGTGAGGAATGTATTGATTTATTGCAGGCAATGAATACAGGGCATGATGGTAGCCTCTCAACAGGACACAGTAATAGCTCAAAGGATATGCTAAGCCGTTTAGAAACTATGGTGCTTATGGGAATGGATATGCCACTTGAAGCTATACGTGGACAAATTGCATCTTCTATTGATATTATTGTTCATTTGGCACGTATTAAGGGTAAGAAAAGATGTGTAATGGAGATTGTAGAGATAGCGGATTTTGTAGATAAAGAAATTATTCTTAATCCTTTATACGTGTACGATGAAACTGATGAAATGTTAAAGAAGGTTAATGAACTTGTACACACAGAAAAACTTACAATGGCAGGTGTTATATGAAAAAAATTTTGAATCTATGTGTTGGAATTTCGCTGCTTGTATGTATTGCATATTTGTTTTATGGACATGTTTATGTTGCTCTCATATTTTCGCCACTGATGATACCATTTCTTAAATATTGTGAAAAGGAAAGGCAAAGAAAGGAAGAAGAACTGCTTGCTGAACAGTTTAAAGAAGGAATGTTGGCAGTTGCGGCATCTTTAAATGTAGGTTATTCAATTGAAAATGCTTTTAAGGAGGCTACAGTAGAGCTTAAGCTTTTGTACGGAGATCATTCTGCAATAGTAAAGGCATTTAGAAATATAATCAATAAGGTTAATATGAATATAAATGTCGAGACGGCCTTAATGGATTTTGCACTCCAAAGTAACAATGAAGATATTTTAATATTTGCGGAGATATTTAAATATGCTAAAAGAAGTGGTGGAGATATGATTGCCATTATAAAAAATAGTGCCAATATTATTACTGAAAAAATTGAGACACAAAAGGAAATAGCGGTTTTAGTCGCAGCAAAAAAATATGAGCATAACATTATGAGTATTGTGCCAATGGGAATTATCGTTTATATGAGATTTAGTAATCCGACTATGTTTAACGGTATGTATGACAATATTAGTGGAATTATCGTTATGACAGTATGCCTCATTATATATATTATAGGCTATCTTTTAGGAAAAAAGATAGTAAGGATTGGAGTTTAGAGTGAAAAAAGGAATTAAGTTTTTGTACGCGCCTGCAAGGCTATTTTACAAATCAAATTTTATTAAAAGTACAGAAAAGAGCAAGTTAGATGCCATTGGAATTAAGGATGAAAAGATTGTTGAAGAGTATATTTTAGCAAAATATTCAACAATACTTGGTGTCGCAATAGTGCTTATTATATTTCTCGTAGGTGCGTTTTTCGTATCTGATACAGGGCAGCAGATAGTTACTAAGCTTGCAAGAAAGGATTACTTTGGTGGTGATTCAAATTATGAGATTCATGTTAAGGGTGAAAACATTGATGAAACAATTACGGTTAATGTAAGTAATAGAGTTATGGAAAAAGAACAGGTTTTTGAGATGTTTGATGAACTTTTTGAGGAATTAAAGGTAATAATGCTTGCCGATAATGATTCACTTTTAAATGTAAGAAGTGATTTGAATCTTGTAAAGGATTTAAAAGACGGAGCAGTTAAGGTAAAATGGAACATTTCCGATTATTCACTGATTAGTGGAACTGGAAAATTAAACAGTGCAAATATTAAGGAAACAGGAGAAATGCTATGCTTAGTGGCAACATTGAGCTACGAGGAATACTATATTGACTATCGAATTGATGTAAAAGTATTTCCACCAATTTATACAGAACAGGAAAGTATTATACATGAATTGGAAAAGGAATTAACAGCAATTAATTTAAAAAATCAAAACGAAAAGGATATTGTGTTGCCGGACAGGATTATGGGCAAACAGCTTACCTATTCAGTTGATAAGGAAAATGATTTGCCCGTACTTATTGCTTTGAGCGTAATTATATTAATATTGGTGTATTTGTCCTTTGAGTCAAATATTAAGAAGCTTAATAAGGAAAGAAATACGCAGCTGATGCTTGATTATTCAGAGCTTGTATCTAAATTAACACTGCTTATTGGTGCAGGAATGACAATAAGAATGGCATGGGAAAAGATAGTAACAGATTATAGACAGGCGAGTAGAAATAGGCGTGTGGCATATGAAGAAATGGTGATTACATATAATCATTTACAGTCAGGAAAGCCAGAAGGCAGTGCATATGCTGAGTTTGGAAAGCGCTGCAGGTTACACGAATATGTAAAGCTTGGGATGTTATTAGAACAAAATGTAAAAAAGGGTACAAATGATTTGAAGGTATCCTTGCAAAAGGAAGCACAGACAGCATTTGAGGATAGAAAGAATTTTGCAAGAAAGCTTGGAGAAGAGGCGGGCACAAAGCTTTTAATGCCTATTATGCTTATGTTGCTTGTGGTACTGATAATTATTATGGTACCAGCTTTAAAAATGATTGAAATGTAAAGGAGAAAAATATGAAAAAACTAATGAAAATGAAAATGGCTGCGATTGGCGTGGTCGAAATTATCTTGATCCTGGTTGTCTTGGTTGGGTTGGTGGTTATATTCAAAGAGCAAGTTACAAACCTTGTAAATTCAATAATGCAAAGAGTGATGGATGCGGCAAATGGATTGTAAAAAGGGTGGAAGCATAACTATATTTTTAAGTATAAGTTTAACGCTTATAATATCTATTTTGCTTGTTACTATTGAGTCTGCCGTATATTCTGCTGCAAAGCTTAGAATTGTAAGTGCAGTTGACTTGGGAATGAAGTCGTTGCAGGCAGATTATGATACTGATATTTATGATGAATTCGGTTTGATGCTATTATCAGAGGATAATTCAGCGATACTTGCTGATATTTTAAAGGAGTATATTTCCTATAATATTGATGTTACAAAAAATATACACGCTAAAAATACTGATTTATACGGCATTGATATTAATTCAATAAGAATAAGAGATATTATGACTCCGCGTGATGATTATGGATTGCCGTTTGAAACAATGGTTTGTGATTATATGGAATATGCAGCACCGATAGGAATAGGAGAAAGCCTTATACAAAACTTTCTTGATAGTGATAAAAGCGAAGCGATAAATACGGTTACTAAAAGTATGGACGTACTTTCACAAAATGCTATAGTAATAGATGAAAAAATATATGAATTTATGAAGTATGCAGATGGAATAACCGTAAATAAAGGTAATATATCAGTTGAAAATAATTTTGCTAAGCAGTTTTGCTCAAAACCAGTTAATATGTATTCTACAGCTGTAAATGATATTAATATTTTAGAAAAGTTAAGACCTCATTATTATAGCCCTAAAAGCACCACCTTAGAGATGAGAAGATACTTAAATGACATTACTCAACTTATGGCAGAAGATGAGAGTTATTCCTCAGAATCAGCATGTTATCTGCAGGTTGTAGGAGAATTAGAAAGATATGTAAATAACATTGATGTGTGCCTACAAAATGCGAAGGCAACTATAGATGAAATTGATAATAAAAATCAAAGCTTAAAAAGTGGTGTTACAACAGCAAAAAATGTTATTAATGGACTTGAGTTTATTCTTGGTGAGGAGCTTCATAGTGAGATGTTACGTGAGGTAGAGCAATATTCTAATTATGTGAATAACGAAAAGGTAATAAATATTGAAAGCTCAAAAACAAGCATTTATAAAAACGTTGAAGTGCTTGCCAAGGTAAAATCAATTATTCCACAGATGAAAAATGCAGTAAATGCTAATAACATCAATACATACAAAAGTTTAGTAACAGAGCTTGAAAATTGCTTTAAAGAATACGACATTGAGGGAATTAAGATTGATTATAGTAGACTTAATCTTAATAAAAGTTCAGATAGTTCTATTTTAGATACCATTTCTAATACTCTTAAGGCAGGTATTTTAGGTCTTACCATAAGAGATATAAATGCCATTTCTAATAAAAAGCTTACCAATCAGGCGTGGCTTAAGGATTATTCAGGTGTAGACATTGATGAGTATCTTGCAGATGATAATGTAGCTAACAGGTTTACAAAAAATATTCTTGTAAACGAATATGCAATGAAAAAGTTCACCAAATATCAAAGCTTTAAAGATCATTGTCTGGATTATGAAATTGAATATATTATAGCAGGAAAAGCCAGTGATAAGGATAATCTTTCGGATGTTGTTAATAAAATAATACTTATCAGAGAAGCACTAAATTTTATGTATTTATTAACGGATTCGCAGAAGAAGGCTGAAGCCTATACCTTAGCAGTTACTTTGGTGGGTGCAAGTGGAGTGCCGGTTCTTATAACGGCAACAAAGTGGCTTATATTGGGACTTTGGGCATATGCAGAATCTATTGTTGATGTAAGAAATCTTTTGGAGGAAAAAAGCATTCCTCTTATAAAAAGCAAGACTACATTTAAGCTGACACTCGAAAATTTGTTAAGCTTAAATCTTGATGTACAGTCACAAAATCATGCAGGAGGCACAATTTATACGGACTATTTACGCCTACTCTTATATAGTGGCAACAAATGTGAAAAGTATAATAGAATGATGAATCTTATAGAAATGCGACAGTATGCAAAGGGTATTGATTTTGAAATGAGTGAATGTGTATATGGTTTAGCTTGTGAGGTCAATGCTGGAATTAGAGGAAATAAATATACCTATATTGAAAAAACGGCATTTAGTTATTGATTTATGAGGAGGTAAGGTATGCCCTTTTACAAAATAAAATTTATGGACTTTCGAAATTACGATACCCCAAATCAAACGACGTCTAAGAGGGCATACCTTACCTCCTCATACTCAAAAGCAAGTATGAGCGTAGAGGCATGTATTGTATTGCCAATATTTGTATTTGCGATGTTATCGCTTATATATATTATGCAAATTATTAATGTACAGACTAAAATCCAAGGGGCGATTCATAATTACAGCGTACAGGCTGCAAAATACTCAGGTATGTATGAGCTAAAGCAGCATAATGAGACTATGTACATTTCGGATTATACTACAAGAACCTTAATGCAAAGAGTGCTCGGTAACGGTATTGGTGCTACAACAACAAAGGCATTAGTGCTTGCAGAGCTTCCTGACGATTTTTCAAAAAATGCAAATATTGTTGGAGACAACTTAGGAATACATTTTTACTATTCAACTTTTTTTGACGGTGATACATTTATTGATATTGTAGTTACATACAAGATTGCATTGCCCTTTGGTATAGCAGGTGACGCAGGCTACAATTTTACTCAAAGAGCAAGAGTTAAAAGTTTTGCAACGATAACGAATTCTACGGCTGTTGAGCGTGAAGAAACTGAAAATGAAGTATATATAACTCAAACGGGCACGGTATATCATACAAACAGATACTGCACATACATAAATATAGGAGTAAAGCAGGTAGAAGCATTTATGGTAGCTGAACTTAGAAATAATAGTGGTGCAAAGTATTATGCATGTGAACGGTGCATAACAAATCAAGAAAATTGTGAAGAGTTATACATAACAGATTATGGGACAAGGTATCATATAGACATTAATTGTAGTTCTCTAAAAAGAGGCGTTTTAGCAGTGCCGTATTCAGAGGTAAAGGACAGAAGACTGTGCTCAAGATGTGAAGGAGGATGATTAGGTGGAAATATTTTTAAAAGCATTGCTGCTGATTCTTGTAGGAATCGAAGCTATTATTGATATAAGAAAAAAGGAAATACTTTTATGGCCATTAATTGTTATGGCAATAATTGGGCTTTTGTGTAATTTGCTTTTGTCATCCTGGTCATTTAAGGATATATTAAGTGGTCTTATTATCGGAGTATTTGTGGCAATTATAAGTATAGTAAGCCATGGTGGAATTGGTATGGGAGATGCAGTGATTCTTATGGTAATTGGAATATTTTTAGGCTTTGAAATGACATTGCAAATATTTTTTTGGTCACTTGTAGCTGCGGCAATGGTTGCAATGATTTATCTTATAAGAGATAGAAAAAGCAAAGGTAAGCAGATAGCATTTATTCCATTCATATTTATAGGAATGGCAGGTGTATTTATATGCAACGTAGGTTAAAGGCATCTTATACCGTAGAGGCAGCATTTGTTATACCAATCTGTATTATGGTTATGGTCGCAATCATATTTTTAGCATTTAAGGTGCATGATGTAGTTGTGATAAGAAGTAATCTGATTATAGCAGGTATAAGAGAAGGAAATGTAAGAGAAAATTATATGTCTGAAGAGACTAAGAGAATAGATTATGAAAGTATTTATAAGGGCGGTGTGTATGTAGGAAATCAAGATTTCATAGATGAGCAAACGTACATAATAGAACTAAAGCTTAAGGAAAATGTAGAGGAAGCATTGCTTATTAGAAGAAATGTTGATGTAGGAAGGGATTCGGGATTTTTATACACTAAGTATAATATCGAAGCGCTTGAAGAAAAGCAATATTTCTCAGGCACTAAAAACTTCGAGAGACTTATAAAAAACGCAATAGCAAATTAGAATGGGGAATTGTATGGAAGCAAATTATATTAGAAATTATCTTAATTCATATCTGGTATTACCAGGAGATAAAAATTTAAAAAATTATGAAAGCAAAATAATTGAAGAAAATAAGATAGCCGGATTTTTGCAGGTTCAGACAAACTGTATAAATCAAGAATTTAAGTATATGTATGATATTAGCTCTAAACAGAGTTTAAAAGAAGTATTAGAGAAAAAGAAGTTTAAGAAGGATGATATAATTAAGCTTGTTAATGGCATTTTAGAGGTGACACAACAGATACGAGAATATCTTTTAGAAATAAATAATATCGTTCTTGATCCGGAATATATTTATATGGACTTTTCGGGGAAAATAGAATACTGCTATTATCCCTATAATAATAAGGATTTTTTTGATGAGCTAAGAAAATTATTTGAGCACTTATTAGGCAATATTGAGCATAACGATAAGGAAACAGTATTGCTTGCCTATGGCATATATCAAAAAATATTGGAAAACAAATTTGAATTAAATATGCTAAATGTCGAAGAGGAAAAACCTTCTAAGATTGAGGTAGACAGTTATATAGAAAAACAAAAAGAGATTATAACAAAAGAAAACACAAGCCCTGATAATAAGGACAAGCTTTTAATTGTAGGCTTTATAGTGCTTGCAGTTATTATGCTTATAGTAGATAGAATTCCTCTAATAATAAGGCTTAGTGTTATATCTGCTTTGATATATTTTGCGTACAATAAAATCAGCAGAGAATATCAAAATAAAAATGAAAAAGCAGATATAGCACATGTGCCTATTATGGAAAATGTAAACGAATTCATTGAGGATATTAAAGAAGAACCAAAAGAGGAGATAATCTATACGCAGCTTCTTACTAAGCAAAATTTAGAGCATCCGTTGCTTGAAAATATAGAAGGTGATATAGAGGATATAGAGCTTAATAATTCAACATTTATAATAGGTAGTATGAATGACCTTTGCGATTATGCAATAAAGGATGCAACGGTAAGTCGTATGCATGTAAAGTATGAGCAAAGGGAAGACAGGCATTACATAAAAGATATGAATTCTAAAAACGGTACATATGTTAACGAAAAGCTTTTAGCACCAAATGAGGTAGTTGAAGTATTTGACGGTGATATCATAGTCATTTCAAAATATAAATATTGTCTTCATTTAGCATAGTATGCTACAATTACAATATATGCGAATGGAGTGAAATGCTATGGTACTAGATAAGATAAGCAGTTTAGCAAAGCTTTATATTAGCGAAGAAGAACGTGAAAAATATGAGCAAGATATGCAAACCATAATCGAATATGTTGACAGAATTTCCACACTTGATACTGATAACATAGAGGCACTGATTGATATAAATGACAATGAGCTTTTGCTTCGAGAGGATATAGTAGAGCCATCAGGGCTTTCTTATTTAGAAGATACATTTGTTGTTCCAAGAACAATTGAGTAGGTGTTATTATGGATATTGAAAAGAATATATTAGCATATCTTGAGAATATTAAAAAATCGAATATTAATGCATTTATAAGCTGTGATGAGGATTACGTTATGGCCCAGGTTAGTGCGGTTAAAAAAGGAATAGAAGAAAAACGTTTTACATCAAAGATAGTAGGTATGCCTATTGCAATAAAGGATAACATTTGTACTAAGGGCTTAAAAACAACCTGTGCATCAAAGATGCTAAAGGACTATGTTCCATCATATTCAGCAACGGTTATTGAACGTCTTATTAAAGCAGGAGCTATAATTATAGGAAAAACCAATATGGATGAGTTCGCAATGGGAAGCACCACTGAGAACTCTATTTTTGGTGCAACGAAAAATCCTCATAATAATGAGTATGTGTCAGGCGGGTCTTCCGGTGGTTCGTGCGCGGCAGTTGCGGCAAATCTAGCAGTTGCAGCACTCGGTTCAGATACTGGTGGTTCTATACGTCAGCCAGCGGGATACTGTGGAGTTGTCGGAATAAAGCCTACATATGGAACAGTATCAAGATATGGACTTATAGCGTATGCATCCTCTTTAGAGCAAGTAGGACCAATAGCAACAAATGTTACAGACTGCGTTAATGTATTAGAAGTGATATCGGGTAGGGATAAAAAGGATTCAACAACTGTAAATAGGAGCAATTTAGCATTTAGTAAGGCACTAACTTTAGGTATAAAAGGATTTAAAATAGGTGTACCAAGGCAGTATATAGAGGACGCGGATGAAGAGGTTAAAAATGCTATACTAGAGACAGCAAAGAATTTTGAAAAGCTTGGTGCAGTAGTGGAGTATTTTGATTTACATGCGACAGATTATGCAGTTGCAGCGTATTATATTATAGCATGTGCCGAAGCAAGCTCAAATTTATCACGCTTTGATGGTGTAAGGTATGGGTATAGAACAGATAAATATGATTCACTTGATGAAATGTATAAAAAAACACGAAGTGAAGGCTTTTTGGACGAGACAAAGCGAAGAATATTGTTAGGTACATTTGTTTTAAGTGAAGGCTATTATGATGCGTATTATATGAAAGCTATGAAGGCTAAAGCTGTGATTAAAGAAGAGTTTGATAGGGTATTTAAGCAATATGATTTGATTTTAGCACCTACTTCGCCAATCAAAGCTAGTAAAATAGGTGAGCTTATAAAGGATTCAGTTAAGATGTATTTAAGCGATGTATGTACAGTTGCTACTAATCTTGCAGGGTTGCCAGCAATAGCTATGCCTTGCGCTAAGGATAGCAACAATGTTCCGATAGGAATGCAGCTAATTGCAGACAGATTTAACGAACACAAAATGATACAGGCAGCGTATACATTTGAAAAGGAGCGTGCTATATATGAGTAATGCTTATGAAATGGTAATTGGTGTAGAGGTACATATTGAACTTTCTACTAAAACAAAGATATTTTGTTCCTGTGCAACTACATTTGGTGCAAAGCCTAATACGCAGGTTTGTCCAGTGTGTATGGCGCTTCCAGGAAGCCTTCCAGTGCTCAATAAAAAGGTTTTAGAATATGCTACAGCTGTTGGAATAGCGACAAATTGTGATATTAGTAGTACATGCAGATTTGATAGAAAAAATTATTTCTATCCAGACAATCCACAGAACTACCAGATATCGCAGTTATATGTACCTTTATGTAAAAATGGATTTATAGATATTGATACAAAGGATGGCGCTAAGGCTATACGAATACATGAAATTCATATGGAAGAGGATGCAGGAAAGCTTATTCACGAGGAAAATGGTAAATGCTCAGTAGTTGATTTTAACAGAGCTGGAGTACCGCTTATTGAGGTGGTTTCGAAGCCTGATATGTCTAATGCTGATGAAGTAATTGCATTTGTAGAAAGCTTACGTTTGATAGCACAGTATCTTGAGGTGTCGGACTGTAAACTTCAGGAAGGTTCTATGCGAGTTGATGTAAATCTTTCGGTAAGAAAGAAAGGCGAAGAGGCAATGGGAACTAGAACTGAGATGAAAAATCTTAATTCATTTAGAGCAATAAAGCGTGCAATTGAGCATGAAAGTAAACGTCAAATAGAGCTTTTAGAAAGTGGAAAAAATGTTTTACAGGAAACTCGCCGATGGGATGACAATGTCGGAAATTCATTTTCGATGCGTTCAAAGGAAGAAGCGAAGGATTATAGATATTTCCCTGAACCAGATTTACCTAAGGTATGTGTAAGTAAAGAGTTAATTATGTCTATAAAGGCTGTTCAACCTGAATTTGCATTTACAAAGGCAAAAAGATATAAGGATGAATATGGATTTAGCGAGGAAGATATAGCAATTATAACATCCACAAAGCAGATGGCACATTTTTTTGAAAGCACAGTAGCCTTGTCGAATAAACCAAGAGAAGTTGCTAATTGGATAATTGGCGAAATGATGAGAAATTTAAAAGACAATTCTATGGAAATCGAAGAAATTAAATTAAAGCCTAAGCAGTTAGCGATGCTAATTGAGTTGATTGAAGAAAGAAAAATTAACCGTGGCATAGCAAAAGAGGTCTTCGAAAAAGCATTTGTTGAAGAAATAGATTTGGAAAATTATATAAAATCTAATAATATGTTATTGGTATGCGACGAGGAAATGCTTATAAAAGTTATTAAAGAAGTTATTAAAAACAATCCGCAATCAGTAGAAGATTATAGGGCTGGAAAGCTAAAGGCCAAGGGATATATAGTTGGACAAACTATGCGAATGATGAAGGGCACTGCCGATCCTGAAATAGTAAATAATAAAGTAGAGGAATTACTTGCAGCCCCTTAAAAAAAGGAGTATAATTAATCCATATGGAGGTTACATATGAAGGTTAATATATATTATGGTGGAAGAGGTCTGATTGACGACCCTACAATATTTGCTATTAACAAGGTACAGGAAGTGTTAAAGGAACTACGTGTAGATGTGACATGTTATAATCTATATGAGTTAAAAAACAACATTTGGTCTTTGCCTAATACATTAAAGGAAGCTGACGGAGTTGTTCTTGCAACAACTGTTGAATGGTTCTCGATAGGCGGATATATGCAACAATTTTTAGATGCCTGCTGGTTATATGGTGATAAGGAAAAAATAGCATCTTTATATATGTTTCCTATTGTTATGTCAAAGGCTTATGGAGAGAGAGAGTCTAAGAATACGCTGATATCTGCATGGGAACTTCTAGGTGGTAAGCCGGTTGAAGGATTATGTGCATATGTTGATGAGAGTGTTGATTTTGAACTTAACAAGGACTATATTAATATAATTGAAAATTATGCTGAGAACATTTATAGAACAATATCTAAGAAAGTAGTTATATTACCAGCAAGTAATACAGCTATCAAGAAGAATGTTATGAAGGATACCATTAATCTTACTCCACAAGAGAGTGAGCAATTGTCTAAGTATGTATCAGATGATACTTATGTACAGACACAAAAGAAGGATATAGAAGAATTGTCTTCTATGTTTAAGAGTATGCTTAGCGAAAGCGAGCTTGGTGGAGATGATTATTATATTAAGTCTTTTAAGGATAATTATTTGCCGTCGGAGGATTTTGCAGCGTCATATCAGATTATCATAAGCGATAAGGACAAATATATATATATGAATGTTGACGGAAGCAATATTGAATGTAGTATGGATAAGAATGATGATGTAGATGTTATAGCTAAGCTTACATTTGCAACATTTGATAGTATTGTCCATAACAGAATGACTTTCCAGAGGGCCTTTATGTCGGGTGAGATGACAGCAAAGGGTAATTTTAGGTATCTAAAGATGTTAGATCAAATATTTAATTTTTAACACACAAAGGAGAATTTCAAGATGAAAAAATTTTTTGCAGAGTTTAAGAAATTTATTGCTCGTGGTAATGTTATTGACATGGCAGTAGGTATTATTATTGGTGGTGCATTTACAAGTATTGTATCATCACTTGTTAAGGATATCATTATGCCGGCTGTAAGTATACTTACAGGTAATCAGGACTTTACAAACTGGTTCTACGCAGTAGACGGCAAGACATATGCAACTATTGAAGAAGCTACAGAAGCTGGTGTTGCTACTATTAATTATGGTGTATTTATAAGCTATATTATTGACTTTTTAATAATTGCCTTAGTTGTATTTATCTTCGTAAGCATAGTTAATAAAGCGAGAAAGAAAGATGAAGCACCAAAGCCAAAGACTACAAAGGTATGTCCATTCTGTAAATCAGAAGTTCATATTGAGGCTACAAAGTGTCCACACTGTGTATCAGAATTAGAAGTACCTGCAGTTGAAGAAAAGTAAATTAAGATAACTAAACAGCCGGTCTTGTATCGGCTGTTTTTTGTTTAATAGGAAAGACCTTGTCACGCTGGCGCGACCGTGCTCGGCGCGCAAAGTATAACAAGTCCTGTAGGTGTGTAAGTTATTGCGAATTAAGAGTGGACTTGTCCACTTTATTTTAATTATGAGGAAATAATTATATGAATAAGATTTTATTAGTTGAAGATGATAACGGAATAGTAAAAAGCCTTACAGAATTTTTGAAATCGGAGGGCTTTAATGTGGTGGCCGTGTCAGGACAAAGTATGGCTCTTGATGTGTTAGAGAAGGAACAATTTGATTTAGCGCTTTTAGATGTATCGTTAGCAGATGGTAATGGATTTTCATTGTGTTCGGCTATTAAAGCAGATTATCATATGCCTGTAATATTTCTTACTGCTTCGGGAGATGAATATAGTACGGTTGCAGGTTTTGATGTTGGCGCAGATGATTATATTCCAAAGCCTTTTAGACCAAGAGAGCTTGTAAGCAGAATTAAAAATGTGTTAAGGCTTACGGGTAATATTGGAAGTGTTATTAAATTAGGAGATGTAAGTGTAGATACGATTAAAGGAAATGTATATAAAGGAGGCAAAGACGTGTTTTTATCTGCCTTAGAATATAAGCTTTTAATGGTATTTATTAACAACAGAGGTATTGTGCTTTCAAGAACGAAGCTATTAGAATGTATATGGGATATAGCAGGTGAATTTGTTAATGATAATACGCTTACTGTATATATTAAGCGATTAAGAGAAAAGATTGAGGATGATCCACAGAATCCAATGATTATAAAAACAATTAGAGGACTGGGGTATAAGGTTGATTAGTATGAAAATATTTAGAAATCCGGAAGTTATAAAAACATTTATTGTATATATTGTGTGTGGCATTGTTTTTGTTGCGACTGCATATTTTATAGAGCCTAAGCTTGTTTTAGTAAGCTTGGGCTTGTGGGCGTGTTGCGTTATAATTTATATCTATTCAATGAGTAAAATGTATAAGCGAATTGGTGAGCTTTCTAAGGATATTAATAACCTTTTGCACGGAAAAGAAGATATATATTTTGACGATTGCAAGGAGGGCGAATTGGGTGTTCTTCAAAGCGAAATATATAAGATGACAATACGCCTTAAAAAACAGCAAAAGCTACTTGAGGAGGATAAAATATATTTGGCGAATTCTATTGCAGACATATCCCATCAGATAAAAACACCACTTACCTCCATAAATATTCTTGTTTCAATGCTTAGTGAAGAAAATATAAGTGTTGAAAGGAAGGTTAAGCTTACAAGAGAGTTATATGAAATGCTTTCAAGAATTGAGTGGATGATAACAACCTTATTAAAAATATCACGACTTGATGCAGGAATGATAAAGTTTAAAAAAGAAGAGCTTTCATTAAGAGAGCTTATAAACAGGGCAGTAGAACCACTTGAGGTTTCTATGGAATTAAAGGAGCAAAGGCTTGTAACAAATATTAGTGGTCAGTTTGTTGGTGATGTTAATTGGACAAGCGAGGCTATTACAAATATAATTAAAAATTGTATGGAGCATACTCCGCAAAATGGAACCTTAACAATAGAGGCTTCCAATAATCCGATATTTACTGAAATTGTTATAAAAGACAGTGGAAGTGGCATTAAAAAGGAAGACCTTCCGCACATTTTTGAAAGATTTTATAAAGGAAGCGATTCGAATAACACAAGCTTTGGCATTGGCCTTTCGCTTGCAAGAATGATTATTACTGCACAAAACGGTACAATAAAGGCGGATAATGAAAAAGAAGGTGGAGCGAGATTTGTAATCCGTATGTATCCGATAATGGATGAGCAAAAGTGACGTTTTTGTAATAATAAAGTCACGTAAAAGTCATTTATAAATACTATAATTTGCCTATAAACATTAAGGAGGCAACAAAATGGAAATTTTAAGAGTTGAAAATTTATGTAAGACATATGGAAATGGAGAAAATCAGGTAAAAGCCCTTGACAATGTATCTTTTTCCGTAAAGAAGGGCGAATTCGTAGCGATTATTGGTCCATCGGGTTCAGGTAAATCAACACTTTTACATATTTTAGGCGGAGTAGACAAGCCTACAAGCGGAAAGGTGTATATGAATGATAATGATGTATATGCACAAAATGATGAGCAGCTTGCGATATTTAGAAGAAGACATGTAGGTCTTATATATCAATTTTATAATCTCATACCTGTTTTAAATGTAGTGGAAAATATTACACTTCCTGTACTCATGGATAATCAGAAGGTTAATGAAGAATATTTAAACGAGCTTATAGAGATTTTAAAATTAGAAGGGAGACAAAAGCATTTGCCAAATCAGCTTTCTGGCGGACAGCAACAAAGAGTATCAATAGGACGTGCTCTTATGAATACTCCTGCGGTAGTTTTGGCCGATGAGCCAACTGGTAACTTAGATAGCAAAAACAGTCAGGAAATCGTAGAGTTGTTAAAAATGTCTAACAAAAAATATAATCAGACAGTAATAGTAATCACTCATGATGAAGACATCGCATTACAGGCTGACAGAATTATAGCTGTTGAAGATGGCAAAATTGTAAGAGATGAGGTGATACGTTAATGAACATTTTCAATAAGGTAACACTAAATACTCTAAAGGAAAATAAAGTAAGAACAGTTGTTACAATCATTGGCGTAATATTATCTGCAGCGATGATATGTGCGGTTACAACGATTGCAAGCAGTTTCTTAAACTATCTTATAAATGTGGCAAGATATACAAATGGAGACTGGCAAGGTTCTGCTTTGAGCGTGAATAAGTCAGTATATGAAAAGGTAAAAAATGATGACGAAGTAGAGTCTGTTGTATATTTAGAAGAAATCGGTTATGCATTGGATGAAAATATTGATAATAAATTTAAGCCATACATTTATGTAATGGCAGCAGGAAAAAATGCTAATAATGTTCTTCCAATTCACATTACAGAAGGAAGCTATCCAACTAATGATAGCGAAATACTTTTACCTGAGCATTTAAGATACAACGGTGGCGTGTATTATAAGGTTGGCGATGTATTAAAGCTTGAAGTCGGTAAAAGATTTAGGGATGGAGAAAAATTAACACAGAGTAATTCATTATATTATGAGGATGAGGAAAGTGAAACACCTGTTAAGGCAGCAGAAGAGTTTGTGGTAGATGGCCAAAAAACATATACCATAGTAGGTTATTATGAAAGAGCAGAATTCGAACCATACAATGCTCCGGGTTATACAGCTATTACCGTGTCTAATGGAGCTATGAAGGATGATGCAAGCTATGATATATATTTTAGCCTCAAAAATGCAAAAGATATTTATGATTTTATGAAGGACAATGGCTTAAAAGGAGGTACTAACTCAACTCTTTTAATGGCACTTGGCGTATCTAGATATGACAGCTTTTATAATATGGTTGGCGGTCTTTCGGCAATTATAATCGGTTTAATAATGTTTGGTTCAGTGGCACTTATTTATAATGCATTTTCAATATCGGTGTCAGAGCGAACAAAGCAGTTCGGACTACTTTCTTCGGTAGGTGCGACTAAAAAACAGGTTAGAAAAATGGTATTTTTCGAGGCACTTTCGGTAAGTGTGGTGGGAATTCCATTGGGTATCCTCTCTGGAATTGGTGGAATTGGCGTAACGCTTATGATTATTGGACCTAAATTTAGAAGCCTTGGTTTTCCAGTAGATATGGAGCTTAGCGTATCGTGGTTTTCAATAGTGGTAGCAGTTGTAGTGGCACTTGTTACGGTAATGATTTCAGCATGGCTTCCATCAAAGAGAGCAACTAAGGTAACTGCAATTGAGGCAATTCGCCAAAATAACGATATTAAAATAAGAAATAAAAATGTTAAGGTATCAAAGCTTACAGCAAAGCTATTTGGCTTACCTGGAGTGCTTGCAACTAAATACTATAAGAGAAATAAGAAAAAATACACTACTACAGTTGTAAGTCTTTTTATGAGTATTGTGCTATTCGTTACAACATCAGCATTTACAAGCTATATTACTGATGCAGCAAATGTAGCCTTTGAGACAAGCGATTATGATTTGGAATTTATCGCTAACAAAGTACAGTTAAAAAATGTAGGAAAAGATGAGCTACTTAAAAAGATAAAGGGCGCAAAAAATATAACAGAGGCCTGCTATGTTCAATATAACATATACACTTCGGATACTAAAAAAGAGTATTTGACAGATGATGCAATCAGAGTACTTGAAGGTAATCCATTAATGGTTGCGGTGTATTTTATTGATGATGCTGCTTATGAAAGTATGCTTAAGGATTATAATCTTAACAAAGCAGTATATATGAATAAGGAAAATCCGGTGGCAGTTATATGCGACGGAACGGTGGAGTTTGATTCTGAGAAGGAAAAATATATAACAATTAACAGCTTTAAGAATGATAATGTAGAAACAAGTATAGAGTTATATTCAACTGATGAAAAGATTACAATAAAAGGTGGCAAAATATTATATGACCATCCGTATTTTATGGATGTGTATGCAGTATCATATTTATATCCTGCAAGCTTTATGGATGTAGTTATGCCAGAAACTGAGGATAGCTCAGGAATATATTATCTGATGAAGTCGGATAATCACAATGAAAGCTTTACAAGCGTAAAGAATATTTTAAAGGAGCTTTCATTAAGCTCAAGTAATCTATATGATTATGCGGCTCAGGCTGAAAGTGATAGAAACCTTTTGACAATACTAAATGTATTTTCGTATGGCTTTATAACATTAATTTCACTTATTGCAGCAGCAAATGTATTTAACACAATTTCAACCAATATAAGTCTTAGAAGACGTGAATTTGCAATGTTAAAATCTATAGGTATGGACAATAAAGCTTTCAATAGAATGATGAATTTTGAATGCATTTTATATGGTGCAAAGTCGCTTATATTAGGAATTCCAGTGTCCGTGCTTATATCATATGCAATACACTTATCAATAATGCATGGAGTGGAAATGGCGTATAAATTACCGATAAGTGCAATGTTAATAGCAACTGCAAGCGTATTTTTAGTTGTATTTATGACTATGTTATATTCGATGAGCAAAATAAAAAAAGATAATCCTATTGAAGCATTGAAAAATGAAAATATTTAATGTTATAATTATTATATCTGACAAATAAGAAGGTATATTTATGACAAGGATTAAGAAGATATTGCAGCTATTAAAAATAAGCGTTATTGCCACAGCAATATTGATTGTGTCAGCAATTGCAATAGTATTTTTAATAAATGCACATGTAAAACATAAGGTAAAAGATAATATAATAAGCGTTGAAGAAGCGAAAGAAAAAGAAGATATAGATTGTATTTTAGTACTTGGGTGCTCCGTTTATAGCGACGGAGTACCAAGTCCTATGCTACAGGACAGACTTGAAAAAGGTATTGAGTTGTATAATGTAAATGCAGCTCCTAAGCTACTTATGAGTGGAGATCATGGTCAGATTGATTATGACGAAGTAGGTACAATGAAAAACTATGCAATAGATAAAAATATTGTATCAGAAGATATATTTATGGACCATGCAGGCTTTTCTACCTATGAAAGTATTTATAGAGCAAAGGAAATATTTGGCGCTGACAAAATTATAATTGTTACACAGGCTTATCACCTTTACAGAGCATTGTATATTGCAGATAAGCTTGGAGTAGAAGCTTATGGCGTGGCAGCAGCCGGAGATGATTATGTGGGACAGGCAAATAGGGACACAAGAGAGGTTCTTGCACGTAATAAAGACTTTGTAAAATGTATATTTAAACCAAAGCCTACATATCTTGGAGATGCGATAGATATTAGAGGAAATGGCGATGTTACTAATAATTAAATTTAGATTTAATTATTGAGAGGAGGGCGAAAATGGGTTTCGTTTCAATGTTTTTTATTATGATACTTATTATGGCGGGAATATTTGCAGTAGTTGAGTTTATTGCATTTATTCTCCTTTTGGTGTCTAAAAGACGTATGAAAAAAACAAACAATAAAAAAGGAAAAGTGGGATATACGATTGCGAGTATTATACTTTGGGCGCCGATTGCGGCAGCAGTTCTGTTTGGAATAGGTGTTGGAATTTATCGTATTAATTTAAGTATAGAAAGAACACATTATGAAAATTTTGTAGATAGATGGCGCAACGAGCACGTAGGAGAATCAGATGTAAGAGATGAGGTGTTTGAACAGGTATTTACCTTAGTGGATAGTAAAGATAAAGAAGCATTTGCAAAAATATTTCCTAAGAACATACAGGGAAGCACCCTTGATAAGAATATAGAAGAATTCTATAAGGAATACCCAGAGGGCTTATCTGAGGGTAGCGTCAAAGAGACTAGCTTTAGCTCAAGAGGCGGTGGCGATTGGGAGATATATGTTGGCTATGAAGTTGAGCTTAATAATGAAACTTATTATGTAAAAATATCTGCCATGTGGGAGGCAGAGGATAAGAATGATATTGGTATTACAAAGCTTGTAGTTGAATCTGAAAAGGCGTATGTGCTTAGAAATGATTATAATGGGACTTGCGTGGCTGCAGATACTGTGCTGGAAGAGGACTTTGAGGTTCGCCATATTGGAGGGAGACCTTATCGCTATGAAAATGCAGACAGTAGTATAAATGAAGCGGCGGCGTTAAGCTTTATAAAAGCCAACCCTACATATGAAGCGTTCAAGGCTCGTTTTGGAGAACCAAATGCAATAGAGGATTTGCCAAATGTAGTCGGAGTAACGTATTTTTACAGACTTGATACTAACGATCAAAGTGTCAGATATTTAGAACTTTCCGTATATAAGGGAAGCGTAAGTTATAAAAATTGTAGCGTGAAAAGTGATAGTGATGTGATAAAATATTTTTCTGAATAAAATTGTATGAAAAATATTGACAATATACATATATATATTATAATAAACACATAACATTATAAAATGTTAATATTTACAACTATTTAAATAATTGATAGTTAATATAATTAATTTTTGGAGGTTATGTGATGAAAAAGACTTTAACAAGCATGGCTATGGCAGCTATGTTAACAATGGTAATGGGAGTTTTGTTGGTAATAGGACGACAAGAATTGGCGCCTAAAAAAGCAATGGGAACGAGTGCATCAATAATGGATGAATTATCGAAAGTAGAAAATTATATTTATGATAAGTATTCGGATTATAAGGATATAGATATTTCATTAGAAAAAGATAAGTACATAGATACAAAAAATTATAATCAGGATGTGTGGAATAATTGGTATTATCTAGATACAGGAATAAAAGCTGGTGGAACTTGTACAGTTGTAGCAACGGCATCATTATTAGAATATTGTGGTAATAAGTACAATATATCAGCAATAAAAGATAGGACAGCTAAACCAAATGGCACATACATAATATTTTGTGAAATCATTGATAATATGTGGTTTTATGGGCATGCTACATCAAAACAGATTAGAGGAGTTTCGCATAGCAGATTAGATTCTAATTTGACTCAAATGTTTACTAAATATGGATCTTCTTTAAAAGGAAATAATGATTATTATGATATATATGATTCATTAAAAAGTGAAGTTAACTCTGATAAACCAGTATTATTTTCTATGATCGGACATACAACAGTAGGAGCTGGCTATGTAGAATATGAGGTTGAATACACAAAGAAATATTGGTGGGGGAAGCAAGATGGTTATGCTACTGAAAAATTTATCGTAGTCAATGATGGATGGACAAATAGTATTGCTTATCCCAAAAGGCAATATTCATATTTCCCTGAGAGAGAAATTGATACAGGAATATATAGATACCAATTTGGAATCACTAAAGTTAAGTAGAGTATAAAGGAGAATTATGTTGAAGAAAGTAATGATACCACTTGCTATTTTAACTGTACTATTAGTATTAGGAGTAGTAAGTTTCAAATTATATGCAAATCGTGATACTACTATATCAATTACCAGTGTTGATGGAAAGACAACGTGGGTACTTGGTAGATACAAATGCATTTCTTATGATGATAATGTAGCAATATCACGTTTTGGTGGACAGGAAATTATCGTAAAAGATATTGAAGATTTTATAGATAAAATGGTATTTAATGGTACTGCGCAAGCGGCTTATTACAAGGATGCATATAGTGAAATCTATTTAAGAGCCTATGATGGGCATTGTTTTAAAGTAGAGGTAAGTGCAGGTAGAATATATTTATCTGAATCAATTTGTTATGTTTCAGATCCAGTATGGGATGACGATTATTATTTTATATCTCCATTGAAATTAGAAACAATTATTGACTATAACAAGAAAACCACAGCAACCTGGGAAGAGACTAAAGGTTTTATTAATATTAGGGAATTGGCAGAATTTTATGAAACCATTGACGACAATAGTTGCGAAGTGGATAAAGAGAATAATATAATAAGATTACGACTTAAAAACACAAATGAAAACGCGGAAAAGAAAGAGATTATCTTTTTAATTAAAGCAACAGATGAAGGCATTGAAATGTATCGAGAGGAATAGTGTGAAAAAACACATTGATATGCTGTTTTTTCACGCCGCTATTTGTGTAAATTTTACACAAATAGCTATGATGCGACAATAGAAATCACCTTCGTGAATTTCTATTGCGCGATTCCTACACGTATGACTTGCTAATGCAAGTCCATTACGATTCGGAATGGAGAGGTATATGAAACAGATTAAATTAAATGAAATTGAATTTAAATATGGTGAAAAAAAGGTATTGAAAGGACTTGATCTTACCTGCGTATCGGGTGATGCTATTGCAATAGTAGGCGATAATGGAGTTGGTAAGTCAACACTTTTATATATAATAGCAGGCTTTTATCCTAAATATACTGGTATGATAGAAAAGACAGGAATAGATGATATATTTGGAATAATAGAACAACCATGCTTTTGGAATAATCTTACAGGCTATGAAAATCTGGAATATTATCTTGGAGAAGGTGATTATAACGAAGAGATTGCAAAATGGGGAATGTCAGAAGATATACATAAACCTGTTAAAAAGTATTCTCTTGGTATGAAGCAAAAGCTAGCGCTTATTCTAACATTTTGTGCCAATCCAGATATTTATGTCTTAGATGAGCCGACGAACGCGCTTGACCAATCGGCTATTGATACATTTAACAAAAGTATAACTGAAGCCAAGGCTAAGGGTAAGATAATTATTATGGCGACACATTTATTAAATGAGTTAACTATATGTGACAAGGTATTTCTCATGAGCGACGGTAAGTTAGAGCTTGACCTTAAGGAAGAAGTTAACAAGTATAGCTTGGTATATGCATTTGAATTTGTTGATGAAGATGGCGTTAATAATATGAAAAGCAAGCTTAATGTGAGTGATATTCTTGAGGTTAGTGGCAATAGAATACTTGTGACAATGGATGATAAGAATCCGACAGAGCTTTTAAAGCTTGCATCACAGTATGGATTATTGTCGGCATCTCCTATAGAATGTGATTTGAAAAAAGTATATTCAGATGTTAATGGGAGGGAGTCATGAAAAGAGAATTTAAAAAATTATTTAGTTCCGTTACAGCATGGCTTGTAATATTTGTATCCTTTGGAATTGTATTTATGGCAAGCTTTATATATTATGATTTAAGCTCGGTATATAATGAAAAATGGGATTATAGTCATCCTATCAAACAATATAATAGTATAGAGGAATTAAAGGAACAAAAACTTAATTTAGAAAATGCTATAAAAAGCGAAGAGGTAATATTTCTTGAAGAGGAAGAACTTAGGGCAATAAAAGAAACAATCATTATTATGGATTATCTTATTGAAAATAACATCAAAGATGGCGAAGTTACTGAACTACTAATTATAGATGATAATAGTGAGTTAGCATATTTTGAACAAATGCTTATAGGAATGTTTTTTATAGCTATAATAGGTTCAATCATATGGACTGCATTAATTGTAAATGCAGGCTTTGCTAATGGTGCAGCTACATTTTTGTTTATGAGAAAAAGTCGAAGTAAGATATTCTTTGAAAAGTTTAAAACATATATGTGTGTTAATGTTGGAATATATCTTATTATGATAGTACTTGTTATGATTATGAAAGAAGAATTCTATGGAAAGTATAAATATGTAATGTTTTTAAAGAATGAGAAGGTGCATCTACTTACTGCCAACGAGTATATGATTAAGGAACTATTAGCTATGAGCTTTTTTGTGCTATGTGCAATAGTGCTAAATTATTTTGTGGCAACACTAATTAAAAATATTTTTGCTGCAATGACGATAGAATTATTTATTACTATAATTGTACCGGTATTTATTGCACCGATAATATGTAGTTCGGATGAAATGTGGCCGTTTGCAGTGATGTCATTTTGTGCAGTATATGACACGAATATAAGCTTTGCATATTATTTTATGGCACAAGCCTTAAAGGTGGTTGCACTTGCAATATTTGGAATATTTACATATAAACATATGATGAAGAAAAATATGATTATTTAGACACAAACGGGATAGGTATACACCTATCCCACTTTGTATTCTATAGAAAATTCCACTTTATTCTATAATATTACTCTAAAACAATTCCAATCATTTTCTCTCACATATTCAATACTTCCGCCATGTGCTTCAATAATTCGCTTCGCAATGGCAAGTCCCAGACCGTGATGAGCCTCCTTGCTTGTTACAAATGGTTCAAATAGCGAATCCTTGATATTTTCAGGTGCGATGCTGCCGTTGTCGCTTATGGTTACAATGTGGTGACCCTGTGTATAATCGGCGTTAAGCTTAATAATATCAGAACCATTTTCTAATGCATTTTCTATAATATGTAAAAATGCTTCTTTAAGCTTAGTCTCATCACCCTCAAAGTCGGTGCAGTCAGGGGATATGGTTTTAGAAATCTTTGACGAAATATCGCCAAAAAGCTTTTCAAAACTTACAACACTCATTGAAAGTTTATTGCCATATCGATAATGAGAAAAACGCTCTAAGATGTTAACCATATCGTCAATACCATCCTTTGAAAATTGCCACATAGCATCATTAGTGAGGCTTGGATTCTCCATTTCTACCATTTGCATAGAGCTTCTGGTGATGGATAAGCAGTTGTTAAGGTCGTGAGATAGTCTTGAGAGACATAAAAAGTATTCATTTTCTGTCATTATTAGGTACTCCCTTTAAAAATAAACTTGATAAAATTTATCATCTAAGCTAAACTTTATTTATAGATTATACATTGACGGAGGCAAAAATGAAAGACGAAAATTGTATTTTTTGTAAATTAGCAAATGGAGATATTCCGACAGAAGCTATTTATGAGGATGAGCTTGTAAAGGTTATATTTGATGTAGGACCTGCAACTAAGGGTCATGCTCTTATCTTAGCTAAGAATCATGCTGCAAATATATTTGAGCTTGATGAAGATACAGCAAAGAGAGTATTTGTGGTGGCTAAAAAGGTTGCGACTGCAATGAAAGAGACATTTAAATGTGACGGCGTTAACATTTTACAAAACAATGGCGAAATCGCGGGACAGACAGTATTTCATTTCCACACACACGTAATTCCAAGATATGAAAATGATGGCGTTGCGATTGAGTGGGAACCGGGTAAGGTTAGCCCTGAAGAAATTTTAGAAATGAAAAAGCAATTAATAAATAGTTGCAAACTCTAAGAAGCAAATATATAATGGATACAAAGCTATTTTTTGGAGGAAAATATGATACAGTTAAGTAAAGCAGGTGCATATTTATTAAATGGCACTGAAGTTATTGAAGAAAGCAATGATGTGGCAGCTATATTAGGCTCAAAGCTTGGTAGAGAAGTTAGCAAGGAAGAAGCTGCTAAGAATACTATTGCTTATGGAATTTTAGAATCACACAACACATCAGGTAATATGGAAAAGCTTATGATTAAGTTTGATAAGCTTACATCACACGATATTACATTTGTTGGTATTATACAGACAGCAAGAGCTTCAGGACTTGAGAAGTTCCCAATTCCTTACGTTCTTACTAACTGCCATAACAGCTTATGTGCAGTTGGTGGTACTATTAATGAAGACGACCATATGTATGGTCTTACATGTGCAAAGAGATACGGCGGAATCTACGTTCCACCTCATCAGGCAGTTATTCACCAATATGCAAGAGAAATGCTTGCAGGCGGTGGCAAGATGATTTTAGGTTCAGACAGCCATACACGTTATGGTGCTCTTGGTACTATGGCAGTAGGTGAAGGTGGTCCTGAGCTTGTTAAGCAGTTACTTTGCAAGACATATGATATCAATATGCCAAAGGTTGTTGGTGTATATATGACAGGTGCACCTGCTAAGGGTGTTGGTCCACAGGACGTTGCTTTAGCTATTATTGGTGCAGTATTTGCAAATGGATACGTTAACAACAAAGTAATGGAATTTGTTGGTCCTGGTGTTGATAACTTAAGCGCTGATTTTAGAATTGGTATCGATGTTATGACAACAGAAACAACATGTTTATCATCTATTTGGAAGACAGATGACACAATTAAGGAATTCTACGATATTCACGGAAGAGTAGATGAATATAAAGAACTTAACCCAGGTAGTGTTGCTTACTACGATGGAATGATTTATGTAGATTTATCAAAGGTTAAGCCAATGATTGCTATGCCATTCCACCCAAGTAATACATACACAATTGAAGAGTTAAATGCTAACCTTATGGACATTTTAGCTGACTGTGAGAAGAAGGCTTTAGTAAGTCTTGATGGACAGGTTGATTTCTCGCTTCGTGACAAGGTTAGAAATGGTAAGTTATATGTAGAACAAGGTATTATCGCTGGTTGTGCCGGTGGTGGTTTTGAAAATATTTGTGATGCAGCAGACATTTTAAGAGGTAAGAGCATCGGTGCTGATGAATTTACTTTAAGCGTATATCCTGCAAGTACACCTATTTATATGGAATTAGCTAAGAATGGTGCGCTTGCTGACTTGCTTGCTACAGGTACAATCGTTAAGACTGCATTCTGTGGTCCATGCTTTGGTGCTGGTGATACTCCTGCTAACAATGCATTTAGTATTAGACACTCAACAAGAAACTTCCCTAACAGAGAAGGTTCTAAGCTTCAAAATGGTCAGATTGCATCTGTTGCTCTTATGGATGCTCGTTCAATTGCAGCAACAGCAGCAAACAAGGGTTATTTAACAGCCGCTACAGATTTAGACGTAGAATACAAGGGATTAAAATATCACTTCGACAGCACTATTTATGCTAACAGAATTTTTGATAGCAAGGGTGTTGCTGATGAAAGTGTTGAAATTAAATTTGGTCCAAACATTAAGGATTGGCCAAAGATGTCTGCATTGACAGACAACTTATTATTAAAGGTTGTTTCAGAGATTCATGACCCTGTTACAACAACAGATGAACTTATACCTTCTGGTGAAACTTCATCTTACCGTTCAAATCCAATCGGTCTTGCAGAGTTTACTTTATCAAGAAAGGATCCTGCATACGTTGGTAAGGCGAAGGCTGTTAAGGTTGCAGAAGAAGCAAGAGTTAACGGTGAAGCTCCATATGCAGTATTACCTGAACTTGAAGCAGTTGTAAATGTTGCTAAGACAGTTAAGGCAGATATTAATGAAGCTAATACAGGTATTGGTAGTACAATATTTGCGGTAAAACCAGGTGATGGTTCTGCAAGAGAGCAGGCGGCATCATGTCAGAAGGTACTTGGTGGCTGGGCTAATATTGCAAATGAATATGCAACTAAGAGATATCGTTCAAACCTTATTAACTGGGGTATGTTACCATTTATCATTGATAAGGGCGATTTACCATTTGCAAATGGTGATTACATTTTCGTACCAGATGTAAAGCAGGCAGTTATTGATAAGGTATCAGAGCTTAAGGCATATGCAATCAAGGATGGAAAAGCTAACGAATTTACTTTAAAATTAGGTGAGCTTACAGATGATGAAAGACAGATTATTTTAAAGGGATGCTTAATTAACTACAACAGACAATAGTAGGGATGGAGATACTATGGCAAATATAATGAACCAAGGGATAAACGGCTTAGTGGATTTGAAGAATCAGCTAATAGCCTTTGAAAATCAAAAGGAAAAATTGTCTAATGTTTCAAGCGAAGTTAAAAAACTTCAAAAGGAACTAAACAGCGCCGAGAAGGAAATGCAAAATAACATTGATTCTTCAATGAAGAAGCGCCGTGCGGAAATAGCAGGAGCCTATGATCCGGAAATCAATAAACAACAGGACAAATTAAAAAAGGCCAAGGCGCAAAGAAATAAAGCAAAGAACAAAGGTGTAAAAGAAAGAATAAGCGTTGAAACAGCAGAGCTTAGGGCTGAGAATAAGAATCTTAATGATGATATTAAGGATATTGTGCGTAGCCACTGTATGCCAAAGTACTGTTCAACACCACTGTATTTTAATCTGTTTATGCCAAAGGGAATTGGTGAATATTTTAAATTATTCCTAATTATTGTCGTATTTGCTGTAGGTTTACCGGGATTAGTATATTTGCTTTTGCCAGAAGATGTACACAATACAGTTGTATTAGTTATAGTATATTCGGTTATTATAATTGTAGAGTTTTTGCTTCATCGTACGATAAGTAACAAAACTGAGATTCCATATAATGTGCAGTTACGTCAGGCAAGAGAAATACGTAATGCAATTATTAAGAATAACAAGCAGATTAAAAAGATTAAAAAGAGTATCAAGCGTGACAAGGATGATGAGCAATATGGTTTAACAGATTACGATGAAGTCATTGCAGAATGTGAAAAAATCATTGAAACTCAGACAAGAAAGAGAGATGAAGCGCTTAACTATTTTGAAACTAATACAAAGCCGGGAGAAGTTAAGAAGATAACTGATAAGGCTATGGTAGGCATTGAAAGAATTAAGGCAGACTTAATTAAGAAAACTTCTGAGGAAAAAGAGCTTGAGAGAAATGTCAATGCTACTCAAAGTGGTCTTATTACCAATTATGAATTGCAGCTTGGTAAGGACATGATGAATAGTGACAAAATAGCAGATCTCATTGCTATTATGAAAAATCAAAAGATTTCAACAGTATCAGAGGCGTTAGCAATATATAAGAAAAAATAACATTTATTCCAAATAAAACATAAAAGAGTTCGCAAATGCGGACTCTTTTTGACATTATATGTGTCGCATTATGATAGATTATGTAATATGTTTTTGTATCATATCAAAAAATGTCGTTAAATATATTTAAGCAATACCTCCATATGACAAAATACGCATTTAACATATGGTAATATTTGGTGAAAACAATATTGGAGGTGTATTTTTTGATAGAAATAGTTAGTAATGAGGTTAGTAAAAGCTCGTTAGAGCAAAAGGTCGCGCCAAAGCTTCCTAAAAATGTGAAGCAAGTGGGTGAAACTGATGGCAATGTTCGAATTTATTTAGAGGATTATGTTATGACATACATAACAAATGCAGCTAAAAAGAAGAAAGAGAAAAGCTGCGCGGGTATTCTTTTAGGAGAAAGCAAAGAGTTTGAGGGTGTTAGATATAATTTTATAAATGCAGGTATGGAAATTGCATATGAGGGAGAATTTAATGCAGAGCTATGGCGTGAAATTTACGAGGACAAGAACAAGCATTTCCCACAAAAAGACATTATTGGTTGGTATTTAATTGAGGATGAGGTCACAAAAAATGAGATGTTAGACATTGAAAGAATGCACCTTAACAATTTTGCAGGTAGCGAAAAATGCTTATTTTTAATGCAATGTGAATGTATGGATGGGGATTTCTATTTATACGAAAACAGATGCTTAAAGAAGCTTACAGGCTATAACATTTATTATGAAAAGAACGAGCTTATGCAGGAATTTATGATTAGTGACAGCAAGGGCGTAAGTGTAGATGAAACACTTACAGACAGGGTTACTACATCATTTAGGGAAATTATCAACAGCAAAAATGAGAACAAGCATTATAACTATACATATGCGGTTAGCAGCTTTTTAGCGGTAGTAATAATAGTAATTGGCATAAATATGATAAACAGCTATGAAAAGCTTGAAAATTTGGATTATATGATTAATAACATTTCTAATAAGGTAAGCGACATTAAAAATGATTATGGAAATGTTACACCTGTAGTAAATCTTCCGGGACTTGTAGAACCTCAATCAGAGGAATATCAATCAGAGACTCCAAGCGAAGAGGCAACTAAGGAGCCAAGCGAAGCTGCAACTAAAGCTCCAAGTGAAGAGGCTACACAGGCGCCAAGCGAAGAGGCAACTGAGGCGCCAAGCGAGGAAGCAACACAAGCATCAAATATTACAAAAACACATGTGGTTATAAAGGGAGAAAGCATATACAGTATAGCAAGAAAATATTATGGTTCAGATTTCAATGTGGAAACCATATTGGAAATAAATAATATCAAAGATCCGGACAAGATATATCCTGGTCAGACCATAAAACTGCCTTGAATATTTTTCTGAATAAGGTATAATATTCTTAAAACCGAATGGGAGGTGCAGCGTGGCACAAGTAACCCAATTTAAAAAGGCAAAGCAAAGAATGGGCCAGGATACAGAAGAATATAAAAAGAAGATAAAGCGTTATCGTATGATAAGAGCGACGATAATTGTAGCGATAATACTTTTGATTGCGATAATAGCGGTGCTTATATACATTTATTCTAAAAACAAGCGATACACAGATTATGAAGTGCTTTCTGCCATAGAAAGTGAAAATGGCGAATTAGTAGAATATAAACGATATGCAGACGGCTATCTTAGATATAATAATGACGGCATAGAATACATATCAGACAAGGAAGGAAGCGTATGGAAGCAAAGCTACCAGATGAGAAATCCTCAGGTTAAGATATGCAAAGACTATGTTGCAGTAGGTAATGTTACGTCAAATTCAATTTATATTTTTGACAAAACGGGACTTAAGAATATTTTGGATACAGTATTTCCAATAACGCAGGTTGAAGTAGCAGCTCAAGGAGCAGTTGTTACAACACTTGAAGATGAGACAAGTAATTACATCAATATGTATAGCGTTAAGGGCGATATGATATATAGTGTTAAGACAACAATCTCGGGCGAAGGCTATCCGCTTGACATAGCTATATCAGAAGATGCTAAAAAGATGGTTGCTTCTTATTCTTATATGAGTGGAGCATCTTTAAAGTCAAAGGTTGTATTTTATAACTTTTCAGAAGTTGGAAAAAATGAAGTCGAGCGTTTGGTTGGAAGCTTCAATTACGAAGGAGCAATAGTTCCAAATGTTGATTTTATCGGTAATGACAGAGTAATTGCATTTAGTGATAATGCTCTAAGAATATATGACATAGAGGAATATCCAGCATTAAATAGTGAACTTACACTTGACGAAGAAGTAAAGTCAATCGTTCATTCAGATAAGTACATAGGATTATTATTTGAAAATGCCAATACAGTAGACAAGTATACCCTAAAGGTATATGATTTTAATACAAAAAATGTACTTACTCATACATATGCTAATGACTACACAACAATAAAATTTGTAGATGAAGGCATTTTGTTGTATAATGACTATAATTGTAGTCTTATTAATATGAAGGGAAAGGAAAGATTTGCTTACAAATTTGACCTTAGAATTCAGAACATAATTAATGTTTCCGAGAATATTTACTATTTAATAAACAGTAAATATATACAAAAGATTAAGTTAAAATAGGAGGTACTATATGTGGTTATTAATAATTGTACTTGCGATACTTGCGCTTTCAGCGTACGATGGCTATAAAAAAGGATTTGTGCGAATAACATTATCCTTTGCATCAATATTTATAACAATAGCAGTGGTAATAATTATTTCGCCAAATGTTACAGCGTTACTTAAAAACAATACAGACGTGTTTGATATAATTTATAAAAATACGGACAGATTCCTTTCGGAAAATAATGTATTTAGTGGAGAAAAGGATGACGAGGCTTTAATAGATTCTGTTCCAGTTCCTGATTCAGTAAAAGATTATTTAAAGAAAAATAATACAGATAAAAAATATGAAGAGCTTAGTGTAGGATCAACAAGGGAAATGATAACTGATAGAGTGGCAACACTCATATTTAACGCAATAGTATTTCTTGTTCTATTTATAGCAGTGCTTATAGCAGTAAAAATGTTGATAGAATTTTTGGATTTAGTAAGCAAGTTACCATTGCTAAAAGAAGTAAATGTACTTGCTGGTGTGGCATTAGGATTTGCACAAGGTATATTAGTTGTATGGATATTCTTTACAGCAATAACAATATTTAGTAATACGGACTTTGCAAAAATGATGTTTGAACAGATAAATGCCAACCCGATTTTGACATTTATCAACGATAATAACTATGTATTGAAATTACTAATGAGCTTAATGAAGTAAGATAAAAATGATTTGTTGATACTTTTGAAAAAATTTTCAAAAAGGTGTTGACAAATCATTTTTGGTGTTATATACTAACATAGCTGTCGCAAAAAAGAAGGGCAGCCCAACCTTGATAATTAAATACTAAGACGAACCTGAAAATTCAAAAGAATTCAAA